>NZ_JBEPPO010000002.1:0-406391 GCF_040547365.1 Pseudarthrobacter sp. PvP090
ACAACGCCCGGGCCATCGCCCGGCTCATCGAGTGGGCGGCCACCGGGGTGGAAACCCCGATGTACGCCTCCACGGAGGTCCGGGACCACGAGATCGACTTCGGGGCGACCCTGAGCCCGATCGCGTTGCGGCACCTCTTCGACCACTCCGCCGTGCACCTGAACGTCGAATGGCGGGACCTGCCCGCGCACGCCTGGCACCACAAAGTGCGGACGATCCAGGGCCGGGAAGTGCCTGCCACGGAAACGGTCTGGATGCGCAGCCGCGAAGTCTGGATGCACGCCGTCGACCTCGCCAACGGCGCCGCCTTCCGGGACATCCCGGTCCCGGTCCTGGAGCGGCTGCTGGCGGACATCACCGGCGCCTGGAAGACCCGCGGCACCGACGCGGGGCTCGTGGTCAAGGTAACGGACCGCGGCCTCACCTTCGGGGACACGACGTCGGCGTCCCCCACGGTGGTCTCCGGACCCCTGGCGGCCGTCGTCGAATGGGCCGCAGGCCGCGGCAACGGCGGCGTCACCGCCACCGGACCCGCAGCCACCAACGGCGCGGTCCCGGCCGCGCCGAAGTGGATCTGAGCGGCAAGCAGACGGGAAGCTACAGCAACGGCCGAAAAGGCCGGGTGGCACGGCCCAACGAATGCAGCTGTGGCCGCCACACTTTGCCTACTGACACGCACAGCGGGCGTCGAATAAACTCAGGGTTCCACGGGTCCATCAATTCGACGCCCCGACGGTCATCAAGGCCGATAGATCGCCGGGCTGAGCAGGGAGGCCAGCCATGGACTTCGCCCCGGCCAATGAGCATCCGCTGGATCCTTTTCCCCAGTACGAGAGAATGCGGGAAGCCGCCCCCGTCTTCCACGACGAGCAGTCAGGAAGTTGGCATGTCTTCCGGTACGACGACGTGCAGCGGGTTCTGTCCGAACATGCCAGGTTTTCCTCCCGGATGGGCGGCGACGATCCCTCCGAGACGGGTCAGCTGTTCGCGGCGAGCCTGATCACCACGGATCCCCCGCGGCACCGGCAGTTACGCTCCCTGGTGACCCAGGCGTTCACGCCGAAAGCAGTGGACGCGCTGGCTCCCCGCATCTCAGAGCTCACGGACGAACTGCTGGAGGGGATCGCCCCGCAAGGAACAGCGGACCTGATCGAGGAGTTGGCGTACCCGCTGCCGGTGATCGTGATCTCTGAACTCATGGGCATACCCGCCGCTGACCGTGACCGCTTCAAGCAGTGGTCCGATGTCATCGTGAGCCAGACGCGGACCGGTGCGGCGAACGAGGAACACCACGCCACGAACATGGAAATGACCGGGTACTTCCTGGACCTGATCGAGCAGCGGCGGAGGCGGCCCGGCACTGATTTGATCAGCAACCTGCTCGCCGCCGAGATTGACGGGCAGAAACTGAGTGTTGAGGAACTGCTGGGCTTCTGCGCCCTGCTGCTCGTCGCCGGCAATGAAACAACCACCAACCTGATCGGCAATGCAGTCCTTTGCTTTACTGAAGTGCCTGGCACAATCGAACGGATCGCGAGCGAGCCGTCACTGCTCCCCCAGGCCATTGAAGAAGTGCTCCGCTTCCGGTCCCCCGTCCAGTCCATGTACCGGGTGACCGTTGCCGACACAACCCTGGGCGACGTTGAGATTCCGGCCGGCGCCCCGCTGGTGGCCTGGATCGGCTCCGCGAACCGCGACGAGCGACAGTTCGAGCGTCCTGCCCGGTTCGACATCGACCGGGAGCAGATCCGGCACCTGGCCTTCGGCCACGGCATTCACTTCTGCCTCGGTGCCCCGCTGGCCAGACTGGAAGCAAGGATCGCACTGGAGGCGGCCCTGACCCGGCTGCCCGGCCTGGCCCTCGCCCCGGGAGCGCACCTTGAACGGATGGACAGCACCATCGTCTATGGGCTGAAGACCCTCCCCGTCAGCTGGCAGGCAGCCTGACCGCAGGGGCCCCTGCCTGTTACCCCGCCGGAGAAATACCGCCCACGCCCACCCGGGTAGTCGACTACGCCAGCAGAAACCACCCGGCAGGGTAGTTGCGGGCCACCCGGCCTGCTGTCCAGACTGAATAGAGGCCCCTGACGGCTGGGGCAGGGTGTGTGGTCCGCGCCAGACCGGGATCCGAAGACGAGAAGCATGCTGGATGTGGCGATCTTGAAGCTGTCTTTGTCCCCGATGTTCCCATAGGATTTCAGCGGGCCGAATGCATTCCCGGCGGCCGCCGGACCACAAGGAGGTGGCGGATGCCGACAGGACCACCCAGTGCGTCAAGCAAGTTCCGCGCGCCCGAGCCTGTTGGCCAGTGGGTCCACCGCACGCGGCTGACCGAGATGCTCCACTCGGACCGGAAACGGCGGCTCGCGTTGATCCACGCCCCGGCCGGTTTTGGCAAGTCGACCCTGGCCGCCCAATGGATGGAAAGCCTTGCGTCCCAGGGCCTCGTTACCGTCTGGTTGTCCCTGGACCGGGACGATAACAACACCATCTGGTTCCTCTCCCATCTGCTTCAGGCAATCCGCAAAGTCCGTCCCGGTCTCGATGAGGAACTGCAGCAATTGCTGGAGGAGCGGCCCGACGACGCCGAGCGATACGTGGTTCCGGCTCTCATCAACGCCATCGATGAGGGCGGCCAGGACATCGTCATCACCCTGGATGACTGGCACCTGGTCACGGAGCCCAGAACCATGGCGGTGGTGGAACGGCTGCTGGATGCCGGCGGCTCACATCTGTCCTTCATCATCACCAGCCGCACCCGCTCGGGCCTGCCACTGGGCCGGCTGATGGTGCGGGACCAGCTACTCGAAGTGGACGCGGTCGCCCTGCGGTTCGATGAAAACGAATCCCAGGATTTCCTGGTCGGCATCAATCGGCTCGATCTGGATGCGCGGGATGTGGCCAGTCTCCACCGGACGACGGAGGGCTGGATCGCGGCGCTGCAGCTGGTCTCGCTGTCCCTCAGGGGCCACCGTGAGGCCTCGGAACTGATCGAACGGCTCTCCGGCAGGCACGCGTCCATTGGTGAGTATCTGGCCGAAAACGTCCTCGACACCCTCGATCCCGAAACGCTGGATTTCCTGCTCACGACGTCGGTTCCGGAACGGCTGTGCGCGGGGCTGGCGTCTGCCCTCTCGGGCGTGGAACTGGGCCAGGCGATGCTGGAGAAGATCCAGGCACAGGATCTTTTCCTGCAGCCGCTCGACGAGGACGGCACCTGGTACCGCTATCACCACCTGTTTGAGGACTACCTGCGCCGCCGCCTGGAGCGCGACTATCCGGGCCGGACGAGGGAGCTGCACCTGATCGCTGCCCGCTGGTATTCGGACAACGGCTTTCCCAGCGACGCTGTGGACCATGCCCTCGCCGCCGGGGACGTGGAGCTTGCGGTGGAGATCGTCGAATTCCGTGCCATGTGGCTGGTGGAACACTCCAGCATGTCGACCCTGTTGGCTCTCGTCGGCAAGATCCCGGCTGGCCACGTGGCCGGGCAGGCCCGGCTCCAGACGGCGGTGGCCTGGGCCCATACACTGCTTCACCAGTCTGCAGCGGCGCAGAGTGCCCTGGACGTGGCCGAAGCCGTGATGCCCACCGATGCCACTCTGACCGACCATGACCGTTTTGAGCTGGGTGTCGAAGGGCTCGTCGTTCAGAGCTGTATCGACATGTACGGCGACAGAGTGAATCACGTGGATGAACTGGACGGGAAGTGCTTCACCCAGGCGGACCGGCTCCGGCCCTGGATCGTCTCAGTGGCGGCGAACGTCTCTACGTTCAAGAAGATCCACGACGGCGAGTACCCTCTCGCTTTGGAGCAACAACGCTGGGCCGCGAAGTTCCACGGCCTCACTTCGGGCCCGTTCAGTGGTGTGTACGGACACTGTTTCGCGGGTCTTGCCGCCTACGCGCTGCTCGATCTGAGCAGCGTCGACCAGCACTTTACTGCGGCCGTGGAACTCGGCCGGCGCAAGGCGGGGCGATACTCGCACGCGGCGCGGCTGGCAGGAGCGATGATGGGCCAACTCCTCTATGAACGCGGCGAACTCGACAAGGCCGAAAAGTTGCTCGAAGAAACCCGCGAGCTGGGTTCCGAAGGCGGGGTGGTGGACTTCATGGTGTCCACGTACGCCACGCTGGCCAGAATCAAGGCACTCCGGGGGGACACACCACGGGCCCGGGAAATACTTGATGAAGGCGATCTGGTGGCCGACAGTCTCGGACTGGACCGGCTCAGACTCGTCATGAACTTCGAACGTGTGCAGTTGGCGATCAGCCCCCGGACCATCGACGCCGGCCACCACAGTAATTTTTCGGGCGCGGCAGTTGCCCAGGACACGGCGGACAGCGCCGGACCACGGCTGGAAGGCCTGGCCGAGACCAGGCACCAGATCCTGCTCGCCACGCAGCTGCGGTCCGCCATGGCTGACGCCGAACGCAGCGGCACGGACTCCCCCGGCACACTGGACACGGTGCGAGGCGCCCGCCACCTGCTGGCGCGGGCGGAAGCCTATTTGGGGCCGAGGGCGGAACTGCATGCCCGGATCCTGCTGGCGGGCGCGCTCGAACAGGCGGGGAACCGGGAGGAAGCCGAAAGGACGCTCCGGCCGGCCCTGGAGACGTGTTCGCGGCTGGGCCTGGTCCGGCCCGTGCTCGACGGCGGCGCAAGCTGCCTGGAGCTGGTCCGTGCTATCTCGGCCGGGCTACGGCGCGGGCCAGCCCGGGAGGGTGGCCACGAGTTGCCGCGTTTCCTCAGTGTCCTCATCCGGCTGGATTCCCAGGCCAGAACCAACCGCGACGCCGGGTGGTCAGCAGAGCCGGCCGCTTCCGCCACCGGCCCGGGCATCTTGTCCGTTCCGGAACCGGGCTTGTCGCAACGCGAACAGATGATCCTGCGCCTTGTCGAACAGGAACGGTCCAACCGCGAAATCGCCCAGGAGCTGCATCTGGGCATCAACACCGTCAAGTGGTATCTCAAGAGCCTGTTCAACACCCTCGGGGTCAGTGACCGGAGGGCCTGCGTCACGGAGGCCAGACGCCGGCACCTGCTCCCGTCCAAGCAGCCGGAGGGAAGTTAGCCCAGGGTTTCCAGCCTGGCCAGTACGCCCTCCGGTGAAGCGGTGCTGGGGATCTCGGCCAGGTAGAAATCCCCGGCGGGGAGATCGGCGCCCGGCCTCAACCAGAACGCTGCAGGAATATAGGCGCCCACGGCAGCGCTCCCGTGCAGGCGCGCCTGGTCGTCGTCGAGCTGCCCCAGCGTCCAACGGTAGTTGCCGGCCAGATTGGCAATCGGAGTGTAGGCCTCCAGCGGAACGTGCACGCTGTGGGGGGCGCGGCCTGGCGTCCGGTTGTCCAGCAGGAGTCCCGCGATCGGCAGCCCCGCGAACGCCCGCAGCCAGTCGCCGACGTACATGGAGGCATTCTCGGCGTTGTCGGCGTCGAGGCCGCCGGTGTCGTCCGCGCCCGAGAAGTGGTGGGTTCCGATGAGCCAGGCCATCGGCGACGGGAAGCGCAGCACCACGGGCTGGCGGGCTGTTTTGGCGAACACTGTGACGAAGTCCAGCACCGCCCGGTTGATGTCGTCGTCGCCCAGCAAAGTCCTCAGCGCGAAACCCGTCCGGGACCTGGCCGCCATGGCGGTCTCGAGCCCGGTGTTGCCGGCGGTCAGATGACCGTACAGCCGGTTCAGGTCCAGGAGCGCGACGTCCGGCCGGAGCAGCCCCTGCGCCTGGGCGAAGAAAGCCGCGTAGGCAGTGGCGTTGTCCCAGGGAACGGGCCTGCCACGAAGCAGCACGGACGCTGCGTACGCGTGGTGGTCGAACACCACAGCTTTCGGCCGCCCCGACGGAGGGGAGGCAACAACGTTGTCGAGGGTGGTGGCAGTGGAAGTGGGCATGACGTCTTTCTCCAAACTTTTGGCTGATAGATGCCTCCAGCGCCGCACCGTCCTGAACTGGGGAGGATGCGGCGCTGAAGGGTTCTTGAATTGCTGCGTCCCGGTCCGGGACGTTCCGCAACGGTCTAGGACTTACGGTGGACAACTTCCCCGTGCTTCAGTTCGAGCTCGCGGATTCGCTCCTCCAGTGCGCTGATCTTCACTTCCCTGCGGTCCGGAAGCATGATCAGCGGCAGCTTGTCGATGGTTGCTTTGACCCGTTCCGGCCCGTTGTTGGTGAAGTGGGTGGCCGTGAGCTCTTCCGTATCGTCGCCCCAGGACCCGTAGTAGAGCAGGTCCTTCGGGGGTTCGGTCTTTACGTAGCCCTCAAGGAACTCCTTGTACGGCTTGCCGCGGGCGATCCGCGCCTGCCGTGAGTCGTGGCGCAACCGGGTTGTTGCCTCTTGGTCCACCACGAAGGTTTCGGGATTCCAGACGACGCCGTAGATGCTGGTGGCGACCTTCGGTGAAATGCGGCCCAGCTCCAGGTCCTTGGCCACCGCTTCCGGGTCGCGTTCCAGAACGTCGCCATACCCGCCGCCGGAGCCCTGGGCGATCATGTACATTTCGCCGTCCTTGGCGACGTCGAACTGCAGCCCCATATGGGACGTGGTGTATTTGCCGCCCTCGTAGGGCTGTTCGTTCATGATCCGTTCCATGGACAGATCGAATTTGCTGGAGTCCTTGCGGATGACGTCGTAGATGTTGATGCCCTTGACCATCGCCAGCGGTGTGGTGCTGCAGCCGTAGCCGCCGAACATTCCCGTGACGGAGGAGAACTTGGATCCCGAGGTCACGGTCATGAAGCCCCACATCGGGGTTCCCTCGGCGGCAACGATCATCTCGTAGCCCATGCCGCCGCTGTTTTTGCCGAAGCCCTGGTTGTCGCGGACAATCCGCTTGCTGACCAGCTGCATGAAGGGAACTTCCTCTTCCATGACTTCCTGTTCAGCGGTGTCGGCCATGGCACAGAACAACGGTGAGACGGCGTCCTCACCGTCGCGGAACGCCTTGGCACCGCCGCCCATGCCGTTGAGGTCGGCGCACAGGTTTCCCACCTGGTCGCCGTGCTGGGTCAGGCCTCCCCACAGGAAGGTGTTGATCTGGTTGAACCACGGAGCCAGGACATTGGAGAACTTCTCCGGGTTGGAGAACTGCATCTTGGCAAAGGCTGTCTGCAGGGCGGAGAATCCCCGGAACGAGGCTTGAAGCGACTGCCCCATCGGGGCATCGTAACCAGCGTCGGCCCAGGTGTGCTCATCCGAGATGATGTCGATGGGCGACATCGCCGAAGTACAGCGGGGCAGGTCAGGCCACCAGAACGCCAGGATGGCCTGCATCATCATCGATTTGACCGAGCACAGCGGGGAGTTGATGGCCCGGTTGAGGATTTCCGGGCCCGTGCCCCTCAGGTCCACCGTCATTTTGTCGCCCTTGACCGTCACCTTGCAGGCGAACTTGATCAGGATGTTCTCCTTGAGCGTGGAGTCCATGAACTGGTTGAACGACACCGTCCCGTCCGGCAGTTCACTGATGCGGCGCTTGACTTCCTGTTCCACGTCTTCAACGGTGACCCGCAGGGCAGCGACGAAGGTCTCCACTCCCACTTCGTCGATGATGCTGTCGACGCGTTCCTGGATGCGCTGGACGGCGCCGATCTTGACTTTGAGGTCAGCCAGTTGCAGTTTGGGGTCGCGGACCGAGTGTTGCAGGAACGTCAGCAGGTCCCGGCGCAGATCGCCCTTCTCGACGATCTTGAACGGGGACATCCGGAGGCCGTCGTCGAACGGGGTTTCGGAGCCTGACGGCATTCCGCCGGGCTCGCAGGCCCCGTTCTCGCCTTCGTGAATGGTCGCGGCGACCCAGGCGATGATCTTTCCCCCGCGGAAGATCGGCATGATCATGGACTGGTCCGTGTTGTGGACGTTTCCGTACCGGGCATCGTTGTGGATGAATCCGTCGCCGGGGTTGATCCCCACTGTCGGCTCGTCCTTCCAGTACTTCATGATGTAGCGGATCGGGTGGTGCAGGATCGCCGAGAACGCGATCACGCCGTGGCATGACAGGTAGGTGACATCGCCCTCGGCGGTGTAAATCGCCGTCGTCAGGTCCCCCCATTTGGCGCCGGGAGCGGCACCCATGGCCTCGCACATTTCGTAGCCCTCGTCGAGGGCACCGGCAAGGCGCTTGCGGATGCGGTCCACCTTGATGGGGTCCACGCCCTTGGAGATGCACTCCTCCTCGTAGGCGGAGCGGGAGGTGATCTGGTGGCTTCGCATGATGGCCGGGTCCGGGCCGAGAAAGAGGGTCGTTTCGTCCATAAACTGGTCCACCCACTGCTGCTCCTGGGCAGTCAGCGGCTGGGAAGCGTCGTCGGCTGGATCTCCGGCTGTGCTGTTTTCATTTGCTGTAAGCGTCATTGCTGTTGAGCTCCTTCAATGGAATTCGCTGGAAGGTCTGGATGTGGATCCGTGGGGCACGGGATCAGTCTTTGAGGAACCACACGGCGCCCTGAGATGTTGGTTCCAGGCGCCATCCCGGTTCAACCAGATACGTGGTGTTTTCCGTGGTGACGATGGCCGGGCCGTGGATGACATGTTGATGGTGGAGGGCCTCGGCGTCGTACACCGGGGTGTCCACTGCTCCGTCAATTTTCACGAAGTGGACCTGCCGGGTGCCGACCGGGCGGGGCATGGTCCTGTCGTGTCCGGAGTCGATCGAATCGAACTTGACCACGTCCCCGTCCACATAGGACGACACCCGCACGGTCTGCGCCCGGATGCCGGCCTCGGGAGCCTGGCTGCCGGAGCCGTAGCGCTTCCCATAGATGTCCGAGAACGTCCGGATCAGGTGCAGCACATCGGCGACGCCGTTCACCCTGTTGATGTCGAAAACGACGGCTGTGGTCACGAGCTGGTTGCCGTAGCGCATGTCCATTTCGAGGCTGTAGCGGATGTCGGCGGCGTCGTACCCCTGGCGGATCAGGTCTTCCTTGCCCTTGGCTTCCAGCTCCTGGATGACATTGTTCAGCTCGTCGTAGCTCTGGTAGAGGCCGCGGTCCGTGGGGTTGTAAAGGACCACGTGGGAGCCGCGCTCATGGATGTGGAGGGGCTTCATGTTGCCGGCGCCGCAGGCCGAGAATACCGAGGAGAACGGCGGGGCGAGGATTCTGCGGATGCCGGCGTGATCGGCAATGCCGCAGGCGTGCAGGGGGCCGTTGCCGCCGTAGGCCAGCATGGTGAAGTCTTCCGGAAGGTATCCCCGGACCCGCAGCTCCTTGGCCATTCCGATCGCCATCTGCTCGTCGACCGCATTCTTGATGATCTTGGCGACCTGGATGGTATCCATGTCCAGGTCATCGGCGAGAACCTCGTCGATGGCGTACACCGAACGCTTTTTGTTCAGCTTGATGTAGCCGTTGGCGTAGTTGTCCGGATCCAGGTACCCCAGGACCAGGTCGGCGTCCGTCACCGTGGGGCGGAGGCCGCCGCGGTCGTAGCACGCAGGGCCCGGATCGGAGCCTGCGGATTCCGGCCCGATCTGCACCGCGTGGTGGATGCGGTCATAACTGGCGATCGAACCGCCTCCCGCACCCAGCGTCAACAGGTGGATCATGGGCACTGATACCAGCCAGCGACCGATGGTCGGCTGGAAGTCGTAGTGCTTGACTCCGCCTTCCGGGACCAGGCCGATGTCGAAGGACGTGCCGCCCATGTCCGTCGAAATCACGTTTCCCAGGCCGGTGCTGGCGGCCAGGTGCTGGGCAGCGCCCACACCGGCGATGGGGCCGGAGTGGATGGTCTGCAGGGCGTCCGTCGAGTTGGACTGCGCCATACCGCCCGAGTTGTGGATGACCAGCATGGGCTTGTCGTAACCGGACGCACGCAGGTTGTTGGAGAGCTGGCCCAGCGCGTGGAACATGATCTCGTGCAGGAACGCGTCGACGATCGTCGACGTTGCCCGGACGTATTCGCCTTTTCGGCCCGACACTTGGCTTCCCAATAGGACGGGGATGGCCCCGAGCTCGTGGGCCGGGTACTCGTCCAGGATGATTTCCAGGATCTGCTGCTCGTGGACCGGGTTCTCGGTCGAGTTGACCAGGGAGACCACGATCGCTTCCGCTCCGGCGTCCACGAGTTCGCGCACCTGGATGCGGACGTCGTCCTCCATCAGGGACACGACCACCTTGCCGGCGGAATTGATTCGCTCCTTCACCGACCGGATCAGGGCGCGGGGCACGAGCGGATCAGGACGGGTGGCATCAGGCATGTTCTGCTGCTTGGAAGGGTCCAGTCCTTCGCCGTAGCCGCGGCCGCGGGACAGCGGGATGGTGTCTTCGAAGCCGTGGGTGACCAGGGCCCCCACCCGTGGGCCTTTGCCTTCGATCAGGGCGTTTGTGCCGAGCGTCGTGGCGTAGCGGACCGAATCGACTTCCTTCAGGACGAGATCCCGGTCCAGGCCGGCGCGTGAGCAGGCGAGGTCGAGTGCTTCATTGAAGCCTTGGGCGAGGTTGTGGTGCGTTGTCAGCGCCTTTGCTTCAACGTACTGGTTTTCCCAGGCAAAAAAGCAGTCGGTAAATGTGCCGCCGATGTCGACGGAGATTCGTTTCATGACCAGTGGTCTCCTTTATTCCAAGTACTAGCTGAACGAATGGGGGGAATGGTTGTGGGTGTTGTAGGAGCCGAGGGCCGGGGTGAAATCGGCAACCGCCTCTTCGCCGGGTCCGTAGTTGATGACGACCTCCGGCTTGGTGCCGCGCTTGATCCATGTTTCGCGGAGCGAGTCGATGTCCCAGAGCATGTCCACCGTGGGCGGGTGTCCTGGCGGTACATACTCCGTTTCCAGCTGCGTTCCGCAGCCCGGGCAGTAGAACTCGAGAATCCGGCAGAAGGTGGGGTCCGGGGCGAACGTGAATTCGTACTTTTCCGGGTCCAGGATCGACTGGTGGATTTCCGTGGGGTCCCGGTCGTAGACCAGGGTCCCCTCCTTGTAGTTGCCACGGGCCTCGCCGAGGTCCTGGTTGCATACCTTGCAGTTCCACCGCTCGGTGTCGAGGTCGATGATCAGATATTCCGTCATTGGAATTCGCATAGCGTGTCTCACCTGTTTTCTGGCTGGTTGTGGGGGTCAGTGCTGGAGTGTGTCTGTGAGCATGAGGTCACCGGAGACCGTCACGTCGAAAACCCAGCCATGCGGCACCCGGGCCGTGAAGTAGGGACCTTCGACGATTGCGGGGCCCGACGCCGATGCCCCGGCCCTCTGGCTGTCCAGGTCAAAGACCTGCACCTCGTCCACCTTGTCCACGGCGGAGCGGACCTTTCGGGTGGAGGCGGCGACGGCGGGCGTCTTGGCCACGGATTCGGCCCGCCTGATCGATGCGTGCGGCAGTTCGTACCGGGCGGTCAGGGTCAGCATGGTGTTGTGGTCGCTGCTGCCGGGCTGCGGATCGGAAGCCAGGTAGGGCAGCTCGGAAATGAGCTGGCCTTCGGCGTCCTCCAGCACCACGTTCCATTCGAGCCGGCATTCGTCAATTTCGTGGCCCTCCTGGAACATGTCCCGTGTGGCCCGGGCCAGCAGCGTCGCCCTGGTCGCGGCGAAGTCTTGCGCGTCCATTCCCGCGACATTCGCCTCATAAGTCTGCGCAATGTCCGAAAAACCGATTCCGAAGGCTGAGAAGACCGCGGCCATCTTGGGCACCAGGACACGGCGTACGCCGGCGATCCGCGCGGCACCACAGGCGCTCATCGGTCCGGCACCTCCGAACGCAGCAACTGTTGTGGCGTCCGCGGCCCCTACGTCGGCGGCGAAGGACTGCGACATGCGGTGGAAGTAGGCGGCCTCCATCCGGATCAGGGCGTCATTCAGGGTGATCCCCAGAGGTTCTGCAATGACTTCGGTGATGACTGCGCGGGAGCGTTCAGCGTCAAGGCTGAAGCCTCCATCGAGGTACGTGTCCGGATCGAGCACGCCGAGCAGCAGATTGACGTCCGTGATGGTGGCCTGCTTGCCCCCAAAACCAAAACAAGCAGGACCGGGTGCGGCTCCGACGCTTTCGGGGCCGACGGTTATAACGCCGTCGCGAACGGCGATGACGGAACTGCCTCCCACGCCGCTGGAGTGGACGTTACTCATCTCGAACGACACCGGGACGCCCTGAATGGAGCCTCTGCGGTCCGTCGAGATGGTCGAGTTCTTGACCGAGCCGACGTCCGTGGTGGTGCCGCCGACGTCGATCATCAGAACGTGCGCGAGTCCGTAGGCTTCCGAGAGGGCTTTGGTTCCTTCCAGCCCGCCGCGGGGGCCGGAAGAGTAGGTCTTCAACGCCACGGACTTGGCCACCCGCGATGACGCTCCGTCATTGCGGTAGATGAGCAGCGGGTTCTTGACCTTGTGATCCCGCAGCCGGTGCTCGGTGCTATAGAGGAACCTTTCCATGGTGGGGTGCAGGAACGAGTTGATGATTCCGGACCACACGCGGCGGGCCCGGACGGTGTCGGGCGTGAATTCCCAGGAGAACAACATGGGAACCGAGCCCAGCAGATGGCGGGGGAACTTCCGGAGCAGGACGCCTTTGACGGCCTTCTCCTTGTTGCGGTCCGCCATGGCGATGACAAGCCGTGCGGCGCCGTCGGTGGTCAGCCGGTTGACATGCTTGACAATTTCCTGGGTGAGCTCCTCCACGTCCTGGTCAGCGTTGATAACTGCCACCCGGGGCCCGACGAGGTCTTCGAACAACGCAGCTGCCGCCTCCCCGTCGCGGAGTTCGCCGGACAGCGTGGGGCTGTCTGTGAGGATGCCGATCCGGGGACCCTTGCGCTCCACGAGCGCATTGGTTCCCTGGGTGGTGGAGTACCGGATGTGGCGGGTTGAGTGCAGCAGCCCTGGGAGATCCTCTTCGCCGAAGATCTCCGTGGACGCTTTGGCCATGCCATCGAAGAGACACTGGGAGAGGTCAAAGGGCGTTGTGAGTGTCTTCGTGAACGAAAAATTCTCACCGTCCCAGACACAGATATCGGTCAGCGTCCCACCGTTGTCGATGTTAATGAGCCGTTCCATTGATACTCCTTTGTATGTTGAGGCGCGGTGACACCAGCGGCGAATTCCTCAACCTGCGACTGTGATCCAAGCCACATTGAGGACTGGTCTCAGTGTGGCTCAGCAGCCGGAGTGGCCCGCAACCACCTGACCGGGTGGACTATTCGGGGCCTGGGTGACTACCCGGGTAGTTTCAGCGCGGCCGGTCTGGCTGGGACATCCGATCGCTGCCAGCGTGGCGGAATGAACCCGTCGAAGACCCCGGCCTGAACTGTTCACGGCGCGTACGGTGCTCGGGCGCGTAGGCGACCCCCAGGCCGGCATCTACGACGCGGTCGGGACACTGCACATCCCGGCATGCGGACCTCGTCCCGGTCCTGCATCCCGCCGACGTACCCGTCGACGGGATGCGCGGACCGAGTTCGCTCTGGTAACGGGTGCGGGTGAACCTCCAGCACGTTCCGAAGCGGAGCGTCCGCCACAGGAGGAGCTCATCGCCGACGACGACCCACGGGCGGGCAAAGAGTGGCCGGAGCGGCCTGGGTCCTGACAACACCAGGCCACATCGCGCAGGTCGCTGCCGACGCCGCACGAAGTCCCTGACCGCCCCCTCCCTGTCAGCAGCGGTGTCGTCACTTTGAGAGGACCGCTAGGAGTACTTCAGGCTCAGCATCAGGGCCTTGAGCTGCGCGTACTGCCCGGTGGCCATCCACGATTTCGCCGCTTGGCGGCTCAGGAAACCCGGCACTGGGTTGGGGTAGACCGACTGGTTGAAGATGACCCGGTTCTGCGCGGCGCCGTTTCCCATTTTGAGTAACGTGCATTGCGACGAGACGTCCCCTTCCTCCAGATTGCGGGGGTTCATGACCGCCATGAAGTACGAGTCATCGCCGCCACTCCTTTCCACAATAAATCCGAACATCGGCGCGGTGCCGTCAACTTCGCGCATTCCGGGGGCGGGTGCCTTATCGAACACCGTACGGTTCACGGGTCCCGCCGAGCAGCCGATGCCATTTGCGCCGCTTGAGACGCTGAAGAGGTCGGCGCCGGTGCGGTCCGAGACGATCGCTTCAACGGGCTGCCAGGGATGGCCCTCCTGGCCCGGCCCCCGCTGCGTCCTGACTGACCAGGAATCCGGGTAGGAGAAGGAGATGTGTCCATCGGCAAATGTGAAGGTTTTTAGAGCTGGCTGGACCGGCGCGGCTGGCGCAGCTGGCGGGGCGGGGACTTCAGGGGAAGGCACGTCGGTGCTGGGAGAAGCTGTCGCAGAGGCGCTCAGACTGGGGGCCGCACTCTGCGCTGTCACATTCTTTGCCGGCTGGGCACCACAGGCTGAAAGCACAAGACTGAGAGTCAGACCGGCCATAGTCACGGCACTACAGAGTCTTAAGCGTTTGGACGTCAGGTTTCTATTTCCCCCTGAAAGGCGCGTAATAGCGCAGCGTCTGCCCCTGAACAGCCCACATATCGGGACCAGCGGCATGAGGCAAAGACTAGACGGTAATAATTGCTGTGTCGGAGCTTTTTCAGAGACAGGACCATAACTGGTCTATAACGAAATCCGGCACGCCAGAACGGCACATTAGGGGGTGCTGATGCGTCCGCGAGGCACGAGAAACAACCACCAATCTAATCCGCAACGCCGTCCTCTGCTTCGTAAAGCCGCCATGTCCCTGACGACCTTCGACACGGGCACCGCCAGGACCAGGATCAGTTACTTCACGTCACGACACGGGCTCTGTGCGCCAGGAAGGGCTGCACTTTCGTAGACTCATTGGAGATCCCATGTCTCCCCTATTGAGACAAGCCCGCCACAGGAAGAGCCATCGATGAAGATTATCGTCCTAGTCAAGGAGGTCCCCGACACGTACGGGGACCGAAAACTGAACCTTGAAACAGGCCTGGCCGACCGGGAAGCCAGCGAGGCAGTCATTGATGAGATCGGTGAGCGGGCGTTGGAGCTGGCACTGACATACGCCGACGCGAACGCGGGCACGGAGGTCACAGTCCTATCCCTGGCCCCCGAGGGTGCCACCGCAACAATACGCAAGGGGCTCGCCATGGGCGCGGGCAGCGCCACCCACATCTCCGACGAGGCGCTCCGGGGTGCGGATCTTGGGCTCACCGCCGAAACCCTCGCCGCCGCGATCCGTCGCGTGGAGTTTGACCTTGTGATCACCGGCAACGTCTCCACCGACGGATCCGGCGGCATGATTCCCGCCATGCTTGCAGAATTGCTTGATGTGCCGCTTGCCAGCGGCCTCAGCTCCGTACAGATCAGCGACGGCGAGGTGTCCGGCTCCCGGCCCGTTGAATCCGGCGTGCAGCAGGTATCAGCGACCCTGCCCGCGGTAATTTCCATTACCGAGGCGCTCCCCGGGCCGCGCTTCCCGAACTTCAAAGGCATTATGGCCGCGAAGAAGAAGCCCGTCGAGGTACTGACCCTCGCAGACCTCGGGGTCACGGCCGACAACCCGGACACGGCGCGTTCGATCATGCTGACCGTGGCAGAGAAGCCCCCGCGCGCGGCGGGCGTCAAGATCATTGACGAGGGTGATGCCGGCGAGAAGCTCGCTGACTTCCTCATCGAAAACCGACTGGCGTAAGGAACAACGACATGACTGAATTCCCTCGTGACGCCATCCTCGTCGTCGTCGAAACCCAGGCTTCCGGTGAACTCGAGAAGGCAGCCCCCGGACTCTTCGGCGCTGCCGCCGCAGCCGGCACGCCAATTGCCCTGGTGCTCGCCTCCCCCGGCGCCGGGAGCGCCGCCGCCGCGGAGGCCGCGGCCTCCGGTGCCGCGCACGTACTGATCGCCGAGACTCCGGATCCTTCCGCGCTCGGCGTGCAGGGCGTTGACGCCCTTGCCGCCGCCGCCGAGCAGGTGCAGCCGGACGCGATCCTGATATCGCATTCCCTGAACGGGCGCGACCTTGCCGGCCGCTACGCCGCCCGCTCGCAAGCAGCGGTTTCCGTCGATGCGATCGGCGTCTCACGTGACGACGAGGGCGTCGTGGCACACCACTCCGTCTACGGCGGCGCCTACAACGTGACGTCAACGTCCACGTTCGGGGCGCCCGTCATCACGGTCCGACAGGGCTCCATCGAGGCGCGCGCAGCGGCCCAGCCGCCGGCGTCGGAGACCCTGGCGGTGACGCCCTCCGGGAAGCCGGCCGCGCGGATCGACTCGTTCGACGAAGAAGTTGTTGCCACCTCGCGGCCGGAGCTGCGTGGCGCCGCGAAGGTTGTCGCGGGCGGCCGCGGCCTCGGGTCGGAGGAACAGTTCGCCCTCGTTGAACAGCTCGCCGATACCCTCGGTGCCGCCGTTGGTGCTTCGCGTGCCGCGGTGGATGCCGGCTACATCCCTCAATCGCATCAGGTCGGCCAGACCGGCGTTTCCGTGTCATCACAGCTGTACATCGCGCTGGGCATCTCCGGCGCGATCCAGCACCGGGCCGGCATGCAGACCGCGAAGACGATCGTCGCCATCAACAAGGACGGAGACGCGCCGATCTTCGAGATCGCCGACTTCGGGGTGGTGGGCGACCTCTTCACGGTTGTACCCCAGCTGATCAGCGCCCTTGAGGCCCGGAGGAAGTAGTGATGGCAGCTCAGTCTCGGTCCATCCGGCGGGGCCTGCCCCGCGTCGAAGGCGGTGACCCCTGGCCTCCGGCAGGCGAGGCGCCCGCACGCAGCGTCACGGCAGGAGCCCCGTCTGAGTCTGTTTCCGGGGTGGAACCGGTCACCGCCGCGGAAGCGGCCGCCGCCCCCTCCGCCCCCGCTGCTCCCTCCGCCCTCGCTGCTCCCGCCGCTGCCCTGGAAACGGCACCGGGTACGACGGCGGTGTCCGCACCGGTCCCTGCCGTGATCTCTGGCACCGCGGTGCCGCGGCCGCTTCGCCGTGGCCTGCCGCGCGTGCCGGGCGGCGAGCCCTGGCCGCCCGCGGGCGTGGCTCCGATGTCGGCGGCGGCTCCCTCCGGGGCTCTGGCAGGGGCACTTTCCGGGGCTCCCGCCGCGGTCTCCACGCCGACGCCGGCCGCAGCTGAGTTGCCGACGCCGGCCGCCGCTGAGACGCCGACGCCGGCCGCCGCCGTAAATGCCGCTGCGCAAGACGTGCCGGCAACCGTGCCGCCTGCCGCTGCTCCGGACACCGCACCCGCCGCACCGACGCCGGGAACCACTTCGCTTCGCCGCGGGCTTCCCCGCGTCCCCGGCGGTGAACCGTGGCCGCCGGCCGGCTTTGCTCCGGCGGCCGCTGCCGCCACTGCCGTGCAGGCCACTTCCGAAGACACCACCCCGGCCCCGACCACGACGCCGACCGCCAGCGTGGTGGAGACCGTTGCCGAGGCGGAGCCGCCGGGCACCGCGGGCGCGCCCGCGGTGCCTGCCGCCCCGCCCGCCGCCGCCCCGCCGTCGGCGGCACCGTCCGTCGCCCCTGCACAGCCCGCGAGGCCGAAGGCCGAAGCAAGGCTCTACGGGTCGCGCACCCTGGGCCAGTGGATTAGGCGTGTGGTGCTCCTCGCCGTCGGCGCCGTGGCCGCCGCAGCGATCCTTGTGCTCGCCGCGCGCGGTGTGACGACACTGCCGGGCGTGCCGGAGTTCCTCGAGAGGTACCCCGGCGAGTACCACCTGCCCGAGGCCACCGAGCCGGGCTTCCCGTGGTGGGCGCAGTGGACACACTTCCTGAATTTCTTCCTGATGGTGCTCATCATTCGCTCCGGCTACCAGGTGCGCACCCAGCAGAAGCCGCCTGCGTTCTGGACGCCGAAGGGCGGTGGCAAGAAGATCAGCATCAACCTGTGGCTGCACCAGTCGCTCGACATCTTGTGGCTGGCCAACGGTCTTATCTTTGTGGTCCTGCTGTTTGCCTCCGGCCACTGGATGCGCATCGTGCCGACCAGCTGGGAGGTGTTCCCGAATGCGCTCTCCGCGCTCCTGCAGTACATGACACTCGAATGGCCCGTGGAGAACGGCTGGGTGAACTACAACAGCCTGCAGCAGCTCATGTACTTCCTCGTGGTGTTCATCGCGGCCCCGCTGGCGGCGCTCACGGGTGTGCGCATGAGCGAGTTCTGGCCGAAGAACGCGAAGACGCTGAACAGGATCTACCCGGTGGAGGCTGCGCGCGCGGTCCACTTCCCGACGATGCTGTTTTTCGTGCTGTTCATTCTCATCCACGTGTTCCTGGTGTTCTCGACCGGTGCGCTGCGCAACCTGAACCACATGTTCGGCGGCACCGACGAGGTGAACTGGACCGGGTTCTGGCTCTTCGCGGCCGCCATCGCCGTCACGGCAGCCGGGTGGTACGCCGCCCGCCCGCTCGTGCTCGCCCCCATCGCGAAGCTGTTCGGTCAGGTGAGCAGCCGCTAGCTGTCAGCGGTCCTGCCACCCGGAAGGCAGCGGCGGTTCCAGAAAGGTGTTCACGACTTCCTGCACCAGACCTGTCTTCGCGAGCCCGAAGAAATGTGTCGTGCCGGGAAACACCGCGAGCTGTGACGCCGGTACGCCCTCAAAGTCGCCGTTCACGTCTCCCCCGCGCAACTGCAGGAACCGCACCGCGTGCTCGAGCTTGACCATGTCGCAATCGCCGACAGTGATCAGGGTGGGGGCCGCGATGCCCCGGATCTCATCATCAGTCCATCCGGTAGTGCCCGCGTCGTAGCGCCCGAGTTTGTCCAGGAGTCCCTGCAAATGCTCGTGGTCGGGGTGCGGCGACACCGACAGATAGCGCTCTTCCATAGGGGTGCCGGCAATCATGTCCACGGTCATTGCGGCGACCGCTTCGGCGTTTTCGCCCCGATCGCCGTCGGGCCGGAATGACACGGACGAGACGATGAGTTTCCGGATCAGGTCCGGGCGGTTGACTGCCAGATGCAGTGCCACCGCGCCGCCGACGCTGAATCCGAAGATATCCACCTCCCGGACGTCCAGATGTTCAAGGAGTCCAACGATGTCGGAGGCGAGGTCTCGGGTGTTCAGTGGACGGTCGATGTCGTTGGTTCGACCGTGACCTTGGAAGTCCGTCGCGATGACCCGGCGGCCCGCCGACAGACCCGGGAGCAAGGCGCCAAATTGCTGCTCGATATCGAACAGCCCGCCATGTAATAACAGCAGCGGCGTGCCGCCGGCACCATGCAGCTCGTAGTACATCTGCATTCCGTTGACAGGGGCGTACCCGGTTTCGGGGGCTGCCGTCGCCTGCTGATCCATCGCTCGTTCTCCGCTCGTTTCGGGACGCCCTTCGATTTGGGGCCATCCTAGTCCGGCTGCAGTGCAGGCGGCAGGGTGTTCGGGCCTGACGACAACAGTGTTCGCGGCCTTTGGTCGATGGCATGCAAGGCGATGCCATGTGGTGATTTGAGAATGCCGGCGGCACCAAGGACGACACCTTCCGGGCCAAAGACTGCTGCCTCGTTGCCAGACACGACGGCTGCTTCGCCAACGCTGATGATCGCCGCGCCGAGGACCTGTCCCGCGACGAGCAGCACCATGCCGGCCCGGATGGACAGCGTGAGGCCGGGCCCACCGGGTTTGGCTGAAGTGAAACTCAGGATCGCCAGGCTGATGACCACGACAACGATGACCATGACGGTCATGCCCATGGCTGAGAAGACCATGGCGTCAAAGGGTGTGGCGGTGTTGAAATGCGAGGGTACCCCGCGCCAGGCCTGCATGGTCACCAGCACGGCCTCGACCACAAACGCGACGCTGAGAGTGCCGAGCAGGAGCCACGAGGCCAACGGGCGCAACCGCAGGCAGGATTCGATGAGGGCGAGCGTGATGGCGGTGAGTGCCAGGGACAAGCCAAAGGTGATCGGCTTGCGCCACGAGACCGGGCCTTCCCAAGCAGTGCCTGACTGCAGGAACACCACGGTATGGAATACGGCAGAGGCGGCCATGATCAGGCCGACGGCGACGAGGACTCTGGCTGGCGCGGACAGGTGATGCCAGTTGCGGCGGAGGAACGAAGAACGGGGATGCCGGATAACGGTTGCTGTGGTCACGGCGTTCAGAATAGGGCGGTTAATAGTCCAAAAGGATCGGGGAATCCCCTGAATCGGACCCTGGGCAATCCCGGATTTCACCCCTGTTCGCAGGAGAGCTTCCCGTCAGTTGAACGCCCGCGGCACGGCAGGAAAGGTCCGGCTACGGAAGCGTTATCGCCTAACCGGCTGACACATCAATCAGCACTTTGCCGACGATGCTCTCTTCCACCGCCGCGTGGGCCGCAGCCGTATCAGCCAGGTCAACGCGATGCAGCGGCAGGCCTGCGGCTTCTCCGACCGGAAGGGCGCCGTCGGCAATGGCCGCATTGATGTCCTCGGCGGCGGCGTGCACCGCCGCCGTGCCAACGGTGTAGAGCAACACGAACTGGTAGCGGACGTTGAGGCTGAAGTGCCTGCGCACGTCCAGGGTCACCTGATCGCCGCCGTTGTTGGCGTAGACCGCGATGGAGCCGCGGTTGCGGATCACAGCCAGGTCGAGTTCCGCGTTCTGCGCGGGTGCCACCTCCACGATCTGGTCGACACCCTCGGGCGCGATCCGGCGGATCTCCGCGGCCGCGTGGGTTTCCCGGTAATTGATGACGTGATCGGCGCCGGCTGCGGTGACCAGCTCCGCCTTCGCCGGTCCGCTCACGGTCGTGATCACAACGGCGCCGGCCCACTTGGCGAGCTGGATCGCCGCGTGGCCTACGGCGCCGGCCCCTCCAGCGACGAGAACTACTTTGCCGCCCAAGGCTCCCGGGTGCAGTCGCCGCGGGCCGTCCTCGGCGATGGTCAGGGCCCGGTGGGCGGTGACCGCGGGAACGCCCAGGCTTGCGCCGAGGTCGAACCCGGCGTTCTCCGGCAGCGGAAACACCCGCTCAGCCGGCAGGACGGTGAACTCCTGCGCTGTCCCGCCATCGGCGCGCTGGTAGGCTGCCAAGGCCAGCCAGACCCTGTCACCGACGTGGAGATGCTCGACGCCGGGTCCGACGGCGTCCACCACTCCGGCGCCGTCTTGGTTCGGCACGACCTCTGCGAAGGGCAAGGGCTCGCCCGGCCTGGCGCCGCGGCGAGACTTCCAGTCGGTGGGGTTCACCGCGGAGACCACTATCCGCACGCGCACCTCCCCGAGCCCCGGGTCGCGGACCTCGCGGTCGACGAGCTCGAGGACAGACGGATCGCCGGTGGCACGGTACACGATTGCTTTCATACTCAGACCCAACGCCGGCCCCGAGCGAAAATTCCCGGTCGAGACGCTGGCCTTTCGCCTTGGCCATGACCTGACAGCATTGGGCGCCACCTGAGCCTGCTATTCGGGCAGGACGACGGTGGTCTCGATTTCGATCAGCAAGCCGTCCAGTGCGAGGCAGGTGACGCCGACAATCGTCTGGGCCGGATGGTCCGAAGAGCCCTGCACCTCCTCGATAGCGGCCGTGATCGTTTCATATTGCGTGGGCTGCAGGGTGTAAATGGTGCGTCGGTACACGTCTTCCCAGGAAGCCCCGATGGCATCGAGGGCGGTCTTGATGTTTCGCATGGCTGCCTTAGTCTGCTCTGCAAGATCGTCACCGCCGACTATGGCGGCGCACGCATTAGCGGTAATCTCTCATTTGTTTGCGGCCAGGTTGTGACGAAATGTCCGCAACGAGACGCCGAATGGCCTCCGATGGCACAAGGCCACGTCCTCCTTCAATTTCGCTTGATACCTTTCGAACGCCCAAAGCGCGGCTGCAATGTTGCCCTGCTGTCTTTCAGCCGGACATGCCGCGAGACGAGATGCATGCTGACGCGCAGGCTTTCGAGCGCCCTGGTCTCGCTGCGCCACCTGGCAGTCAGCACCGCATCACCTTCACCCGGTCCGTCTACGGACAGCCACGTTCAGTCGCAGCAGCAGTCGTGGTGCCGGTGAAGTCTGCCGCCGAGACCGTCTCCGCCGGGGAGGTGTTCCGTATCCACTTGAACAAATCCCGGAACACCGCGCCGTTCGGGTTCCTCGCCGAGCACTCTCCGTGCCCATTCTTGGACCAGCGGGGACGGGTCCTGTACCAGTTGCCCGGCAAGTTGCCGGCCGAGATCCTCCGGTAACCCGGACAGCGCCGCGACGCGGAAGGCCTCGTGCTCCAGCACGGACACAGCCAGCTCGCGGAGGTGACGGACGGCGTCGTCGTCCGCCTCCCCGTGCTTGACCAGGTCGCCGAGCGCGGCAACCGCCTGCCGCCGCACCGGCGCGAGCCCCGGGTCGAGGCGCTCCCGCACCATGATTTGGAGCATGTCCAGGTCCCCGGCATCCCACCGGCGCCCCTGCCCGTCCATCCCGCAGGTGGCGGACATCAGCCGGTCCTCCAGGTCGATGCGGTGCCGGACCCGTTCATCGACTTCGACGGCCAAGAGGTCCGGTCTCGACGAACCGCCGGGTATCTCGACCGCGGGCGGTTCCGGCGGCAGCAATGCTTCATTGGCCATGCTCGGTTCCTCCTAGGTAAAGACCAGGTAGCCGTGCGGGAAGGCTTTACGGTACTGGTCGTAATCCAGGACAGGTCCTCTGTCCCCGGTGTTGCTGCGCATCAGATTGTCCGTTGTTTCCTGGTGCGGGAGTCCCAGATAATGGCCGATCTCGTGGCCGATGAGCTGGGAGAGGATGCCCACATTGAGCCGCGGTGTGCCGGAGGCGTCGGTAAATCCGGTGCGGTCCGCTGCTACGCCGTCCGTGCGTCCACCCTTGGTGTTCGGGCCCGGCTCGTCGCCGGCGTAGCCGTTGAAGCCGCCCCAGTTGACCTGCCGCACCACGTAGATGTCCACGAAGTCGTTGGGCACCGACCAGTCTTCCAGCATGTCCCGGAACTCGTCCTCGCTGTCCAGGATGGTGTAGCCACCCGCCAGAGTGTCGGAGAGGATGTGCCGGTTCACGCCGCGCAGCGTGATGTCGCGGCGTTCCAGGATCTGCCGCAGCGCGTCCACCGCAGCGTAGAGGTCCACATGCTCCTGGGTGCCGAAGTTGCCTACTTTGATGATGTTGATGCCAAGCGCCAGCATGACCCGCGAGGTGATTTGTCCCGAAATGACACGGCCGTCAGAGGCCACTAGCCGCAGGACCAACAGCAGGTCCTCCTTGCGTTCGTAGTTGTTGAAGACGCCGCTGCCGCGCGGGGACGTGAAGGAGAGGAAGCCGCGCCAGACGCCGTTGGCGCCTACTGTGATGACCGACGGCCAGTCAAAAGCGCCACTCTCCACGAGCGTCCCGCCGACGCCACCATCCCAAAATTCCCACTCCACCCGGCGGCGCATCCCCACGCCCAGTGCGTCCCCGTTGGAGATGGTCAACTCCACCTCGGTGAGGAAAGCGTCGGTTCCAGGGAGGTAGTCGCCTCTCGCGCTCCACGTGCCCGTCACCCTGGCGCCGGCTGGCGAGAGGCTCAGGGCGAGCGGGTTGGAGGGCAGGACGAAGACCGAGCGGGTGAAGGCGGATGACGATCCGTCCGCACGGTAGAGCCGCACGTCGAACTGTGCCTGGCCCACCGGAAGCGTGCGCTCGTCGTCAAAATCGATTCCGACCCGCCCTTCACCGCCCCGCTCGTCCAGCACCTGCTCGACGGTGAACGTCTCCCCGGCCCAACCGACCCGGACACGCGCGAGGACCGCCGGGGCTTCCGCCGCGTTGGCGTATTCCACCCGGAGCTGGAAGGGACGGCCGCTCAGCACGGGGCCGTCCGGCACGACGTCAACGATGTGGAACGGGTTGTCTCCGACGCGGTATGTGGACGCGTACAACCGGGTCAGCTGCTCGAGGATCTCGGGTTTTCCATGGGCCAGGTCCCTCGCCACCTTCGGCCATGCATCTCCGGCCGCAACGGCACGCTCCACCAGGTCGGCGGAAACCCTCCGCGTAGTGGCGAGCTCCTGGATGTTCGGTTCGGTCAGTGCGGTGATTAAAAGCGGCTCACTGTCCAAGCTCCCGAAGGCCGTTGCCGGCAATACCGGCAGGTTCCGCGCTGTCCTCACGGTACTGAATGCAGCCATGCCCTTACTCCGGTATCGCCTCGATTGGAATGAACGTGGGACCGATGGCCGAGTCCGCGACCGCATGGATCGTCATCAGATCCCGAGCCAACCTAGCGGCCAGTGCGTTATCCGGGCGTTACTGGCCGGAACCGACCGGGCACATCTTCA
Organism: Pseudarthrobacter sp. PvP090; assembly: GCF_040547365.1. NCBI lineage: Bacteria > Bacillati > Actinomycetota > Actinomycetes > Micrococcales > Micrococcaceae > Pseudarthrobacter > Pseudarthrobacter sp. PvP090. The sequence continues at coordinate 24,121 of NZ_JBEPPO010000002.1, forward strand.
CCCGGCGTTCACGGTGGCATCCCAGCGGAAGGTGGCACCATGGAGACATGACTCCTGCTCACGGTGTTTCCGGCTTCCTCCGGCGTCCCCAACCCATCAAACCCAAGGCCGGTCAAGAATCGGTGTGGGACTACCCAAGGCCGCCAAGGGTCGAACCCCGATCGGAACGGGTCATCGTGCGGCTTGGCGGCCAGGTGATTGCCGACACCACCGATGCCGTGCGCGTCCTGGAGACCAGCCATCCGCCCGTCTACTACTTGCCCATGGACGCCTTCCCTGCCGGTGCACTCGTCCCGGTCGAGGGCACCACGTTCTGCGAGTTCAAGGGCGAAGCGCACTACTTCGACGTCGTCGCCGGCGGCGTCGTTGTTCCCCGTGGAGGTTGGACCTACCCGGAACCCGCCCGGGGTTTCGAGGCGCTCAGTACCCGGGTGGCCCTCTACCCCGGTCACATGGACTCCTGCGAGGTCAACGGCGAGCAGGTGACCTCCCAGGAGGGTGACTTCTACGGCGGTTGGATCACCACGAAGATCGTCGGTCCATTCAAGGGTGGCCCGGGCACGGCGGGATGGTGATCACGTCGCTTGTGCTCCGTCAAGGCTTGCCCCGGACGTTGCGTCTGGCAGCTCCGGCCTTCCCGGCCGTCGGCAGCCCGTTCCAGGGTTGAGCTTCAGAGCTCCCGGTAGTAGTACAGCATCGGGTCCGTGCTGTTAAGTTCGGTGTTGGTGAACCCACGCGCTTCATAGAATCGTCGTGCCCCCGTGTCCTCGCCATCGACGTTAATTTCCATGAGCGTGCCGCCGCGATCCCGTAATAGATCACATGCAGCCTCCAGGAGAGCGCTGCCCAGACGACGACCACGCAGGTCCGGACGGACATAGAGTTCGTCAAGGATCGCAACCGGACCCTCGTACCAGACGTTCGGCCGGAAACTAAGCACCGCGAGGCCACTCGCTGGCTCGCCGACCAGCAGCACGGCCACGTCTTCTCCGGCCAAGAGGAGCGTCAGCCGTGACCGGAGCACGTCTGCGCCAGGGCTCGGCGTCGAAAACTCGCCGTTGAAGTCGTGAAGCAACTGCGCAACCACAGCCGCGTCAGCCGTTGTTGCCCGTCGCGGCCTCTCCCCGATTACAGCATCATCAGTTGTCACGGCTTCATCATGCTGCGCAAGTGAGCCTCAGTCCATCCTGACGCCCCAAAAGCACAAACAGCCACCAACGATCCCCGGCGAACTCCCGCCGCGTCGCGATAAACTGGACCGATCATGAACGGTGCCCCGCTCCGTCTTCTGGCTTGGTTCGTCGTCCTGGCGATCCTGCTCTCGGCCTGCGCGCCAGCGATCAGACCCGATGAGGCCACCACCGTTCCACCGGTCCAGACATCCTCGGCCCCGCCGACCGCACGCGATGACGTCCCCGCTCCTCACCGGTCCCCGTCCCCCACCCCGACGCCGGTTCCCACGCCGCCCCCGGCGCCCCAGGCGTTCGCCCTCAACCTCTACCAGGAGGGGGACTTCGTGCCGCAGTACACGTTTGACTGGTGTGTGGCGGCGAGTATCCAGATGATGCACAACCTCATCGACGACACCGGGGCCGGCACGTGGTCCGATCGCGTCCAGCAGGGGGAGCTGTGGGAGATGGCCCGGGCACGGTCGTTCAACTCGTTCAACGGTGCCAACCCCTTGGGTTGGGCGGAGGTGCTGACCGACGTCGGGATGGGGCCGTACGCCGTTGTGAGCGTCGCCAACTATGAGGAAGCGCTGCAGACCGCGGCGCGCGCCATTGCCGACACGGATCGGCCGGTCGGGCTGGTCATGTGGCGCGGCCGCCACGTATGGGTGATGAGCGGGTTCGAGTCACTCGGCGATCCCGATCAGTTCCCGGAGTTCCCGGTTACCGGAATCCGTGTCCAGGATCCGCTCTACCCTTACGGCGACGACCGGTGGGGACCGTCCCCCGCCCCCAACGCCCTGCTGACCCCCGAACAGTTGGCGACGCAATTCGTCGTCCGCGAGCCGCGACGCTGGAGCAGCGATCTGCCGACCGGCTACATGCTGGTGCTGCCGATCGCCAAGGCCTGATACCGCAAGAGCGCTGGACGTAGATGGTCGCAGTCAAAACAGCCGAGGAGGATTTTGACGGAATCTACGCAAGAATTCAGCCCGAGGGCATCCCCTACTGGGCAGACCCGGGACGGTCCCGCCCGCAGCAGATCAACCACAACGACGGCGGACGTGGCGTCTACTTCGCGGATCCTGACGGGCATTTCCTCGAAGCGATCACTCGTCCGTACGGATCGGGTGCTGGAAGATTCCGCGCGTGGTAGTGGGAGAGGCCGAGACGTTCCCCGGCGAATTCGAACGTCTCCGCTCACGCGGCGTAGAAGTGGTGGTGTTGAATGATGCCCGATGCGTCGACATGATGCGCACATTCCAGGACGAACACGCCGAACTATGGGCGGAGGACATCGCCGAGTAGTCTCAGGGCGAGGACCCGACCCCATGTCGGCCTAGCGGGCGGCGCGACGGGTGAAGATCAGATGGAGAACTCCGGCTGGAGAAGGGGTCGCTTCGATTTCGAAGCGTTGTTCGAGTCCTTCGAGACCATCCCAGAGCCGCTCGCCCCGGCCCAGGACGATCGGCACCTGGACGATGTGCATGTGGTCGATCAGGTCAGCCTCGAGGAACTGTCGAACCGTGCTGACGCCGCCACCGATCCGGACATCGAGGTCACCGGCCAGGGCGCGGGCTTGCTTGAGTGCGGAGACCGGGTCGGCGTCCACGAAATGGAAGGTTGTTCCGCCTTCCATCTCCAGGACCGGCCGGGGATGGTGCGTGAGAACAACGACAGGGGTGTGGAAGACAGGGTTATCGCCCCACCATCCCTTCCATTCCTCGTCCTCCCAAGGACCGCGTTGAGGGCCGAACTTGTTGCGCCCCATGATCTCCACGCCGATCCCGCGCCCCCACGTGTTGGCGAACGCCTCGTCGACGCCGAAGGATCCCTCCGACGCCCCGTGGAGGCCCATCTCGCGGAAGGTGCGCGTCTCGAAAGCCCACTCCACCAGCCGTGAGCCTGCGTGACCGAACGGAGCGTCCAGTTTCTGGCCCTCGCCGGTGCCGAAGCCGTCGAGGGAGACCGAGAAGTTATGCACGCGGACGAGGGACATGTCATCTCCTGAAGTGCCTGTCGTTCGCAATCACTTTATGGTGATCGAACCCAACGATTCAAGAACTGCTGGCCAAGTCAGAGGAAGGCACCGCCTCCTGAATCCTCGCCGGCCGCTAACGTGGAGTCGTTCGCTAATCTCCGCAGATGCCAGAGTCGAAGGACCGTCGAAGGGTTCCGCTAGTGCTTTATCTGCCTCCAGTTCGACGCGCGACCCGGTACGGTTCACGCCGCCGTCGAGCGGGTGGCTAGGCTGGGTGGATGGCGACAGTTATTCTCGTGCGGCACGGCCGCACCACAGCCAATGCCACTGGACTGCTGGCCGGCCGGGCCGTCGGCGTCAGCCTGGACCAGATCGGGCGCGACCAGGCGGCCCTGACCGGAGACCGGCTGGCGGCCGTGCCCGTAGTTGGGGTGGTGTCGAGCCCTCTTGAGCGTTGTCAGCAGACCGCCCAGCTCATCCTCGATCGCCAGGCTGGCTCGCCGTACGCGCCGGTCGATCTCGATCTCACCGAGTGCGATTACGGCCAGTGGCAGGGCCGCACGCTCAGTGATCTCGCGACCGAGGATTTGTGGCCGGTTGTGCAGTCGCAACCGTCCGCCGTCGTCTTCCCCGGCGGTGAATCCATGGCCGCGATGCAGGCTCGGTCGGTGGCAGCGATTCGACGCCACGATGCAGCCTTCGAAGCCGAGTACGGGCCAGCGGCCGTGTGGGTGGCGGTGAGTCACGGTGACATCATCAAGTCAATCCTCGCCGACGCGCTCGGCATGCACCTTGACCTGTTCCAGCGTATTAACGTGGGCCCCGCCTCCGTATCGATCGTGCGCTACGGCGCTAGTCGGCCGAGCGTCTACGCGACCAACACCGACGCGGGTGATCTGTCGTGGCTGTCGAACGGCATCCACTCTGGCGATGCGCCGGTGGGCGGAGGTGCAGGGCAAAAGGCGCCATGAACCTCATGTGCGTAAAATACTGACATGCCTACACGTGTTCACGAGTTTGCCTGGCCTGATCGCGTCGTCGTTGGCACCATTGGCCTTCCGGGGGCGCGCACGTTCTACCTGCAGGTGCGCGCAGGGACGCAGATCGTGAGTATTGCCCTGGAGAAGCAGCAGTCGGCTCTGCTCGCGGAGAAGATCGACGAAATTCTCGACCAGCTCATCACCGTCGAGGGCAACCCTTTCAGCGTTCCCACGAGTACTCCCATTGAACTTGTCGACAATGACCAGCTTGAGGCCGTTCAGGAGCAGTTTCGCACCGGCGCCCTGAGCCTGGGTTGGGACCCAACCACGGCCCAGGTCGTCATAGAGGCCCACCCCATCACCGATGTCGATGCTGATGACGACGACGAATCGCTTGACGAGGACGGCGCTGACGAGGCCGAAATGCTGCTGGTGCGAATGCCGGTCGGCACCGCCCGCGCATTCGCCAAGCGCACCCGTGAGATCGTGGGCGCCGGACGTCCGGCGTGCCCGCTCTGCGGTTACCCCATAGATGCCGACGGGCACATCTGCACCCTTCCCGAGGTCTGATGCCAGCGCCGGACCTGGTGACCGCCGAGCTGACGCTCACCGGCCGCATCACGACGGCTTCAAACGCTACATTTCTGGGCAGCATCGGCGACGTGGTGGTCGTCTATAAGCCGATAGCAGGCGAAAGTCCGCTGTGGGATTTTCCCCACGGCACCCTGGCTCAGCGGGAGGTGGCCGCCTACCTGGTCTCCCAGGTCTTCGGCTGGGACGTCGTGCCGCACACCTGGCTGCGCGATGGTCCGATGGGCGAAGGAATGGTGCAGCTCTGGCAGGAGCAAGATCCCGCCCAAAGCGCGGTGGACCTGGTCGCGACGGACCACGTGCCGGAGACGGGCTGGAAACACGTTCTCGAGGGACGAGATGAGAACGGGCGGATGGTCGCCCTCGTTCACGAAGACTCGCCGGCGCTCAGACGCATGGCAGTGTTCGACATGGTCGTCAACAACGCCGACCGCAAAGGCGACCACATTCTTGCCATGCCGGACGGACACCGGCACGGCGTGGACCATGGGCTCACCTTTCACCGTGACCACAAGCTGCGCACGGTGCTGTGGGGGTGGATGGGAGACGCTCTAACCGCCGAGGAACGCGACGGCATCGATCGTGTCAGCGAAGGATTGCACGGTGGGCTGGGCCGAAACCTGGCGGACTTGCTCAGCGCCGAAGAAATCGCATCGCTCGCCGCGCGCTGCGCCCGGTTGCGCTTGGCAGGGCGGTTTCCGGCTCCGAGCGGTGAGATGTCGGCGGTGCCCTGGCCGCTGTTCTAGGGAAATTACGGCTACGACCGGACCGGCCGCACGACAGCTGAAGGTGCCGCGGCGCGGCTGCAGGCTTCTATGAGGACGCCGACGGCGCGCTCCAACGCGGTTGCTTCGAAGGTCATGGAGGGGTGGTGCAGCCCGGGTCGGACGTTTGCGCCGACGGCAAGCATGGCAGCCTGCAGCGCGGGGTTCCTTTGGGTGTAGAAGTGGAAGTCATCCGATCCTGAGGTCACAATTCCGGACTGCAGGTGATCGCTGCCTAATGTCGCGGTGATGGCAGATGCGAGGGCATCTTCAGCTTTGATCCCGATGATGGCCGCGGGCACGGCGTCCCGGAAGTCGAGGTTGATTTCCGAGCCGGTTACGGCGGCCACTGACCGGCACACCCCGACGAGGCCCGTGTGGAGCGTCGACATCGCTTCATTTGTTTGGGCTCGAAGGTCCACACCGAAGGTGCCGCTGCCCGGGATGACATTGAGGTTCCCTCCGCCGGCCTGCAGCAGGGTCATCTTGGCGGAGCTGGGGACCTGCGGATCGACCTTTAGACGCTTGAGCCCTGCCGAAATTTCGAGTGCCACCTCTACGGCGTTAGCCCCGAGGTGCGGTCTTGCCCCGTGGTGGTCATCTCCGGTGATCGTGCCGTACGCAAAGAGGCATGCACCGTGCGAGATGGACGGGGCCAGGAAGGGGGCCGGAAGTTCACTTTGCGGGCGCAGGTGAACACCGAACAGGTACTCCAGGTCGTCCGTTACGCCGAGGGCTGCCACGAGGTCTGCCCCGTTGCCGAGTTCCTCGGCTGGTTGGAAGATGGCGCGCACTGCGCATTTCAGCTGGTCTGCCTGTTCTGCCAGTTCGAGCATCACGGTAGCCACAATTGCCATGTTCGCGTCGTGCCCGCAGGAGTGGACAGCTGCGGCTTTTCCCGATACTTCCTGCACCAGGGCGTCCATGTCTGCCCTAAGGCCGATGCGCGGCGTGCCTTGTCCAACATCGGCGGTGAAGCCGGGAATGGCCCCGAACCTGCTGATGGTCAAACCTGCAGTTCCCAGCAGTTCGGCCAGGTACTTCGAGGTGCCGTACTCCTTCATGCTGGGTTCGGGGTGGTTGTGCAAGTGTGTCCATATTTCCTGAAGGCGACGACGGCGCGTCTCTTCGCGGGTCACCGGCTGATTTCGCATTCGCTCACGGTCAGTTCCGCCAGAACGTCCCGGTCGACGTCGATGCCCAGGCCCGGTCCCTCTGTGATGTGCACTTCGGGCAGGACGTACTGGAGGTTCCCGGGTTCCTTGATGAATTTCATGGGACCGGAGAGCTCGGTGGAGACGATGTTGGGGTGGTTGAGGGCGAGATGGAATCCGGCGGCGGAGGCGATGCTGGTTTCCAGCATGGAGCCGATCTGGACTTTCAGGCCGCCGAGTTCTGCCTGGGTGGCCAGGCGGTGACAGGGGGTGATGCCGCCGCTTTTCATGAGTTTGAGGTTCACCATGTCCACTGATCGGTCGTGAACGAATCGGGCCAGGTCGCCGGCGTGGACTACGGACTCGTCGGCCATGAGACAAGTGCTGGTGTCCTGGCGGAGGAGCTTGAAGCCGTCGATGTCATCGGCCAGGATCGGCTGTTCCACCCAGTCGATCCGGTAGGGCTCTAGGGCGCGGATCATGGCCCGTGCTGTGACTGGATCGGACCAGCCTTGGTTGGCGTCCACGCGGATGGCCAGGTCGTCGTTGATCGCTGACCGGACAGCGCGCACCCGTTCAATGTCCAGGCCGTCGCCGCCGCCCAGTTTCATCTTCAGGTGGCGGTAACCCTGGCTTCGGGCCTGGACTGCCTGCTCGGCGAGGACCCCTGGTGGAAGGATACTCAGGACCTTAGCGATGGTGGGTTGTTCGGGCCGGCGTCCGCCCAACAGGGCGTAGATCGGCCGGCCAGCAGCTTTTCCGGCCAAGTCCCAGCAGGCGATGTCGACAGCCGCTTTCGCGGCACCGCAGCCCTTGAGTGCGCGGTTTAGTTGCTGGTGGACTGCCGTGATGTCGCGTGGGTCCAGTCCCAGGATCGCTGGGATGAGTTCGGTCTTGAGTGCCTCGACCACTCCCCCGGGCGTCTCTCCGGTGATGTGTCCGTCCGGGACACTTTCGCCGTAGCCGATCGTTCCGTCGTCGGTTTCGAGGGCCAGTATGATGCTCGGCATTGAGTCATAGGTGGCATAGGAGACCACAAAGGGTTCCAGCAAGGGAACATCGATGAGGGTGATGGTGGCGCGGGAAATTTTCATTGAGGGGCTCACTGTTCGTGGGATGTGGACGCCGCTGGTGCGCCGGGTTTGTAGAGACCGGATGCTTACATGACGCTTTCGAGGAAGGCGATTGTCCGCGGGTTTTGCGGGTTGTCCAGCACATCGGCGGGGGCGCCGGATTCCACCACAACGCCGCCGTCCATGAAGACCACGCTGTCCCCGGCGCCGCGGGCGAAGCCGATCTCGTGGGTGACGACAATCATGGTCATCCCGTCAGCGGCCAGAGTGCGCATCACGTCCAGGACGTCGCCGACCAGTTCCGGATCAAGGGCGCTGGTGGGCTCATCGAACAGGAGGAGCTGCGGATCCATCGCCAGGGCCCGGGCGATGGCAACCCGCTGCTGTTGCCCGCCGGAGAGTTGCGCGGGATAGGCCTTTGCCAGGTGCGCGAGGCCGACACGGTCCAGTAGCTCCATTCCCCGCTTGATGGCATGTTGCTTCGGTACTTTCTTGACCCCCACCGGGGCTGCCCAGATGTTTTCCAGGGCGGTCATGTGGGGGAAGAGGTTGAAGCGCTGGAACACCATTCCGATGCCGCTGCGTTGCTTTGCCACTTCGCGGGGGTTCATCTCGAAGATCCGGTCCTGGCGTTGCGCGTAGCCGACCAGTTCGCCTCCCACGGAGATCCTGCCGCCGTCGATCCGTTCCAGGTGGTTGATGCAGCGCAGGAAGGTGGACTTGCCGGAGCCGGACGGGCCGAGGAGGCACATGACTTCGCCGGCATTGACAGAAAGAGAAATGCCTTTCAATACTTCGACTCCGCCGTAGTGCTTACGGACGTTGGTGGCGACCAGGAGCGGCCGGGCGGGCGCGGGGTGTTCCTGATGCCGGGGGAAGGCCAATGCCTCGGTCATGGCTGGGGTCCTTTCGATACGGCGTGGATCGGGGTTTTGCGCAGGGCGGCCCGGATCCTGCCGAGGGGGGTGGGGCTTTGCTGGCGGGCGTTGCCCCTGCCGTAGCGGCGTTCCAGGTAGTACTGGGGAACGGACAGCACCGAGGTGAGGAAGAGGTACCAGCAGCTGACCACTACCAGCAGCTCCACCTGCCGCAGGTTCTGGGAGGAGATCTGGGTGGCCACCGTGTAAAGCTCCAGCACCGCGATGACGGAGAGCAACGACGTGTTTTTCAGCATCGAGATCGTCTCGTTGCCCATCGGCGGAATGATGACCCGCATCGCTTGCGGGAGCACCACCCTGAAGAGGGTGAAGGCCGGGGACATACCCAGGGACGAAGCGGCTTCATGCTGTCCGGTGTCGACGGAGAGCATGCCGCCCCGGATGATCTCGGCCGAGTATGCGGCCTGGTTCAGGGTCATAGCCAGGAGACCGGCGGTGAACGCAGGCACCAGCGTGTTGGTGTCCACGGAGAATACGGTGAAGTCGGTAAAGGGAACGCCGATGGAGATCTGCGCGTAGAGCAGCCCCAGATAGCCCCAAAAAACGACCTGGATCAGCAGCGGTGTACCCCGGAAGACCCAGACGTAGAACCAGGCGAAAGCATTCATCACGGGATTCCTGGAAAGCCGCATGACTCCCAGCAGGACGCCCAGGATGGTGGATACGACCATGGAGACCACGGTCAGCATAAGTGTGAGGCCTACACCGCCGAGGATCCGCGGGTGAAAAAGGTAGCTGCTGATCGTCCGGTGGTCGATGTTGGGGTTGGCCCACAGGGAAGATGCCAGAGCTGCGAAGCTGATGCCCAGCAATGCTGCTCCTACCCAGCGCCAGGGGTGTCGAAGTGGAACGGCCACGACGTCATCTGAACCGGCGCCGTCGGTGGAGTGCGGGCCTGCCGGTGCCGGTCCTTCCCGCCGCGGCGCTATTGTGGTGCCCTGTTTCATGGTTTGGTTCCCCCCAGGTTCAGTCCGGCTTCCTTGACGCTGTAGTCGGAGAGGTCGTACTTGGCCAGGATGCTGTCATACGTGCCGTCGGCGATGAGCGCCTGGAGGGCTGTCAGCAGGGCTTTGGAGAGTTCCGCATCCTTTTTCAGCACACCGATTCCGGTATGGACGGGATTGTATCCGGCCGGGTTAGCCGGGTCTTTTACGAGGTCAAAGATCTTGCCGTCACCGGCTGTCTTGGCGGCATACGCCGCCACTGCCGAGTCCACGACGTCGGCGGAGGCCTTCCCTGAACGGACCGCAGTCTGCACGTCCGTCTCCAGCGGGAGTTCCGAAACGCGGATCGGGCTGGATCCCTTGTCTTTGCACTGCTGGTCGTAGCTGCGCAGAATTTCGGCCTGAACGGTTGCCTTCTGCACTGCGACGTCCATGTCGCATAGGTCAAGGGCTGTGGTGATGTTCTTCGGATTGCCCTCGGGGACAACAATGGAGAATCCCGCATGGAAGTAGTCAACGAAATCCAGGGATTCCTGCCGCTCGGGGGTGTCGTTCATCCCCGACATAATGATGTCGTTCTTGCCCGACTGCAGTGAGGGGATGATGCTGTCGAACGCCTGGGTCTGCAGCTCAAGCTTCACCCCGAGCTTCGCACCCAGGGCCTGGGCCAGGTCGAAGTCCAGACCCGTAAGTTGCTGATTTTCATCGAACATCTCCATGGGTGGATACGGGATGTCCGAGGCCACTTTGATTACCCCGGCGGCCTTGTACCGTTCGGGAAGGGCGGCTGCGGCGGCGGGGTCGACATCGGCTGCGGAAAAAGTCTTCACCTCCGCGGCCGAGGTTGATCCTGCCCCGCACGCCGTTAGTCCTGAGGCGAGGGCCAGCCCGGCAGCGGCGAAGACTGTTCGGGCCTTGACTGCACGATAATTGGTACGCATTGGTGCTCCTTTGGGGTGGGTTATGCCTGGTCGGTTGTGGTCAGCCGGTACCAGCCGCTGCGTGTCACGCCGGAGGCCATATAGCCGGAGGCAAGGGCGGGTTCCAGGATCCCGCGGAGCACGCTCCGCCACTGGCTGGCCTGATCTGGGGCCGTGGCCCTCATCGCGACAATGTCCCGGGGTGCCCGGCACCAGATCGTGCCTTCCGCTTCAAGGAGAACCGGCTGTTGATCCGGCCCGTACTCCAGCACGTTTCCTACCGCGGCAGCGCTCAGTTCCAAATCCTGAATTCGGCCGTGGCTGGCGTCGATGCTTCGCGCCGACGACAGCGGCCAGACTGCGACCAGCCGGTCGCTCTCGTCATTGGCGTTGATCTCGTCCTGCATCTCGCCGTAGAAATTCTGGGCATATTCGGACGCCACTGCCCCGAGCTTGGTCAGGTTGAAGCGGGCGTTCCTGCTGACCAGCGGGTCGAAAGTCCACGTCATCGATTCGATGCCCCGTGCCAGCGACCAGGCCCGCTGGTGCTGTTTCAGGGCAAAGCCGACGCCTTTGTCGCCGGTGCCGGGCAGGACCCCGGCGATCAGCGAGTAAGTCGCGGCCCCGCCGGGCGACACAATCCCGACAGCTGCCCCGCAAAGTTGCCCTCCCGGATCGTAGGCGGCGGAAACGTTGCACCCTGCATGCGAAATACTGCGCAACAGGTCGAACGGTATAGGAGCTCCGTGGGGGGACATGCCCCAGATCGCGATGAGGAGACCTTCGACGTCCCGGAGCTGATCGCGGTCATGCTCATCCACCACCAGGACGCCGGCTTTGGCTGCTGCTGCTGTTGCTGCCTCTGCGGCCTGTCGGGCGACTGGTCCAGCTTCAAGTGAAAGTGACATGCGTCAACTATCTGCTGGGCCCCGGGCCGCTGGCTTCGGTGCAGACCACGACATTTCATGCGAAGCCTTGTGCTCCGCCACAAGAGAGATTAGCTTTATCCCTCGTGGCAACTTCTTCCGGCACCCCCGACAGCATCACTCTCCACGGGCTCCTGCGGCTTCTGGCAAGCCCGGCAGTGGCGCTCCGCTCCCACGGCACGCCGCCGGAGCTCTCCCTGACCAGCCCCGCTTTTTACGATCCCCACACTCCGTTGGAGGGGTTGCCGGGTGCGATCCTTCTGGGCATTGGACTTCACCCTGCAGAACCAGCAACAGCCGGCGTTGTCCGCAGCGCGGCCACGGCAGGCTTTGGCGCGCTGGTCATCAAGCAGTATTCCCAGGATCTGGGGCATATCATCGCCGTCGCCGACCAGTCGGGTATCGCCCTCCTCGTGGTCGACGACGAGATGGGGTGGCGCCAGTTGGATGCGCTCCTGGACTCGGCGCTCACTGCCTCAGCAGAAGCCGGCAACTCGCTGTCCACGCTGGGCGTTGGCGACCTGTTCGCGTTGGCCAACGCCATCGCCGCCATGGTTGGCGGCGCCACGGCCATTGAGAATCTCCAGGAACAGGTGCTCGCCTACTCGACCCTCGCCCACCAGCCGATCGATGAGGACCGGCGTCAGGGCATCCTGGGGCGCCAGGTTCCCTACCTTCCGGAGAACGCGGGCCAGTATGCCTCTGTTTTCCGCTCCCAGGGCGCGGTCCGCATTGAGGGAGTCCGTCCGGCCCTCGACCGGCTGGCCATAGCCGTCCGGGCAGGCAAAGAGCCGCTCGGCTCTATCTGGGTAGTTGACCCGAACGGTGACCTGGACGTGGTCGCGGAACAGGCATTGGAACGGGCTGCGGATATCGCAGCCCTTCATATGCTGCGAGCACGCAGTGCCTACGACCTGGCCCGCCAACAGCGGGCGGAGCTTCTCCGCAGACTCCTAGAAGGTGGCGACGACGCGGCACTGATCGCGGAACAGCTGGGACTTCGGAACTCCGGGCCGTTCGCGGTCATCGCTTTCCAACCGGACATCGGACAGGCGGCGGAGATGACACTGGTCCGGCTCCTGGACCTTGTCACCACCCAGTGCGAAGCCCACCGCCAAGGGGCGCATTGCGTGCTGGTGGGAACCACCATCTATGCCCTTTTCGCGGACGTTGACCCCGCCTCGTCTGGACCCGTCGGAGCCCTGGCCCGACGGCTTACCGAGCGCGCCCGCGTATCTCTTGCGGTTGACCTGCGAATAGCGGCCGGGTCTGCTGTCCCTGCTGCGTCGGACATCGGCAGGTCGAGGCACGAGGCGGACCTGGTCCTGCTCATGCTCGCTTCCGGCCAGAGCTCAATCACCTATGCGAGTGCGCACGACGTCCGCAGCCGCCTGACGCTGCTCGAACTGGCCGCCCATTTCCGCAAGACACCTCACCTCACATCGGCAGCCGCCGAAAAAATCACGGAATACGACGCCGGCTCAGGAACAGAGTACGCAAAAACGCTGCGGACTTACCTTGACTGTTCCCGGGACTCCGCCCGGACCGCCGCTGAATTGTCTTTGCACCAAAACACGCTCCGGTACCGCCTCAAACGGTTACGCGAACTGTTCAACATCGACCTGGACCAGTCTGAGGACACACTCGTGCTCTGGCTAAGCCTTCATGTTCTGGAATTCAATTAACCACACCGGGGTGAGTGACCCGGTGCAGTGCGAATTGACTGTGTCGGTTCGCACTCGTGGACGGACTGCACACCAGGCGGATGCCGATGACCCGGAGGGATCCATGACGGGGCAGGCCTGACCTAAGATCCAACCGGGGACAAGGCGCCCACAAGGCCGAAGAGGTCCTTCGGGTCTTCCGGGTCGGCGACGAGGTCAATGTCTACGAAGAAGTCCGACCCGTCGACGGCGTCTCGGACGTATCGCAAGGCCGCGAAATCCTCAATGGCGAAGCCGACAGAGTCAAAAATCGTGATCTGTTCCGAGCTGGTGCGCCCCGGTGCCTCGTCGCTCAAGACTTGCCAGAATTCCGTAACGGCGAAGTCGGCGGGCATTTGCTGGATCTCGCCTTCAATCCGCGTCTGCGGTGTGAACTCCACGAAAACGTCGCCGAGTCCCAGGATGACCGCGTCGAGTTCGGTTTTTCCGGGGCAGTCCCCGCCTATGGCATTGAGGTGGACGCCGGGGGCAATGAGGTCGGCCGTCAGGATGGTGGCGTTGGCCTTGTCAGCGGTACAGGTCGTGATGACGTCCGTTCCCTGCACGGCGTCTGCGGCAGAGGACGCCACCGTGATCTTGAACCCCAGCGGCGTGAGGTTGCGGACAAACTTGCGCGTCGCGGCAGGATCAGTGTCCCACACCCTGAGCGTGGTAATTCCGAGGGCCGCCCGGAAGGCTAAGGCCTGGAACTCAGACTGGCTGCCGGTTCCGATCATGGCCATGCTTGCGGAGCCGGGGCGGGCGAGATGCTTCGCGACCATACCCGAAGTCGCCGCAGTACGCAGGGCTGTCAGTAAGGTCATCTCCGCCAGGAATGTGGGATATCCATTGTGGACGTCCGCCAGGACGCCGAACGCAGTCACTGTCTGGAAACCACGGGCGGGATTGGACGGGTGCCCGTTGACGTACTTGAAGCCATAGGTCTCGTGGTCGCTCGTGGGCATCAGTTCGATGACCCCGAACGGGGTATGGCTGGCCACGCGGGGACTCTTGTCAAAAGACGCCCAGCGGCGGAAATCGTCTTCGAGGTAAACGATCATCTCCGAGATGATCGTCTCCACTCCCCGGCCGGCAGCCCATCGCACCATGTTGTGAACATCGACAAAACGCGTCATTTGCGTCACCCTTTTCCATCTCGACAGCTAATGCCCTCACTGTATGCGGTGTCGATATGCGTCCACAATGACCGAATCGCCCTCTAATCGCTAAAAAAGTGCGCAGAATGTCAGGCCATTCTGCGCACTTCGCCGGTCTTCGATCGTCGACAGCAGCGGCGGCCCTGTAGCACTATCTGAGTACGGAACTGAGCAACAGGCTGGTCTCGCTGTTGACGATGCCGTCGACTGCGCGGATCCTGCCCAGCACGTTGTCGAACCCGCCGAGGTTTTCGGTGGCCAGCTCCGCCACAAGGTCCCATCCGCCGTTGGTGGTATGCAATGCCCGAATTTCGGGGAACCCCCTCAGCTCTCGGATCACCTTGTTGGCGGACCTTCCCTCAACAGCGATCAGGGTGATGGCGTGGATCTCAAGCGGGTCCACTTCATCACGGACCCTGGCAGTGAAGCCAACGATGGTTCCCGAAGTGAGAAGGCGATCGAGCCGGCTGTTCACGGTTGCCCGGGCAACGCCGAGCTTACGGGCGAGGCTGGCCACAGACGCCCGGCCATCCTCGCGGAGGGCCGAAAGGAGCTGCCGGTCAATATCCGTAAGGGCTGTCATGTACAGAATGTACAACAAGCATCAGCATATGGCCGTTCGTGCGGGGCTGAGGAAGATGCTTCGCGCGCCGATCCGGCGCGCCTCACCGGTGGCCGCCATCACGAGCTTGCGGCCGATGCCCTGGTTGCGGAGTTCTGGCGCGACGGACATTTCCGAGTTCGAATACGCCTAGGCGTGCCCGTTAGATTAGGCACGTGTGGCGGGCCGTCCTTCGGGGGCACCACACATGTTTTACCTACAAGCGCGGAAGCCAGCTGAGATCGCGGACATGAAACGTCCGCCCAGGCGTCACGTACTCGGTCATGACCCCGTATTTGGTGTTTACGAACGCAGACCCGGTGAAGCGGGGGTCTTCAATAGAAACCAGGGCAAGCCTGACTCCTTCACGTTCCGCTTCAGCTCCCGCCATCCGGAAGTCGTCCTGGATTCCGCCCCAGATGCGCATGGACAACGGGAAGAACAGGGCGACTTCCGGGGGGAGGTAATCGTCCCGGTCCCGAGGCGCCTGCTCGACCTCCCCGGCGCTGTGCTCGATCCTGCCGCCGCGGGCGGGTGTGAACGACCAAGTTTTGTTTTCGTCGGTAACCGTCCAGGTCCTGTCGCTGTAGCTGACGATGACCTCGGCTGACTGTCGGGCGCCCCCGTCGGTGGCCACCTGGTCGACGGTGGCGCCCAGCCTGCGCTGCAGGAGGGAGTTCCGCACGGCCGTCAGAATCGACAGTAGGGCCTCAAAGGATTCATCCACAACCGGCGTCCTCTACATGGGGAACAGTTGGCAGGCTATTGGATGACAAACTATCCGAAAAAGCTGCGAGGTGCTGATCCTATTTGCGTGACCCGGCGATATTCTGCCCCCAGCGGCTGAACCCTGCCCCGGCAGCCCGTAAACTCATTCGTCGGTGCCCGTCTTCGCGGCGTATGCAGTGGCTTGGGCCCGCACCTGGCGACTGTAGGGATCGGACTGGTTGTAGGAGTAGATTGCGTCGGTCCATCCATGCGCGGTTGAGAGGTCACGACCGTGAGCGCACAGATAGGTCGCTGCACTGAGGGCGGCGTCGTCGATATTGAATGGGTCCGCTGTTCCGTCGCCGTTCCCGTCCCGCGCTACAAGCTGCCAGGTGGAGGGAATGAACTGCATGGGTCCGACGGCGTGGTCCCAGCGGGCGTCGCCGTCCAGGGCACCCGCGTCCGTGTCGGCGATGGCGGCGAACCCGTTGCCATCGAGGCTCGGGCCCACAATGGGGCCGCTCGACTGCCCTGCGGCGTTGAGGCTGCCGCCGCCGTAAGTTCCGTGCGCTGATTCGACGAAACCTACGGCTGCCACGGTGTTCCAGCCGATCCCGCACATCGGAGCGGAATCGTTGGTCGTGGCTGCCGCAGCAACGTAGGCCCGGAGCGCGCGGGCAGGGATCCCGGTCTGTTCGGCAGCCCGGATGAGCCACTGGGCATCCGGGCTTGGGGTTACGTGCACGGCGGCGGTGATGCCGGTGGACAACATTTCAAGTTTCGCCCCTGCTCTCGGAGGTGCAGAAAGGGCCCCGCGGGGGTCTGCGCCGGGGTGCCGGGTTGCCCAGAACGAGAATGCGGTGATGAGCGTAACAGCGAACAGGCTGAAAACCATAAGGCGTTTTAGACGGAGCACGGACTAATCAAACCATCCAAGCTCAGTGACCAGTTGACGAAACCGTTCCCAGCGGATCAAGATGGCCGTCGGATCGTTCGCGGGGCTCTGGCCCTCCAGACGGACCCGACACCAAACTCTCCATGAGCACCGCGGCATCCCCCGTTCCGTCATGTCGCCCTCGACCACGCAGACCATGAAGGGATGTGAAGTGCCAGCCAGATAGCGTGCACCTCCCCACGGCACATCGCCGCCCAAGTCCACAGCGTCATGTCCTAGACGCCGCAGGCACCCATGAGAAGTAGCAAAGGTCGAACCGTCGACCACACAGGAAAGGAGCCACCCGGCAATAGCACCGGCATGAGTCCGGAGAAACGTGTTGACCCTGCTGTCATTCCTTCAGACCATCACTTTCGCCCTTTTGGCTGATGCTGAAAATCGCGATTTTCGCGAGGTACGCCATAGTGGCCACGGAAAAGTGAGCCAATAGCGAGGCCCGTACCAGAAAATCTAGAGATGATTCTAAGAGACTGATAAGTGAGACTAGGCTGCCAAACGTTGGTGAGCCAGATCCACGGCGCCACTTCATGGCCGGATCGAGAGGGGCTGATTCTGATGAGCCAGGTGCATTCCGGCGGCTCCGAGGGCTCTAAATGGCCGAACGGTGGGCCGCCTACCCAGGCCACCTTGGTAATTAGAGTCTGGAGTAAAACAGAAAGTCCTGAACCCTTCCGTGCACGGATCATCGCGGAATCGTCGGAAGGCGGCGAACCTAAGGTTAGTTATGCTCGCGGCCAGGCGGAAGTAGTCGCCGCGGTGGACTCATGGCTACGCAACCTCCCTGACGCTTAGGAACTTGCCCGCCGCCGAGTGAAAGGATGGTTCACCAGAATCGACGGCGACCCTTGCAGCCGCGCGAGCGACTGTCTTGCCCGTTTCCGAAGAACGTCGAGAAGCCCTTATCGTTTCTCGGTGTTGGACGTTCCGTTATGAGTTCTCCTCCTGCGATTGCATTCCAGACAACATGAGGGTGTCGATCGCGAAGCGATGGTGATGAGTCCTCCGATGCGAATTATGTCTGGGAACACTGTGAAGACGAGTCAGTGTCATGCCAGGCCCGGCTCTCACAAAACGTCGGCGACGAGGCGCCGAATGCCCGCCGATGGCGCAAGGCCCATGTCCTTGTCCTTGTGCAGCTTCGTTCGATACTTTTCGAAGGCCTGAAGCGCGGCAGCATTGTTGCCCAGCTGCCTTTGAGCCTGAATGAGAAGTCCAACCGCACTTTCGTAGAGCGGTTCAAGTTGTAGTGCTGCCTCCGAGGCTTCCACGGCACTCTCGTAGTCACGGCGCGCCAGCGACTCGCGACCTATGATGTGGAACGCGTGGAGCCGATCCTGCCGCAATCTGCTCTGTTCAAAGAGCACCCAATCGTCATACCAGCCCGGGAGCAGTTCGGCGTCGCGCAACAGGTTCAGAGTGGATGCGACGTTCCCGTTGAGCCCGTTTTGGCTTAGCTCTCGAACACAGGACCGGACGCGGTGCAAGTCGACCTCTACCGATTCGCTGAGGGAAAGTTCAGAGCCCCCGTTGACCAGCAGCCCCGGGACGTGACGTGAGACCAGGTGCATGCTCACTCGCAGACTCTCCATGGCCAGACTTTCGCAACTGTCCGGCCACAGGAGCCCGACCAGGTAGCTTCGAGGTCGGGGACCGTGGATAGCCAGGGCGGTGATGAGCCGCTGTTGACGCACTGCAACATGCAGAACGCACGAGTCCCGGCGGAGCTTCCACGATTGGAAAAGGCTCAGCTGAAAATGGCAAAAGTTGCCGCTTCCCATTGGTACCCCCGAATCCAGCGTGACTGCCGGCTGGAATAGTTCTAGCCATGAGGATCCGCATTTCGACAGGGGATGTCAATGGCTTTCGGCATCCTGCAGCGTTGTGAACGCAATAGCTTGACCCGAGCACACGGGCCGCTAATGCACGTGAGTGGCCACCCTAAAGACTCGTTCCCGCAATCAGGGTCAAAGGGCCCTAGCGAAGACATTTCTCAAAAGAGGGCTAGTCAAGCAAAGCTCCGCCAGTATCATGAACTTTCGTTATCCGAATCACTCCAAATGGGCCACTGGGTATTCCCGCCCCAACTTCTTCCTGGTTTCCCGCTTCCTCGTCGGCGACCGCAGACTGGCCCGTTCCGACCTAGAAACGAATCCTTCGGGCAACTTCCATGCGTACAGCTAGTTGCCTCAGCGCCACTTCGCGCGGGTTGCCCGCTGGTCATGTCTGAAGGGGCTGCCGCATCTTCCGTATTTCGCCCGGATTGCGACATATGATGGCCAAAAGTGTGGCCGAACAGTCACGCCGCACGAAAGGATGCAGATGGTAGGCAGGCCGAGGCAGGAAAGCGGACAGGTCCAAGGAGCTGCGGCGTCGCTGTTGAATGGTCTCGCTGTGCTGGAAGCCTTTTCTGTACAACATCCGGTTCTTGGTGTAACCGAGGTTGCTCAGCGCGTTGGCCTTCACAAGAGCACGGTCTCACGCATTCTTGGCGGTCTAACGGAAGCTGGATATGTCCAGCGAGACGAGGAGACGGGACGGTATCGGCTCGGGCTGGGCCTTCTTGCGTTGTCCGGCCCTCTGCTGGCAGACCTGGATGTCCGCCGAGCTGCGGTTCCGTACCTGGAGCAGCTAACTGAAAGCACTCAAGAGACCAGCGCAATCTCTGTCTGGAATGGTCACGAGGCCATCGTCGTGGAGCAGGTTCCCAGCCCGTATCAGGTTAAACACACTGCCACTATCGGAACCCGGTACAACAAATTTGAGAGCTCCTCGGTGCGGGTCTTCCTGGCGGAGCTGGCGCCGCCTCTCGCGACCGAACTGATCGAATCCGGGCGCATACTACGCACGGCGGGAGATGGTTTGCCGTTGGACCACACTGCCCACCTGCAGGAAGTCGCCCGTCAGGCATACGCAGTTAATGACGGTTCGACTGCCGACGAGGAGTTTGGGGTCTCCGCGCCGGTTCGGGATTATCGAGGCAAGGTGGTGGGTTGCGTCACTGCATCCGCTCCGCGTTCCCGTGTGCACAAACACGGCAGCAGGGACACTCTGGTTCAAGCCGTACAGCATGCTGCATCGGAAGTATCATCCCGCTTGGGCTGGACGGCTTCCCTTCCGGCCTGATCCACTTACGGAGGAGCCGTAATGGCCCATCAGGGCAAAGGATCTATTTCCCCCGGCAGGCTGCCCAGACGTGTCGATACGCGCTCAGCGGCCTGTAGCACGGCTTCGCGGAGGATCGACTGACTCTGCTGGTACTGCACTCGGGCCCGGGGCGCACTGGCTGTGATGCAGCCGACGACTGCACCCCGGTAGTCCCTCACAGGGGCGGACACGCCGTATTCCTCGTAAGTGGTCTCACCGTCGTTGACGGCGAAGCCGCGGTCCCGCACGCCGGCGAGCTGTTCGTGGGCCGCGTCCTGGAGACCCCGGTAGCCCTCCCGCAGGACTGTCCCGCCGGCCAGCAGGCGATCGGTCTCATCGGACGGCAGTTCGGCGAGGAACACGCGGACGGAGGAGCTGGCGAACTTGTTGTAGCGCGTGCCGATCGCCGCGCTGTGCTTGACCTGATGGGGGCTCGCCGTCTGTTCCACAACGATCGCGTTGGTGCCGTTCCAGACGGCGATCGCGGCCGTCTCGCCGGTGGCTTCGGTGAGTTCTTCGAGGTGGGGCAGGGCGGCACGGCGGACGCCGAGTTCGGCCAGCAGCGGTCCTGCCAGGCCGATCATCCCGAGTCCGAGGCGGTATCGCCCGGTGTCTTCGTCGCGCTGCACGTATCCGGCTTCATCCAGGCCGGTGAGCATCCGGGAGACGGTGCTCTTGTGCAGGCCGACGAGTTCGGAGATCTCCGTGACGCCCAGGAGGGATCGCTTGGCGACGGAGAAGGCTTCGAGAACCGTCAGACCATTGAGCAGCGATGCCGCCGCCCCTTGCGGTTTGTCGGCGGTGGTTTGTGGCTCCAGCATGAGTTCTCCCTCTTCGGGCGCTAGTGCAAGTCACCCGTATCAGTCATCGTACGATGCCCTTTCCTCCTCTGGCCGGAGGCCGGGCCGCCGGCCGCTGCGGGCACGCCGCGGCGCGGTCCAGGAAATCCGGGACCGCGCCGTGGTGAGAGGATCCGCTTAGCCCACGGGGGTCTTGACCGGGATCGCCGAGGTCGGAACAGCGTCGGCGGAGTTGGGCAGGTTGTTGAGGTACTGGATGAGGTTCTCCAGCGGCTCTTCGTCCACGGCGGAGGAGCCCCTCTGCTGGACGGTCTGGTCTCGAATCTGCTCCTCACGGCATTGGGTGATGGATCGGCATAGCGGGATCCTTGGCGACTGCCGTGTTCCAGAAACGCACTCATCACCGCAGTCCGGCCCGACCCGACGACAGCCGGCACCCGCTGAGGGGTGCCGGCTGTCGTCGAGTCTGGCCGGGGATGCCGGGCCGCGGGGCTCCGAGAGTGCGGTGCGGTTTAGGCCGGATCCGGGGGGCACGCCACCTCGGGCTGGGGATCCGAGAGGGTCTTGGGGACCGTGTCCTCGAACTGCGGGAGGCGGTTCAGGTAATCCACCACCGAGTCCGTGGACTCCACGTCACCGAACTTGTTGTCGATGTCGTAGAGGTTCCACTGCACGACGCCCGGGACGCGGTCGCCGATGGTCTCCCTGGGGATGATCGGGCGGAAGCCCTTCGCGATCGCGTCCTCGACGGTGTGGCGCACGCACCCGGCCGCGGTTGCACCGGTCACGATCAGGGTGTCGATGCGGTTGGAGGTCAGGAAGAGCTCGAGGTTCGTCCCCGGGAACGCCGAGGCGCGGTTCTTCTCGATTACGACCTCGCCTTCCGCGGGAGCTATGCGGTCGTCGATCTGCGCCCAGTAGGAATCCGCCGGAAGGGTCTCCGTGGGGATCTTCGAGTACCACAGACCCATGTCGTTCGTCCCGGAGGTGGCATCGCGGTTGCGGTACACGTTTGTGGTGTAGAAGACCGGGACACCCTTGGCGCGCGCGGCCTCGTTGATCCGCTGGACGTTCGGGATGATCGTCTCCATGCCTGGGCAGCTGAACGGGTGGCCCGGACGGGTCCAAGCGTTCGCGAGGTCAATGTGGATGACGGCGGGGCGGTTGCCGTAGCCGATCCGGCGCTTGAAGCCTCGCTCGTTGTAGATGTCCGTGCCTGCTTCGAACGCCTCCTCCAGCACTGCTGCAAGACGGGCTTCGATGTCGTTGAACGTCTCTGTTGTCATAGCTGTCTCCACTCTCTCGGGGACCGGGCTTTCCCTGTCCACATTTTGTTGCTGTGTCATCACAGTAGTTGCTGTTTGCGCAACGCACAACCCCTTTTCTGAGGCTTGCCGGAAATCGCTTCCAGGCCCCGCGTCGCCCCAGTAGTCCAGGGCCGACGTCTTCCACAAAGCATGAACTCGAAGCAAGGCGATTTATCCAAAAGCGAGCGGGGGGTCAACCTTTGATCACTGGCAGCATCCGGCCTGCAGGCGAAGGGGGCGTCCGAAGAAATAGAGCCGCTAGCCATTGCGTGTTGCTTCCACGGGAACTACATTGCTTACTAAGCAACTATGTGATCTAAAGCACATAGATTTGCGGTCTAACCCCAGCGGACTCCAATTGGGGGTTGCCGAATGGCCGAGAGGCCCTCGCAGGCTTTCCCCTTCAACGTAGTCCTGAGCCTCACTTCCGAAAGGACCCCAGTATGAAGCGCATCGGAGTAGACGTCGGCGGCACCTTCACCGACTTGTATTTTTCAGACGACGCCCAGCGCATTGCCGTTGTGGAGAAGGTCCCGTCCACCCCGCACGATCCGTCCGAAGCCGTTATCTCCGGCATCAAGAAGCTCTGTCAGAAGGCCGGTGTCTCGCTTGCGGAGATCGACCAGCTGGTGCACGGGACCACGGTGGCTACGAACACCGCGCTGACGCACACCGGCGCGGAGGTCGGGATGATCACTACCGAGGGTTTCCGTGACATCCTGCACATCGCCCGGCACAAGAAGCCGTTCAACTTCTCACTGCAACAGGAGCTGCCGTGGCAGACCAAGCCCCTGATCAAGCGCCGTCATCGGCTCACGGTCAAGGAGCGCATCACGGCACCCAACGGCGACGTCCTGGTTCCCCTGGACGAAGATGAGGTCCGTGAGCGCGTGCGCGAGCTGAAGGCTGCCGGAGTCGAGGCCATCGCCGTTTGCCTGCTGCACTCGTACCTGAATTCCGCGCACGAGCAGCGGATCGGGGAAATCGTAGCGGAGGAGTTCCCCGAGGCCTACCTGTCCCTGTCCAGCGAGATCGTGCCCCTATACCGGGAGTACGAGCGTTTCTCCACCACCGCGCTCAATGCCTATGTCGGGCCCCGGGTCTCGCGCTACCTCTACCGTCTGCAGGAGCAGGCCGAAGGATTGGGCTACAAGCGGGAGATCCTGCTGATGCAGTCCTCCGGCGGTATGGTTCCGATCAAGGAGGCCGCCAAGCGGCCGGTAACGCTGATGATGTCCGGACCGGTCGGCGGCCTGATCGGCGGCATGTGGGCCGGTCGCCAGTCCGGCTTCGAGAACGTTGTCACCCTGGACATCGGCGGTACCTCGGCGGACATCGGTGTTGCCTATAAGGGTGAACTGCGCATGCGTCACCTGCTGGACACTAAGATCGGCGATCACCAGGCCATGGTCCCGATGGTGGACATCGATACCATTGGTGCCGGCGGCGGTTCCATCGCCTACGTCGACGCCGGCGGGGTCTTCCGCGTGGGTCCTCAATCAGCGGGAGCTGTCCCGGGCCCGGTCTGCTACGGCCGCGGCGGGTCGGAGCCGACATCGACCGATGCCCAGGTGCTGCTGGGGCGCATGCGTCCAGACCGCGTTCTGGCAGGCTCAGGTATGGACATGGACCTTGATGGCGCTCGAAAAGCCATGGAAGGTCTGGCAGAAAAGCTGAACATGTCCGTGGACCAGGCAGCCCTCGGCGCGCTGCAGATCCAGAAGTTCGGTATGACCCAGGCGATCGAGCAGAACTCCGTGCGCCGGGGCTACGACCCGCGCGACTTCACCCTCGTCGCTGCCGGCGGTGCCGGCGCACTGTTCGCCTGCGAGATCGCCGCGGAGCTGGAGGTCCCGAAGGTGCTGATCCCGGCCCACCCCGGCATCATGGCTGCCACCGGCCTTTTGGCTACCGACGAGAAGTACGAGTTCGTCGCCACCAACCGGTTCACGTTCGCCAACGCCAACCCCGCCGCCATCCAGGCCTCCTTCGAGCAGTTGGAACGCGAGGCCAATGCCCAGCTGGATGCCGAGGACGTACCGGGCGAACGCCGCAAGCTCGAATGGCTCGCGGACGCGCGCTACGAGGGCCAGGGATACGAGATCCGCTTCACTGCCCCCGAGGGGCCGGTTAACCAGGCCTGGCTGGAAAAGGCCGAGGCAGCCTTCCACGATGCCCACTTTGAGGAGTACGGTCACCGTTTCAAGAACGGCACCGTGGAGGTCATCAACATCCGCGTGGAGGCCAGCGCCGTGATGGATGACTTGCCCACGCCGGAGGCGATCAAGTCCGGTTCCCTCAAAGACGCCCTGGTGGAAACCCGTCCGGTGACCTTTGAACAGGATGGCAAGCCGGTGACCCTGGACACCAGTTTCTACGACCGCGACAGGATGGGCGTGGGAATTACCTTCACCGGTCCCGCCATCATCGAACAGTACGACTCCACCACAGCTATTCCTCCGGGATTCTCCGGAGCGGTGGACGCAGCCGGCAACCTCGTCATCGATTGCCCGGCCGCGACCCAGAGTGCCGAGAAACTGGCCACGCCTATCCTGATGCGCGTGATCGGGGGCGCTCTGAACTCGGCGGCCAAGGAAATGGCCTCGGTGTTGTTCCGTATGGCCTATTCCTCGATCATCCGTGAGTCCGAGGACCTCGGCGCAGGGCTGTTCGACAAGGACGGCAACGTGCTGGCCGAGTCCGACTCCACGCCAATGTTCATGGGCTCCATGCCCAAGATCGTCAAGGGCGTGATCTCGGTCCTGGGCGATGACATCCACGACGGTGACATCATTCTGCACAACGATCCTTACTTGGGGGCCACGCACTCCCCCGACGTCGCGATCATCGAACCGATCTTCCACGACGGGGAACTCGTCGGCTTCGCCGGCGCCTCGGGCCAGCTGATCGACAACGGCGGCGCGTACTCCGGGCTGATGGTGGACATCCAAGACATCCAGTCCGAAGGCACCATCTTCCGTGCGGTGAAGATTTCCGAGAAGGGCGTCCGCCAGGAATCGCTGATCCGGCACATCCTCAACAACACCCGCACACCCACTTCCAACGAGGGCGACTTCCAGGCGATGATCGCCGCCTGCGAGCTGGCCAAGTCCCGCTACATCGCTCTCATCGAGCGGTACGGCTTCGGCGCGGTCCGCGAAGCCGGCCAGAGCTGGATCGACTACTCGGAGCGGATGCTGCGCCAGGAGATCGCCAAGATCCCCGACGGCGTCTACGAGACCGAGGTGGGCTACCTGGACGACGACGGCCGCAACTACGGCAAGAAGCTGCCGATCGTCGTGAAGGTGATCATCGAGGGTGACGAGATTACCTACGACCTCACCGGATCCTCTGAACAGGTGCCGACCGCCTACAACTGCGCCTTCGAGGGCACCACCGTCTCGGCATTCACGTTCATCACCCGGATGATATTCCTGGATGAGGTTGCCTTCCCCGTGTTCGTGCCCCAAAACGAGGGCATGCTCAAGCCGCTGAAGGTCATTGCCCCGGAAGGCACCATCTTCAACCCCACGTACCCGGCCGCAACCTTCTCCCGGTTCTCCCAAGTACAACGTGCCGTCGACCTGGCCCTGCGGGCCCTCGCCCCCGTCATCCCCGAGCGCGTCACCGCCGGCAACTCCGCCCACATCCACTTCATCTCCTACTCAGGATGGGACGAGAAACAGGGCGAGTACTGGGTCTACCTCGAGGTCAACGAGGGCTCCTACGGCGCCCGCGCAACCAGCGACGGGCCGGACTCCGTAGACAACCTCATCGCCAACACCCGCAACAACCCGATCGAGGAGCTCGAGTGGCGGTTCCCGATGCGCACCGACCGCTACGAACTGCGTTCCGAGCCTGCAGCGGCCGGCGAGTTCCGCGGCGGCATCGGCATTGTCCGGGAGAACACCTTCCTGACCGATACCGCGATCACCTGCGAGGGCGAACGCCACGAGTCAGACGTGCCGTGGGGCGCTTTCGGCGGCCATGACGGTCTCAACGGCTCGCTCGTGAAGAACGTTGGCCGGGCGGGCGAGGAGTCCTGGCCGTCCAAGGTCACCGGTCGTCAGCTGCTGGCCGGCGACTCCCTCCAGATCACCGTGCCCAGCGGTGGCGGCTTCGGCGACCCGCATCGCCGGGACCCGCTAAAGGTCCTCGAGGACGTGCTGGACGGCTTCACGACTGCCGAGGCTGCCGCCCGTGACTACGGCGTGGTCCTCAAGGAGGTCAACGGCCAGCCCACGGTCGATCTGATGTCAACTGCCGAACGCCGCGAGGTCCTGGTCTCCGAGCTCAGTTCGGCAACCTGAGCCAGGAGCAGCAGTAAGGGGGGCGGCCTGGAGCCAGTTAGCGACGCTGGCCTCCAGGCCGCCCCTTCGTTCCCTACTCATCACACCCCCACCTATCCCCGTGAATTAGGAACCGCTATGACCACTGCCCCAACCTTTCAATTTGTCGAGTCTGATGTCAGGCCCAAGGACGTCCGGCTGGCGACCTGGATTTGCTTCTTCGCCTGGACCTTCGCTGTCTATGACTTCGTCCTGTTCGGCAACCTCCTGCCGGTGCTGGCTTCAGACCTCGGCTGGAGTGCTGCCCAGTCCACGGGGATTAATACCTGGGTGACGGCAGGAACTGCCCTCGTGGCCTTCGGGATTGGCCCGATCGTCGACCGGATCGGCCGCCGCAAGGGCATCCTGATCGCCGTCGTCGGTGCCGCCGTCGCCTCCCTGCTGACGGCCACTGTCGGCTGGGTTGTGGGCCTCGCTGCCGGCCTTGGACTCGTCTTCCTGGTCCTCGTTCGTTCGCTGGCCGGCCTCGGCTACGCCGAGCAGTCCATCAACGCGGCGTACCTCAACGAGATGTTTGCCCACAACAGCGATCCCGCCAAGGCACGCCGCCGCGGTCTCATCTACTCACTCGTCCAGTCGGGCTGGCCGGTCGGCTCCGTCCTGGCGGCCGGGTCCGTCTACCTGCTGTTCCCCATCGGCGGGTGGGCGCTCTGCTTCGCCGTGGCCGCCCTCCCCGCCGTCTTCATCGTCCTCGCCGGACGCTGGCTCAAAGAAAGCCCCCAGTTCGCCCACCGTCACCAGATCGACAAGATGATCAAGGACGGCCGGATGGAAGAGGCACAACAGCTCGGGGACAAATACGGGATTGACGTCTCGGAGAAGTCCAGCCCACTCGTCTCGGTCTTCCGCGGAGAATCGCTGCGGTCCACCCTGACGATCGGTGGTGCCTTCCTCCTGAACTGGCTGGGCGTGCTTGCGTTCGCGATCCTCGGCACGTCGCTGCTCACGGCACCGGACGGCAAGAACGTCGAGTTCGACAACGCGCTGCTGGTACTCATCATCTCCAATGCCACCGCCTTCGCCGGCTACCTGTTCCACGGCTGGCTCGGTGATCGGATCGGGCGCCGTAACGCGATCGGGATCGGGTGGATCCTGTGTGCCGTTTCCTTCTTCACCATGCTCCAGGCCCCGAACGGGGACTTCCCGCTCATCATCGGGCTGTACAGCGCCGGGCTGTTCTTCCTCATCGGCCCCTTCTCCGCCCTGCTGTTCTTCACCGGCGAAAGCTTCCCCGTCCACACCCGGGCAACGGGCAGTTCCATCATCAACGCCTCCGGCCAAGTCGGAGCGATCATCGGCGGCCTGCTCATTACCGCCACACTCGCCGCTGGCGCCGGCTGGATCAACGCCACCCTATGGTGGGGGGTCCTCCCCATCCTGGCATCCGGCCTGCTCATCTTCGCCGCACGCAACGTCGACCCCAGCAAAGTCCGCACGGACTGACGGGGACGAACCCACACCACAAACAGCATCCGCACGGCGGGAGCTCCCTGAACACTGGAGAGCTCCTGCCGTGCGGATGACTTTAACCAGCAGGTTCCCTTATCGATGGACTGCTAGGCGGGTTTGCTGCTGCACCTCCTCCCCGTCTGGGTGAGCAGGAGCTGGCATGCCGGGGTTGCCGCTGAGGCTGACGGGCCCGCTCGTTCCGTTGAGCTTTCTTGCGCAGCCTGGCCTGCTCCACCAGATCGGGCATCCATAGCCGGTGCCCGCGGTGGAGCACCATGCCCTCGGGCAGCCCTTGGACGGAGGTGGTGGAACCGGAAATGTCGATGGTAATCCGGCCGCCGGCCATGGGTGCATTGGTGATGTGCAGGTCGCCATAGGCCTCCGGCAGTACCGGGTCCAGCCACAGACCGCCACGTGAGGCTGGTCACCAGCAGGATCGGCGCCGTCGAGGCCCAGGCCTGCGGCGAACACGCCGTCGGATACGGCACGGGCTGGCCGAACCGTTCCCGGGCGAAGCCGCAGAAGAGCTCGGGCAGCCGGCCGTCCGAGTACTGGGCGGCCTCCAGCAGGGCCGTGGCGATCCGCTGCGCTTGAGGCAGTGGCCCATATTAGAGGCGCAGGCCTCCACCGGGCGCTTGTACTTATCCAACGCGATCGCATAGTACCCGCGATCGGACAGCCACAACTGTTCGCTGAACCGGTTTTCAGCTCTGCCGCCCGGTCGGTGAGCTCGTCGCCCATGGCCGTGTCATCGGCGTCGTAGGCCATCCAGGCACGTGCCATGTACGCCGAATAGACGTAGGCTTGGACCTCGGTGCCGCCGTGCCGGTTCCGTCCACCGTAGGCATTACGCTCAGCACCGTGCTCCAGTGGCCGTGCTGGGGGACAACTGTGCGATATGTCAGGGAGTCCGTCCCGACGTCGTCGGCGCCGCCGGCGACACCCACCTCGCGCAGCCGCTCCACAAGCAGCGGGCTGTCCGCATACCCGTCAGAACGGGCAACAAGGCCCGCAAACAACGCCCGGTAGGGTTCCTTCGTTTCCGCCGCCAACGGCTCCAGCACCTGGCCGTCAACGGTAAGGCTCCAGCGGGACAGGATGCGCGTGTCCTGGAAGAAGACCCCGTGCGGCAGTTCGGGTTGGATGTCCCCATTCGGCAGCGAGGTCCTTGGTCAGGCTGCCACCGCCGCCTTCGTTCTATTCGGACGCTACGCGCGTCCGTTCAGGGTTGCCAGAGCAGGGCCTCGAAGGGTCACGAAAGAGTTGAATATGGCGGCCGTGAGTAGGCCAGTTTTGTTCAAGCCGTCCTTTGAGCCGCCGGCGAATCTGTGCCATCGCGGTCGGCCGCGGCATGTCCAGCCGCTGTCCGTACCCACCCAGTAGGGACAGCGGCCCAACAGCTTACTTGCCAATGGACCTCACGGGCACCGCTTTTGCGGCCACGGCGCGCGCTGGCTCTGCTGGCACGAGGTCGTCGTGGTACCGGCGCAGAGGCCGTCCTGCGGTCTCAGGTATGAGGAAGGTGGCTACGAGGAAGGATGCGACGGCGATGGCTGAGACGTAGATCGCGGGTGAAAGCGAGTACCCGGTTCCCGCGACAAGCCACGTTGCCAGGAAGGGTGCGGTACCGCCGAACACCGCGTAGGTGATGTTGTAACAGGTGCCCGATGCCGCGAAGCGCACGTCAGTCGAGAACATTTCCGACATCAGGACCGAGGTCACCACATTAGCGGTCACCGCGCCGAGTCCAATGAGCAGTTGGCTGACAACGGCAGTTGCGAACGTTCCCTGCTCGGCGATCATGTACGCCGGAATGGTGAGGACAGCGAGTAGGCCGGCGGCGGTCTGCATGGTGCGACGGCGCCCGATGCGATCCGAGACACGGCCCATGACGGGGGCCAGCGCCGTCGCCAGGGTCAGCGAGATCAAGCTCGAGAACAGGGCAAGGTGCGGGGGCAGGCCGACAACCTTGATCAGGAAGGTCGACATGTACGTGGAGTAAATGTAGAAGGAGAGGGCCGTGAGCATCACGAACCCGCCCAGGCGAAGCATCGCGGGCCACTGGGTGCGGAAGACGACTCCCAGAGACGGGGCGGGACGGGAGGCGGAATCGTCGATCATCGCTTGGAACTCAGGGGACTCGTGGAGCTTGGCGCGAATGTAGAAGGCAATCAGGCCCATCGGCACTGACAATAGGAAGAGGATGCGCCAGCCCCAATCACCCATGGCCTCGGGGGGCAGCATGAAGCTGAGCAGCGCTCCGAGTCCAGCGGCGAGGGCGAATGAGGAGAACGTCGCCGCGGACATGGCCGACGAGTAACGTGCCCTGTGCCTGTCGGGGCTGTGCTCGACGACGTAGATGGTGGCGCCCGCGTATTCGCCGCCGGCGGAAAAGCCTTGTAAACACCGGGCAAGCACCAGCAGGACGGCGGCCCAGATGCCGATCGTCTCGTGGCTTGGAATGAGCCCGATTGCAGCCGTAGATCCGGACATGAGCAGGACGGTCAGCACCAGGATTTTTTTGCGTCCAAGGCGGTCACCCAGGCGTCCAAAGAAAATGCCGCCCAAGGGCCGTAGCGCGAACGCGACGGCGAACACGGCGAACGTCTCCAACAGACCGGTGACAGGATCCGTGGATGAAAAGAAGGTGGCGGCAATGTGTGTTGCCATGTAGCCGTAGATGGCGAAGTCGAACCACTCCACCACGGTCCCGGCAAAAGAGGCCCGCACCACCTTACGAAGGCGCTCCGGGCTCACCTTCTCCAGCGAATTGTCTGCAAGGTCGCGTTCCATGGTGTCTCCATTCAGGGGGGGTGGCGCCGAGACCGCGTTGTGCTGCACTTTCAGCCCAGAACACTACGGGGAAATGCTTCGCACTTGTGATCCAGATCACCGTTGGTCACACAACAACTTATTTCCTTGGGTAGCAACACGTCAAGGATTATGTTGTGACTCTTCCTGTCACACGATGATGGACCCTGCACCTATCTCAGGAATCCCGCCAGTCTTGGATGGTCATAGATCGCTCGTTCCACGAGAAGGATTTTGTGCACAACTATGTCCCTGAACCCTGCTGACCCGCGGAAACACGTGCCGACCTCTGCTAATTCAAACTCGGCCGCTGACCGTCGCATCGTTGTTTCCGGCGCGTTCTTCCGGGGCCCGGGTGCCGTCATCTTCGTAGTGTGTCGCGTTTGCGATGTCGCGGCCCGCGATGTAGCCGAACGTCAAGGCCGGGCCGAGGTTGATCCCGCCGGCGGGGTAGTGCCCACCCATGACTGAGGCCTGATCGTTGCCCGCGACGTAAAGACCAGGGATGGGCTGGCCATCATTGTCCAGTACACGGGAGCGCGAATCGGCTGCAAGCCCCGCGAAGGTACCGAACGATCCCGGGACAATCCTGACGGCGTAGAACGGACCCTTTTGCAGGGGCCGCAGCGAGGGGTTGGGGGTGTTCTTAGGGTCGCCGCCGTAGCGATTGAATTCGCTGGCCCCCCGATTGAAGACGGGGTCGATGCCCTT
Source organism: Pseudarthrobacter sp. PvP090 (assembly GCF_040547365.1). Lineage (NCBI taxonomy): Bacteria > Bacillati > Actinomycetota > Actinomycetes > Micrococcales > Micrococcaceae > Pseudarthrobacter > Pseudarthrobacter sp. PvP090. The sequence goes on from NZ_JBEPPO010000002.1 coordinate 55,256, forward strand.
CCGCGCGTTGCGGTTGAAGTCAGCGACCGTCGCGGCGAGTCCCTGCGGATCAATCCCGCAGGCGGCCGCCAATTCCTCAAGGGTCTTGCCTTTCTTGAGGTACCCCGAGCGCAGGTACGGGAAGAGCGGCACCGGCAGCGGCTTGGCCATCCCCAAGGGGAACTTCCGGACGAACTCCGCGTCGGCGATCTGCCATGCCTCCACTGGTTCCCCTTCTGGAGTGGCGTTCAGGAGGCCTTCGACATAGTCGTAATAGCCATTGGCCTCGTTGACGAACCGCCTGCCGTCCCGGCGCACTCCGATGCTGCCGGGCTTGGCCCGGTCCATAATGTGCGGGAAGATTCCGGTGCGTCCATTGCGGTACGGGACCAGGGAGACCGGGCACCAAGCGGCCGGGGAGGCCACCTCTGTCTCGAAGCGGGCTCCTACGGCTTGGGCCATTGTGATCCCGTCGCCCGTGGTCTCAGCCGGTGCCAGGGTCCAGTGCTCCCGGCCGGTGGGGGTTTTGGGAAGCAGCCCCTTACGGCGTGAGACGTCGTTGGGGAACCCTCCGGCGGCCAGGACGACGCCGCGGGAGGCGTTGATCCGCAGCTCACCGTCCGGGGAATTGACGACGGCGCCCGTCACCTTCCCGGACTCGTCTGTCAACAGGTGCCTGGCAGGCGTGGAGACGCGGATCTCCACCCCGAGATCATCGGCGGACTTCAGCAACCTGCCGGTGAGGGCGGTCCCGTTGACCAGCTGCATGTTGCGCCTGTGGGTAATGAGGTCCAAGACATGGAATCCAACCCGCCAGCCGGCGTGGAAGATGCCCTTGATGTTCCCTTGGGAAGCGGAGAGGAATTTGGTCAGGTCCGGTCCTGCCATGATGCCCATCCCCAGGAACGAGGTTTCGTAGAGCTGGTGGCGCATCTTGGCACGGAGCTCAGGCTTGATCTTGCGGGCGTTTAACGGCTTGGGACCCACTGAACGATGGCCGGTGCCCGCGCCGGGAGTACTGCCGTAGATGTCCTTGATCTTGGTTCCCGGCACAAACTGGAGGCTGGTCTTGTCCTGGAAGAAGCCGACCATATGCGGGACCGCCTCAAGAAATGCTTCCACCCTGTCTACTTGGTAGTTTGGGCCGAGCCGGTGGCGAAGGTAGGTGCGGAACAGTTCGCGGTCCTCGTTGACGCCATCGGCTTTGGCCAGCGGGTTGCCAGGGGTCCAGGCCCACCCGCCCGACCAAGACGTGGCACCTCCGCAGACGTCGGCCTTTTCAACAACCACTACCTTCAGTCCGTGATATGCGGCGGTCACGGCGGAGGACAGACCACCCGCACCGGAGCCGACTACCAGGACATCGCAGTCCAGGCTCGGGAGGGCAGATGAAGGATTTGCTGGTGCAGTCATGTTCAGTGCTTTCTCAGTGGAAGTAGGTGTCGGAGTCCAGGCGCGGCGGCGCACCGGTTTCGAGTGCATCAATTGCAGCCATTTGCTGCTGGGTCAGGGCGAAACCGAAGACGTCCAGGTTCTCGCGTTGCCGTTGGTTGTCTGCGGACTTCGGCACCGCCACGCGGCCATGCTGCACGTGCCAGCGGAGGACTATCTGCGCCGGCGTCTTGCCCAGCTCCCTGGCAGGGTCCCGGACAGCCGCCCGCTCCAGGAAACTCCCGTTGCGGCCCAAAGGGCTGTAGGCGGCAGTGACTATTCCGTGTTCGCGATGGTAGGCCAGCTGGGCCGGTTGGCCGTGCTCTGGGTCAACCTGCACCTGGTTCAGCGGGACGGCCAAGCTGGCGTCCTGAACGGCCCGCAGGTGTGCCGGTTTGAAGTTTGAGACGCCCCAGGCTCTGATGGAGCCGTCCTCCACGAGGTCCTGCAGCCCTTCGCAGGCTTCAACGAATCGCCCCTGGGCGGGGTTGGGCCAGTGAACCAGGAACAGGTCCAGATAGTCGGTTCCGAGCCGCCGCACCGCCTGGCCGAAGGCATCCCGCACTCCGCTCCGGCTGTGCCACTGGGTGTTGAACTTAGTGGTGAGGAACAGGTCCCCGCGGTCGATGCCGCTGCGGCGGATGCCCTCCCCCACGGCGGCCTCGTTGGCGTAGTTCTCGGCCGTATCGATATGCCGGTAGCCGTTGTTTATGGCTTGGTTCACGGTCGCGGCGGCGTCCTCACCCGTCAGGGGCCAGGTTCCCAGGCCGATGAGCGGTATGCGCACGTCCGGCCCGAGTACCGTCGTCGTGGTCTCTGCAGTGGTGCCGCTCATTTCGCCCCTGCCGTGTCAAGATTTCCGCTTAGCTGCGTGCTGTCGGCCTGGGTCAGCACAGCGTCCACCCCTGATTTGAGCAGGCGCGCCCAGCCGAGCTCGCCCAGTTCCGCCACCCGCCGGTCCGAGGGTGCCTCCGCACTGACCGGAAGGCTGGCCGGAAGTGCGGCAACCGCCGCCACGAGGCCGAACTCGCCCTCGCCGGGAACGCCCCGCTCCGAGCGGGATTCGATGACGAGCTCCTCGCGGCTGCCTGGCCGTTCCGCCGGGCCGTCGCACAACTGCAGGAGCGGCACGAGGTCTGTGTTGGCGCGCAGCTCCTCCCACTGAGCAGCGGCGCCTTGACCGTTGTAGCGGTTGAAGTGCAGGGTGTCCACCACGATCCGGCAGCCGGCCTGGCGGGCGATGTCCGCGGCCTGGGCGATCGAGGCGACGGGCTGGTAGGAGATCGCTTCCAGAGTGGGGGTGATCCCGAATCCGCGGCCGTCCTCGGTCATCCGGGCCAGCGTGCCGATCAGTCGGGCGCTGTCGGGGTCGGCACCGGCCACGGTGAGGGAGCTTGCCCCCAGGGCCTGGCCCGCTTCCATCATGCGCAGCCATGCTTCGCGCTGGTCGCTGCCGTCGAGCAGCAGAAATTCGATATCCCGGACGGTCACTCCGGTGTCCTGCATCCTGGACAATGTGTCGCGGAGCATCGGTGAGCCTGGCTGGAGGTTGTAAGGCCGTTCCGTGGGCGTCACTGGGCGCACCCGGGCGCCGATGAAATCAAAGCCTGCCTGGGCGGCGATTCCCACCAATTCAGGCGGGGCGGTGTTCAGCAGGGACAGCTGGGCCAGGCCGATGGGCCTGTGTGCGGTTCCGGTCATGATTGTGCTCCGTTCAGGCACAGTTCGTAGCGTGGGGTGGCGCCCGCCGTCAGGAGAGAGGCGATCCGCTGTGCTGCGTCGTAGCGGAGGGTTCGTGGGGTGCGGCCGTGGCCCAGTGTCAGGGGGCGGGCGGCGTAGCGTGTGTTCTGTTCCATGGCTGTTCCTTAGCCGACAATCTGTGCGAGGGGTCGTGGGCTTTCAGGCAGCGGGGCGAAGCGGACTGGAAGACCTGTACGGGATGACTCGTAGACCGCCAGCAATATGCGTAGGGCTTTCGTCGCGTCTTGGCCGGTGACCGCCGGTTCACCGCCGCCGCGCATACTCCGGACAAAATCGCGGACTTGGGCGGTGTGGTGCGGGATGAGCTGGCCGTTGATCGTGGTGAGGCTGACGTTCGGGTCAACTCCTTCAGGGTAGACGGGCTCAGTGCTGATGGTCCCGGCCGCGGCCCACAGATCCACGCGCCCGTCGCTGCCTTCCGGGAATTCGGTCAGGGAAGCGGAGGCTCCGGTTTCCCCCGTGACCCGGATCTGCACACCCAGACTCGGGGACACCGCCGTCGACGCTTCGAGGGTGGCCATGGCGCCGGAGGTGAACGTGATGACGGCGGTCGCCGAGTCTTCCACTTCGATGTGCTCGCCGTGCTTGTAGGTGTTGATTTTCCCGTAGACCTCGGCCACGTCTCCCATGAACCACTGCAGCAGGTCGATGTAGTGGATGGCCTGGGTCATCAGCACTCCGCCGCCGTCGTTGGCCCAGGTCCCGCGCCAGGCGTCGCGGGAGTAGTACTCCGGTTCGCGGTGCAGCATCACCGAGCACTGGCCCATGATCGGCCGGCCCAGGGTGCCGTCGTCGATCGCTATGCGGATGCGCTGGGCGGCCGGCCAGAACCGGCGCTGGAAGAGAACACCGAGTTTTACGCCGGCGTCGTCGCAGGCCTGGACCATGCGCTCTGCGGATGCCAGGTCGGTGGCGATGGGCTTCTCACAGAGCACGTTCACGCCTGCCGCAGCGGCCTGCAGCACCACCTCCTCGTGGGTGGGGTGCGGGGTGCAGACCGAGATGATGTCCAGGTCCATCCCCAGGAGCTCCTGGACTGTATTGACAGCTGCAGGGATTTCCCACGCTTTGGCGGTGTCCTTGGCGCGTTGGAGGTCGATGTCGCAGACGCCCACGATGACGGTCTCGTCAAGGGCGCGGAAAGCCTCGAGGTGGTTCCGGGAGATCGCCCCGCAGCCTGCGATTCCGATGCGAAGGGGGCGGGCGGTGACAGGCGATGGGGTGGTCATCAGCGGGTGCCATCTTTCTGGTGCTGGTAGGAAAGTGTGGTGCGGTCCGGCAGAGGCCGGTGCCGGGCTAGTAGGTGGCCCGGCCGCCCGACAGGTCGAAGACGGAGCCGGTGGTGTAGGACGCCGCCGGTGAAACGATGAATTCGATGAGGGCGGCCGCTTCGGCGGGCGTCCCGAACCTGCCCATGGGGATCTTGGCGGCCTGGGCCGCCTGCTGTTCTTTCGGCACTTCAGCGAAGAGCGGGGTCACCACGTTGCCCGGGGCGAGGGCGTTCACGGTGACGCCGGAAAGCGCGAACTCCTTGGCGAGTGACTTGACCAAGCCGAGGATCCCGGCCTTGCTGGCCGAGTAGGCGGGCATGTTGACTACGCCTTCCTTGCCCGCCGTCGAGGAGATATGGAGCAGCCGCCCGTAGCCTGCTTCGGCCATCCGCGGCAGGACAGCCTGCGAGAGAATGAACGCTCCCGTCAGGTTGATCTTCATGATGCGTTCGAAGTCTTCGACTGAGGTGGCGGCTGCCGGGGCCACCGGTCCCAGGATGCCGGCGCAGTTCACCACCGCGTCGAGCCCTCCCATCTCCAACGCCGCTGCGGAGACGGCCGCCGCAACCGATGCGGGATCGGTGACGTCCATGGCGAGTGATGAGGTGCCCGGTTCGGCGGGCCAGGTGGCCGAGGGCAGGTCCGCCCCTACCACCGCGGCGCCGGACGCCCGGAGGCGTGCCGCCGTCGCAAACCCGATGCCGCTGGCTGCCCCGACCACAAGGCAGCGTGACTCGGCGATGGTGCTCGGTGCCTGGGAATCCATAGCTAGCTGACCGCCTGTCGAAACGCGGCCAGCATGCGCTCGGCATCCGCGGGGATTCCGGTGAAGAGCTCGAAGGCGGCGGCGGCCTGACCCACCACCATGCGTCCGCCGTCGAGGACGGCGCAGCCCTTGCCGCGGGCTGCCTTGATCAGTTCGGTTTCGAGCGGCCGGTAGATCACGTCCGCTACCCACAGCCCGGAGTGGAGCAGGTCGGGATCCACGGGCATACCGGGGTGACCCGTCATGCCGATCGGCGTTGAGTTCACCAACCCGTCGGCGTCCCGGATGCGTCCGGCGACGGCATCGGTCCGGGTCACTGACAGCTGGCTGCCCGGAAAGTGCGGGGCGAGCCGGGCGGCCAGGGCCTCCGCCCGGGCCGGTTCGATGTCGGCGATGACCAGGTGCCGGGTTCCGGTGCTGAGTAGCCCAAAGGCCACTGCCGCGCCGGCTCCGCCCGCACCAATCTGCACCACGGAGTCCGTCGAGGCCGACGGAAGGCCGGCCTTGAGGCCTTCGGTGAAACCGGTGTGGTCCGTGTTGTGGCCCACGGCCTTGCCGTCGTGGAAGGTGATGGTGTTGACGGCACCAAGGATCCGGGCTTCTGGCGAGAGTTCGTCCACGCCGTCCTGGACCAGTTGCTTGCTCGGGTGGGTGACGTTCAGGCCGTCGAAGCCGAGATCGGCCGCATGCCGCACCAGCGCCGCGGACCTTTCGGCAGGTTGTCCGATAGCGTCGAGATCGATGACGCGGTACGTGTAGGCGAGACCAAGCCTATCGGCTTCGCCTTCGTGCAGGCCCGGGGTGAGGGATCCGCGGATGCCGGAACCGAGCAAGCCCACCACGAAGCGATGGCTGACATCGGCTTCCCCCGGGCGGAACGCCAGGGTGCCCGCCAGGGTTTGCTGGCTCATGCCCGTACCTTCTGGGCAACTGCGCCGGAAGCGTCTTCCGGGGTGATGGACGACGCCGCGTGGCGCCGTACGTCGGATTTTTTCAGTCCCAACAGGGCGGTCGGAGTCTTGAACGTCTCCGGTGCCAGCAGTGCTGCGACGGCCGAGATGGCGCAGGCCACGGCCGCGAACGTTGCAACAGGAACCCAGTTGGCTTTGTCGCCACCGATCAGCAGCTCGGAAATGACCGGGGCGAAGCCTGCCAGGAGCAGGCCGAACATGAGGCTGATGGCCATACCGGAGTACCGGACCTTGACCGGGAACTGTTCCGGGAAGTAAGCGGGGTAGATGGAATTCGACCCGGTGTACGCAACGCCGATCAGAAGGATGCCGGTCACGAAGATCAGCGGAACATTTGCCGCTGACAGGGCCGAGAAGAACACGAAGATCATCACTATCTGCAGCACCAGGCCGGTGACGAAGACGGGCTTACGGCCAATGCGGTCGGAGAGGATGCCGGCCAGCGGGCCCATGGCCACTGCGGCGAGGTTGGCCACTGCGATCACGGTCAGCATCAGTCCTTTTTCAACGCCGACGACGGAAGTGGCGTAGGACAGCGCAAAGACGTTGATGATGGTGTTGATGATGGTGAACAGCGACATGGCGGTGACACGGATGACGGTGACCCAGTGGTGCCGGAACAGGGTGACAATCGGAACCTTGACCACTTCGTCCTGCGCTTTGACTTCCTCGAACACGGGGGGCTCTTCCAGGAGGCGCCGAAGCACAAAGGCGATGACGGTTACCACGGCGCTGGCGAGGAACGGGATGCGCCAACCCCAGGCAAGCAGCTGGTCCTCGGGCATGGACGCCACGGGAATGAACACCAGCGTGGAGAGCACGATGCCAAACATGATGCCGCTCATCGTCCAGCTCGTGTAGAAGGCGCGCTTCCTGTCAGGTGCGTGCTCGAGCGTGAGGGAGCTTGACCCCGGCGATTCGCCGCCTGCGGAGAGGCCCTGCAGAAGCCGGAGGGCCACGATGAGGATCGGCGCTGCCATTCCAATGTCGTTGTAGGTGGGCAGGCAGCCGATCAGGAATGTTGAGGCACCCATCAGCAGGAGGGTGAACAGAAGTACCTTCTTTCGGCCGAACTTGTCGCCGAGGTGGCCACAGATCACTGCACCAAGGGGGCGTGCGACATATGCGACGCCTACTGTTGCGAATGACAGGAGCATTGCTGAGGGGCCGGGAGCGAAGAACAGCTTGCCGAAGATCAGCGCTGCGGCTGAGCCAAAGATAAAGAAGTCGTAGTACTCAAGTGCGCTGCCCACGAACCCCGAAACTGCTGCGATCTTCGCATTGTTCTTGGGGCGTGCTGGCGCCGATGTCGACACTGACATGGTGTTCCCTTCAGGTAACGGGACCGTCCCGGGGCTCTTGGCGTGGGCCGGGCTGCGAAACGGTTTGCCGCGCTATGCGGCTTCTCCATCCAGTGTGGCTGCCATCACTTAGCTTGTCCACGACTAAAATAATCTATCACTATGCTGCAATTCAACTATATAAGGAGCGGTCAGTTGGGGATCTCAGGAAAGATCTCCTCGACGACGGCGAGCACAGCCGCCAGCACAGCGGAGTCGTTTTCCTCGGACCACGCGATGGCGTGATTCATGAAGTGCTGCGGGGGATCCAACGCCACATAGGTTGCGCCGGAGGGGATGATCCCGGCTATCCCGCTACTCATGAGGGTGACCCCAACACCGGCGGCCACGAAGGTCAGCACCATGTACGGGTCCGACAACTCCTGGACGATGCGCGGGCGGAAGCCGGCCGCCATGCAGGATGACAGCATCACTTCGGTCATGGAGGACGAGCCGTCCAGCGGCGGAGAGATGAAGTCATCGGCCGCCAGAGCCTGCAACGGTATGCACTTTTCCTGCGCCAGCGGATGATCCAGCGGCAGCACCGCCCCGATTTCCTCCCTTGCGACCAACCGCGTCCTCACCGAGGGAACCGGAGTATCGGGAAGGCCCACGAAGGCAACGTCCAGGGTGCCGTTCGCGACGCTGGCCAATCCGTCGGCCGTGCGCACACGGCTCGTGAGGTCCATTTTGATGTCGGGGTGACGCCGGCGCACGGCACGGGTCAGCGGCGGGAGGGTCAGGTGGTTCACAGCTCCGGAGAATCCGATTCTGATGTTGCCCCGGACGCCCTCAACCTCGGCCTGGGCCGCCTCCCGGGCCAGCCGCATCTCGCGCAACACACGGTACGCGCGCGGCAGGAGGGCATGCCCCGCCGGCGTTAAGGCCACGCTTCGGGTGTTGCGCTCAAAAAGGCGCGTCCCCAAATCAGCCTCAAGCTTCCGGATCGTCTGGCTCAGCGGGGACTGTGAAGTGTGCAGGCGCTGAGCAGCACGGCCGAAGTGCAGTTCTTCGGCCACCGCAACGAACGCTTCCAGCCAACGGATCTCTGTCATGTCTTCAGAATGTACCCTTTACCTGAACATCGCACCGACAGGGGGCTGTAGCTTTCAGGGATTACCCACCGGACCAGCACAGGGAGCTTGCGTAAATCGAGGCATTTCTGGCCGCCGCGGAGGAGCTCGGCCGGGCCGCCAGCCGCCTGCGCATGGCACAGTCCCCACTGAGCCAGACCATCAAGAAGCTGGCAAAAACCTCGGTGCCAGGTTCCTCGTCCCGGTACGACGGCGGCATGCCCGTCCAGCGCGTCAGACCCAGACTATTCTTGTTTTGCACATAATCAGTAACCTAATTAGTCATAGACGCTACATTGTATGGCGCCCATAATGAGGAGGACATACAGCACGTGACGCACACAGATGTGCGCGAAGGAGAAACATGAAAACGCCCCTGTCGGACAAATGGGATCAGGAAGTGGACCTTCTGGTGCTCGGTACTGGAGCGGCGGGGCTTTCAGCGGCGTTGACCGCCGCGGCCCAGGGCTCGGAAGTCCTGGTCCTGGAAAAAACCGAATTCCTCGGGGGAACCACCGCGTACTCAGCCGGGACTTGTTGGGTGCCCAACAACCGATTCCAGCGTGAAGACGGAATCCTGGACGATTACGACCGCGCCGCACGCTATCTGGATGCCGTGGTGGGCGGCAAGGCCCCGCGTGAAGGCTGGCTCGCCTATCTGGACGCCGCGCCGAAGATGCTGGACGCGATGCATGACCTCGGCGTCACCTTCCGTCGCTCCCCTGCCGTGGTCGACTACCACTCCGAACTTCCCGAGACTGGTAAGACCGGACGCGCATTGGAACCTGACCCCTTCGACGGGCGCCTGCTGGACAAGGCCGACTTCTGCCGTGTCCGTCCCCCGGTACCCGAGTTCGCTCTTCTGGGCGGGACCCTGATGTTGCGCCGCGCGGAGGTGTCCGCCTTGCTCAAGCTCTACAACGGCTCGCTGGCTGAGCGTGGCAAGGCCGTGGCTCTGGCTGCACAACTCGGCCTGCGGTGGGCACTTGACCGGCTCACCCGTCCGCGAGGCACGCGCCTGGTGATGGGCAACGGGCTTGTGGCCCGAATGTTCCACGAATCGCGCAAGCGCGGGGTGGAATTCCTTTTCGGTGCGCAAACCACCGAACTACTTAAGGACGGGGACCGTGTTGTCGGTGCGGTGGTTGCGCAGAACGGCAGGCGCCTGCGCGTCCGTTCCCGCCAAGGCGTGGTGCTCGCCGCCGGCGGCTTCGCCCAAAACGCTGAAATGCGAAAGAAATTGCTGCCTTCCCCCACGCCGCTCTACTCGCGGGCCGGGGAAGGGTCCACCGGAGACACGCTGTCCCTGGCCAGGGAGGCCGGTGCCACGCTGGCCAGGGATAACGGGGAAAACGCACTGTGGTTCCCCAGCTCCATCGGACGACGAAGGGACGGTTCTCGCGTGGTCTTCCCGCATATCTGGGACCGTGCCCGTCCCGGCGTGATCGCCGTGGACTCTAACGGCTTGCGCTTCGTGGACGAATCCTGTTCCTACCACCGTTTCGTGCGGGCCATGTTCGCCTCCCCGGACGCCGCCGCGGTGCCGGCCTGGCTGGTCGTGGACTCGCGGACCTTGGCAAAGTACGGGCTGGGCATGATCACGATGCCCCACCTGCCGCGTGCGGCACTGCGGCGCTACATCAAGGACGGTTATCTCTACGAGGCAGAGACCCTCACCGGCTTAGCGGCGAAGATCGGCGTGGACGCCGCGGGCTTGGAGTCGACAGTGCAGCGCTACAACGGATTTGCCGCCACCGGCGTGGATGAGGACTTCCACAAGGGCGAGCTGCTCTTCGGCCAGGCGGCCGGGGACCCGGACCATGGGCCGAACCCGAACATCGGTCCGCTGCTGAAGGCGCCCTTTTATGCGATGGCCGTCGTGCCCACACCGCTGGCCACCGCCTACGGGGTGCTCACCGACGGAAACGGGCAGGCACTTGATACCCAGGGCAAACCGGTGGCCGGACTCTATGCCGCTGGAAACGACGCCGCGTCGGTCATGGGCTCGGAATACCCCGGCGCAGGCGTGCAGGTCGGCGCCGGCATGACCTTCGGCTGGCAGGCGGCCCGCCACGCGGCCGCCACAGCCCAGGCCGCGGCTAGTCTGGAGGGCAGCCTCCCCGCGCTCTGATACCAAGCGCCTGGTTTCCCTATTGGCCCCAGGAACGCCCGACGGCGGGACACTCCCGCCGTCGGGCGTTCCTGATGTCGACAAACCACCGCCGCCCGCGGGTAACCTTGAGCCATGTCCTCATCCACACCCACCCTCGCGACGCGCTGGGAACCCCTGCCCCTGCGAGTCGTCGCGGAGCTGCTCGGGCCGTCATCGGCGCGTTGGTGGTTGTCCGGAGGGGTGGCGCTCGACCACTGGCTCGGCACTAACACTCGCGAGCACGACAATATCGATGTCAGCACGACGATCGCCGACCTGCCTCAAGTGGTGCAGGACTTGCCGGCGCCGTTTAGCGCGTGGGCTCCGTCAGGCGACGGCGTTCTCCCTTGGGCAGAGGCTGATATGGATGCCGACCTGCAGCCGATCCGTATCCATAATGACGCAACGGGCGCATGGGTACTGCAGGTCAACGTCGAGGACGGCACGGATAGCGCCTGGGTTTATCGACGAGATCCCCGACTGCAACTGCCGTGGGACCGTGCAGTGATCGACGTCGACGGCATTCCGACCGGGGCGCCCGAGGTGCAGCTGGTCTGGAAGGCGCTGCGTCCCCGTCCGGAGGACGACGCCGACAAGGATGCGGTTCTGCCGGAGCTCTCTAACGAAGCCCGCGCCTGGTGGGAGCACGCGATTCTGACGATCCACCCGCACTCGTCATGGTCGATCCATGTGCGTAGCCCGTTCGCTCCGGGTAAGGCCAGCTGGAACAGGACGAAACGCTAGCGCTCCGCTTGGGCCTGCCGGCGATGGGCGGCCTGTCCGATTTTGAGACGCCCGCAGACGCTTATGACTACGACTTGTATTCATCCGCCGCAACCGCATCAAGCACCAGCGAGCGGAACCATCGCTGCGCCTGCGAGAGGCTGGCCTCGCGCCGCGTGTACAACTCCACTGGTGTGCTCTGCCCGGGCCAGGGCAGCTCGGCGATGCGAAGGCGGGGGAACCAGCCGCAGAACACCCCCGCTACATGCCGAGGCAGCAGGACGACCAGATCCGTCGCCTCGAGCACGGCGGGCACGGTGCCGTATTCCTCCATGGTCAGCACGACCTGGGACATCAAGTCGTGTTCGGTCAGCGCCTGCAAAGGATAGACGTGCCCGCCACGGGCGGAGACCCGCACAAAGCGCCTCCCCTCGAACATGTCAGGCCCGGTCGCGGGCAGTGGATGCGACCCGGACGACAGAGCCACGTATTCGACCGAACGCACGTGCGTCCTCCACAGCCGCGGTGTGGCGATCCGCGACACGGTCAATGCCAGATCGATGGTGCCGCGGATGAGCCCGCTCTCGACCTCGTCCGAATCGAGCCGTTCTACCTGTATTCGCGGATCGGCGCCGACCCGCCCGAGGGCGGTCATGATCGGTGGGAGGAACGTCTGCTCGCCGATCGAGGTGAGTCCGAGGACGAGTTCGCCGCTGAATCCGGTCGGTTCGAACACGTCCGCTCCCATGACGGTCGCGTCTATTTGTGCCAAGGCGTTGTGTAGGGGCCCAAACAGTTGCGTCGCCTTCGCGGTCGGCACCATGTCGTTCCCCTCGCGACGGAACAGCTCGTCGCCGAACCGCTCCCTGAGCCGCTTCAGGGAATAGCTAACCGTGGGCTGTGTCACGTGCAGTCGCCTGGCGGCGCCCGTGACGCTGCGCAGCTCGTAGAGCGTGACGAATGTCCGGAGCTGGTTGAGGTCGGTGAACGTCATGCCATAGATCTTATCTATGGATCTGTCTCTGCATATCTATTGGACCACAGTGGCAAACACCCCTAAAGTCAGTTTGGGGCAGCACTGATCCAACGAAGTGCAGCTGCCTCGCACCGCTTACACTCAGTGACAAGGACGACACGCGTGATTATCGACATCCACGGCCACTACACCACAGCTCCAACACAGCTCGGAGCCTGGCGTGATCTGCAGATCGCATTCACTGAAGGACGCGCGGACGCTCCTGACCCTGCGACCCTGCGCATCAGCGATGACGACATCCGTGAGACCATCGAGGCCAACCAGCTCAAGCTCATGAACGAGCGCGGCAGCGACGTCACCGTATTCAGCCCTCGTGCCTCGTTCATGGCGCACCATATCGGAGACCTCGCTGTGAGCGAGACCTGGGCCCGGATCTGCAACGACCTGTGCGCCCGCGTCAGCGAGCTCTACCCCGAACGCTTCCTAATGGGGGCGATGCTCCCCCAGTCCCCCGGTACGGATCCCGCGACGAGCGTTGCCGAGCTTACTCGTGCCGTCGAGGAACTCGGCGCCGTCACCGTGAACCTCAACCCCGACCCGTCCGGCGGCAACTGGACGTCCCCGCCGCTGACCGATCGCTCGTGGTACCCGATATACGAGAAACTCGTCGAATACGAGATCCCGGCGATGGTGCACGTCAGCACGTCGTGCAACCCGGCCTTCCACACGACCGGAGCGCACTACCTCAACGCCGACACCACCGCGTTCATGCAATTACTCCAGGGCGATCTGTTCCGCGACTTCCCCGAGTTGAAGCTCGTAATCCCTCACGGCGGCGGCGCCGTTCCCTACCACTGGGGGCGCTTCCGTGGGCTCGCAATGGCGCTGGGCAAGCCTGTAATCGAGGAGCACCTGCTGAACAACGTGTTCTTCGACACCTGCGTGTACCACCAGCCGGGCATCGACCTTCTCACCAAGGTCGTCCCGACCGAGAACATCCTCTTCGCGAGCGAGATGATCGGCGCCGTGCGCGACGTCGACCCGCGCAGCGGACACTACTTCGACGACACCAAGCGGTACGTCGACGCCACCACGAACCTGAACGACGCGCAGCGCGCGCAGGTGTTCGAAGCCAACGCCCGCCGTGTCTACCCAAGGCTTGACCGCGCCCTTACTGCGCGCGGTCTCTGAGAGGACCATCAAATGCGACTGAACAACCTCGGCATCGTCCGCACCAACATCGAACGTCCGGATCCCACGGATGTCAAACGGCTTTCGCAGTTCGGCGTCGCCACTATCCACGAGGCGATGGGGCGAGTCGGGCTCCTGCGCCCCTACATCAGGCCGGCCTACACCGGCGCTAAGCTCTGTGGTCCGGCAGTGACCGTGCTGCTACAGCCTGGTGACAACTGGATGTTCCACGTCGCCGCCGAGCAGGTGCAGGAAGGCGATGTGATCGTCGCCGGCTGCACCACCGAAAGCGAGGACGGCTTCTTCGGTGAGCTGCTCGCCACCTCGCTGACCGCCCGCGGCTGCAAGGGCTTGGTGATCGACGGTGGTGTCCGCGACGTCACCGATCTGGAGAAGATGGATTTCCCGGTGTTCTCCCGCGCTGTCAACGCCAAGGGCACGGTCAAGGCCACCCTCGGATCGGTGAACATCCCCGTAGTGGTCGCGAACGCCGTGGTGAACCCTGGCGACGTGGTCGTGGCCGACGTCGACGGCGTCGTGGTTGTCCCGCGCGAGCTTGTCGGAGCGGTGGCAGACGCCAGCCAGAAGCGCGAGGATAACGAGGAAGCCAAACGCGTGAAGTTCCGTGAGGGCGTCTTGGGCTTGGATCTCTACGGCATGCGAGAGCCGCTCGCCGCCGCCGGCCTCGAGTACGTGGAGAAGTGACCATGGCGCACGGAGACACCACGGGAGGCTTCGAGAAGTCCGCAGGCTGGCTCGACTGGTACGACGGCCCCACCAAGCCCACGTTCCGCCTGCCGGCCGACGCAGTCGACGCGCACTGCCACGTGTTCGGGCCCGGCGAGCGGTTCCCTTACGCCCCCGAGCGGAAGTACACCCCGTGCGATGCCTCGGCGGAGCAGCTCTTCGTGCTGCGCGACCACCTCGGCTTCGACCGCAACGTGATCGTCCAGGCGACCTGCCACGGCGCCGACAACCGGGCACTGGTCGATGCGCTGCAGCGCAGCGGCGGCCGCGCCCGCGGCGTCGCCACGGTCCGCCGCGACGTGACCGAGGAGCAGCTGGCCGAGCTGCACGCGGCCGGCGTCCGCGGGATCCGGTTCAACTTCGTCAAGCGCCTCGTCGACCGGGTGCCCACCGACTCGCTCGAGGAGATAGTCGCGAAGATCGCGCCGCTCGGCTGGCACGTGGTCATCTACTTCGAGGCCGAGGACCTGCCGGAGCTCTACGACTTCTTCTCCGCGATCCCGACCGACGTCGTCGTCGACCATATGGGCCGACCCGACGTGTCCAAGGACCCGGACGGCCCTGAGTTCGCACTGTTCCTGCGCTTCATGCGCGAGAACACCAATGTGTGGACCAAGGTCTCCTGCCCAGAGCGCCTGTCCGTCACCGGCCCGCACGCTCTCGACGGCGAACAGCACGCCTACACCGACGTGGTGCCGTTCGCCCGACGCGTGGTCGAGGAGTTCCCCGACCGCGTGCTGTGGGGAACCGATTGGCCCCACCCCAACCTCAAGGACCACATGCCCGACGACGGGCTGCTGGTCGACTACATCCCACAGATCGCGACGACGCCCGAGCTCCAGCAGAAGCTGCTCGTGGACAACCCGCGCCGCCTCTACTGGCCCGAAGGAGCATGACATGGCACTCGACAAGCCGTACAAGGACGTTCCCGGCACGATCATCTTCGACGCGGAGATGGCCCGCAAGGGATACCACCTCAACCAGTTCTCGATGTCGCTGATGAAGCCCGAGAACCGCAAGCGCTACCTGGCCGACCGCGAGGCGTACCTCGATGAGTGGCCCCTTTCGCCCAAGCAGCGCCAGGCTGTGCTGGATATGGACCTCAACGCCATGATGGCCGAGGGCGGCAACATCTACTTCCTGAGCAAGATCGGCGCCACGCACGGCCTGAGCTTCCAGCAGATGGCCGGCTCCATGACTGGCATGTCCGAGGCCGCCTACCGCGACATGATGATCGGCGGCGGACGCCGCCCCGAGGGCAACCGCCTCAAGGACCTCGACGGCTGGGTCCCGCCGGCGCGGCGCGAGAAGTCCGAGACCATGCGCGAGAACGCCCCGGCGAAGTACACGTCGGCGCTGTTCACCTCGCATGTCCCGGCGATCGGTGCCGCGATGGACCTCGGCAAAACCGAGGAGCCGTACTGGAAGAAGGTGTTCTCCGGGTACGAGTGGACCCGCAGGTGGGCCAAGGAGAATACGCCCGACGTCGTCATCCTCGTCTACAACGACCACGCCACGGCCTTCGACTCGTCGATCATCCCCACCTTCGTGCTCGGCACCGGGGCAGAGTACCCGGTCGCGGACGAGGGCTACGGCCCCCGCCCTGTGCCCGATGTGAAGGGCTACCCGGAGTTCGCCGCGCACATTGCGCAGTCGGTCATCCAGGACGACTTCGACCTCACCCTCGTCAACGAGATGGTCGTGGACCACGGGCTCACCGTGCCGCTCTCGCTCGTCTTCGGCGACGTCGAGGAGTGGCCATGCAAGGTCATCCCGCTGGCCGTCAACGTGGTGCAGTATCCGGTGCCTTCCGGCCGCCGCTGCTACGAGCTCGGCAGGGCCCTTCGCCGCGCCCTCGACAAGTGGGACGGCCCGGAGCTCAACGTGCAGATCTGGGGCACCGGCGGCATGAGCCACCAGCTCCAGGGTCCGCGTGCCGGCCTCATCAACGAGGAGTGGGACAACGCGTTCCTCGACCACCTCATCGCCGACCCGCTGGGCCTGACCGAGTGGGATCATATGGAGTACGTCGATGAGGCGGGCTCCGAAGGCATCGAGCTCGTCGACTGGCTGATCGCGCGCGGCGCGATGGACGACCAGTTCGGCGGCGAGGCGCCTTCTGTTGACCACCGGTTCTACCACGTGCCGGCGTCGAACACCGCCGTCGGCCACCTTGTTCTCACGAACCCGACCGACTGACCTCATCCGCATCCGCAACAAAGGAGCCCCCCATGACTGACAAGATCCGTGTGGCCGTCGTCGGCGCCGCAGGCGCCTTCGGCATGAAACATCTCGACGGCCTGATGAACATCCCCGATGCCGAGGTGACCGTGGTCAGCGGCACGCGGCTCGAACCGACCCAGGCAGTCGCCGCGAAGTACGGCGTCGCCAACGCCGTCGTCGGGCTCGACGCCGTGCTCGAGCGCGACGACGTCGATGCCGTCATCCTCGCCACGCCCACGGGTCTGCATGCCTCGCAGATGCAGGAGGTCCTCAAGGCCGGCAAGCACGTGCAGGTCGAGATCCCGCTCGCCGACTCGCTCGCCGACGCCGAGGCGACGCTCGCCGCGGCCGAGGCGTCCGACCGCGTCGCCATGGTGGGCCACACGCGGCGGTTCAACCCCTCGCACCAGCTCGTGCACAACCGGATCGCCGAGGGCTCGTTCAACGTGCAGCAGATGGACGTGCAGACGTACTTCTTCCGCCGCACGAACACGAATGCCAAGGGCGAGCCGCGTTCCTGGACCGACCACCTACTGTGGCACCACGCCGCGCACACTGTCGACCTGTTCGCCTACCAGGCGGGCAAGATCGTGCAGGCGAACGCGATCCAGGGCCCCATCAACCCGGATCTGGGCATCGCGATGGACATGTCGATCCAGCTCAAGAGCGAGAGCGGGGCGATCTGCACCCTGTCCCTCTCGTTCAACAACAACGGCCCGTTCGGCACGTTCTTCCGCTACATCGGCGACACCGAGACGTACATCGCGCGCTACGACGACCTCTTCAACGGCCGCGACGAGCAGATCGATGTCTCGAAGGTGGCGGTGAGCATGAACGGCATCGAGCTGCAGGACCGCGAGTTCGTCAGCGCGATCCGCGAGGGGCGCGAGCCGAACTCGTCGATCCGCCAGGTCATCGACTGCTACCGCGTGCTCGGCGCGCTTGAGAAGCAGCTGGCGTGAGGCTACCCCCCACCGGTCTGGGCTGTATGTCGCTGAGCCACGCGTACGGCGTCCCCCCGTCGCGTGACGAGGGGCTGGCGTTGCTGCGCGCAGCTCTCGATGAAGGTATCGGGATGCTCGACACGGCAACACTGTACGGCGGCGGCCGCAACGAAGAGCTTGTAGGTGCTGCGATCGCGGGGCGCCGCGACGAGGTCTTCCTGGCGAGTAAGTGCGGGATGGCGTCCGTTGACGGCGTGAAAGTCATCGATGGACGCCCCGATACGCTGCGCGCACAGGTCGATGCTTCGCTGAGCCGCCTTGGCGTCGATTACATCGACCTGTACTACCTTCACCGGTGGGACAAGAAGGTGCCGATCGGCGACAGCGTCGGCGCGCTGGCCGAGATGGTCGCCGCGGGCAAGATCGGCGCAATCGGCCTGTCCGAGGTGTCGGTCGCGCGACTGCGCGAGGCGCAGTCAATCACCCCTATCGCGGCCGTGCAGAACGAGTACTCGCTGTGGAGTCGCAATGCCGAGCTTGGCATGCTCGACGCCACCCGCGAGGACGGCGTGACCCTGGTTGCGTTTTCGCCGGTCGCAAGGGGTTTCCTCGCCGATGCGATCAAGGACCCAGATAAGCTGGCCCCAAACGACATCCGCCGCAGCATGCCGCGATTCCAGCCCGAGCACTGGGGTGCGAATGCGACGCTGCTGGCCTCTTGGCGTGAGCTGGCTGCGGAGGCCGGTTGCACCCCAGCACAGCTCGCGCTGGTCTGGCTGCTCTCCCGCGGCGATCACGTTCTGCCGATCCCGGGAACAACGAGTGTCGCGCACCTGCGTGATAACATGGCGGCGGCCGACATCTCTGTCGACGGCGCGCTGCTGACGCGGGCCGGCGAGCTGATTGGCACGGCCACCATCTCTGGCGCGCGATATGCGCCAGCATCTGCTGCCGAAGTAGACGCCGAGACTTTCGAGGATGCCGCATGAGGGCGATCTCGTCGATGGCCACCCGCCACGTTCTCGCCGACCTCGCTGAAGCTGCCGCCGGGGCCGGGCTACCGCTTCTGCAGATCGAATCCGTAGGCGGAGTGGACGCCGCCCAGCGGGTGGCCGCCGGCGAGCCGTTCGACCTTGTGTTCCTCGCCGAGGACGCTCTGCAACGCCTCGCTGCCGAGGGACACGTCGATCCGGCATCCATCGCCCCGATCGTACTGTCGGAGGTCGCCGTAGGCGTGGCCGCACGCGGCGCCGATGCAGCCACATGTTCCGAAGGCACGGCCTTTGCGAATGCCGACGAGCTTCGCGGCGCCCTGCGCGCGGCATTCCGCATCGGATATTCCACCGGACCGAGCGGCACCGAGCTATTGCGAATGATCGACCGCTGGGGCATGACCGATGAGGTCAGCGACAGGCTTGTGCAGGCCCGTCCAGGCGTACCCGTGGCGCGCCTGCTCGCCGAGGGAGAAGTCGATCTCGGCCTGCAGCAGCTCAGCGAACTGGTCGGGCAACCCGGCGTGTGCATCCTCGGCGCTCTCCCGGCCGACTGCGCGATTACCACGGTCTTCGCGGGTGCTGTCGCGGCATCCTCCAACAACGCGGCTCGTGCCGCGGAGGTGTTGGCCTTCTTCCGCTCGGACCTCTCGGCATCGATCAAGTCGTCGCACAGTTTTCGCGCGCCCTGAGGCCTGCCGTGACGGATTGACTGATACGGGTCCTGCAGACACGGAGGAACCCGTCTTCGGCGACACCGCCGCCGTAGACCTTGACGTTCGCGGCCGGCCAGATTTTCCGCATGTTCGCCTCCCCCACAGAAAGGCCCTGGTGGGCGCTTCCGCACACCCGGCACCAAGAATCCCCCTTATGCCCGGCTGAACAGCCCAGTCATTCTGCGACCCACACCCCAAGTTTGCGGGCTATGGCTTCGCCGATTCCGGAAGCCCCACCCGTCACGACCGCGGATCTACCGTTGAGCATCCTGTTTCCTTACTCCTTCGGATCTTCGGCTGGGCGTCCTGTCAGGACCGGTAGGGTCTCAGACGCCGGCCACTCGCGGTGCGCCGCGGCCGGCTGCGAGCTTGGTGATGTCCCTTCCGGCCCGGTAGCCGAATACCAGGGCGGGGCCGATGTGGGAGCCATATCCCGGGTAGCCGCCCCCGAAGACGCTGACGGCGGCGGCGCCGACGGCGATGAGGCCGGGAATGGCGGTTCCCTCTTCGGTGGTGACTTCGGAGCGTTCGTTAACGCCGATGCCTGCGAAGGTGCCCAGATCGCCCATCTGGATCTTGGCGGCATAGTAGGGGCCCTTGCCGACCGGGGCAAGGTTGGGGTTCGGTTTGTGTTCCATGTCGCCGCGGAAGTGGTTGTAGAGAGTGGAGCCGCGGCCGTACGCCGGGTCCTCTCCGCGTTCCGCGGCGGGGTTGAATTCGGCCACTGTTTCCTTGAGCCCTCCGGCGTCGATGCCGAGCTTGCCGGCCAGCTCCGCCAGGGTGTCCCCCTTGACCAGGTAGCGGGTCTTGTAGAAGTAGCCTCGCGGCATCGGCCAGGGCTTGGCGTAGCCAATCCCGTACTTGTGCATCGTCTTCGCGTCGCCGATCACATACCCGAACGTCTTGTCCTCGTCCTTGTTGTGCTCAATCATGGTCCCGCCGAAGTCGTGGTAGCTCAGGGCTTCGTTCCCGAAGCGCTTGCCGTGGCGGTCGACGGCGATCAGGCCCGGCAGACCGATGGCGCGCAGGTGCGGGAAGAGCCGCTCTTTGCCATTGAGGTATTTGAAGACCGTGACCGGCGCCCAGGACCCCACGCTGAACACCGAATTGTCGATGTGGCCGCCGGCGCTGATCGCCAGGGTGGCGGCGTCACCGCCGTGACCCACTGTGGGCGTGAAGTGGTCGTTGCCGTCGGCGTCGTGCGGGAAGTACTGCTTCCGCAGTTCCTTGTTGCCGGAAAAGCCGCCGGCGGCCAGGATGACACCCAGGCGTGCCTCCACGGCAACGGCGTGCTCTCCCCCGAGGACGGCGCCGGTGATGGTGCCGGCGTCGTCCCGTGTCAGGGACAGTGCCGGCGAGGAATTCCAGAGTCGCACGCCCAGGTCATCGGCGCTTTTCACCATCCGGGTCATCAGCGCGTTGCCGTTGGAACGCAGGACCGGCCGCCGGTAGCGTGCCGCGTCCGCCCAGGTGCGCAGAAGCTTTTTGGCAACGTAGACAAACGATTTGACCGACTGGTTCACATGGAAGAACTCGTTGATGTCCGGGCCCACCTGCGGCATGTAGCCGAAGACGGTGTAGGAGCTCATGTAGGGCTGCATCAGGAGCCGCTTGTCCCCCAGCACGCGTGCGTCGACGTCCTGCGGCAGGATTGCCCGGCCGGAGAGTTTCGCGCCGGGCAGGTCCATCTTGTAGTCCGGGGCCTTCTCCGGATAGGTGAACTTCACCTCGGTCTCGTTCTCGAAGAAGGAGATGGCTTCGGGCACGGTGTCCAGGAAGTCACGCACCCCGGCCGCGTTGAACGCTTCCGGCGCGAGGCTGCGCAGGTAGGTCTCCGCTTCCTCGCGGGTATCGCCCTGCTCCAGCCCCTGCTTGTTGCCGGGCACCCAGGCCCAGCCGGCGGAGATCGCCGTCGTGCCGCCGAAGTACTGCTCCTTCTCCGCGACGATCACGTTCAGTCCCTGCGAGGCGGCTTTCAACCCTGCGGCCATACCGGCCACACCGGACCCGATGACAAGGACATCACAAAGGACGGGTTTGCTCATGGTCTTGCTCCGTTCAGTCGGCCGCGCGTCGTTGCGGCAGCCGGGTGGAATGCTTGCCTCCCAGTAGAGCCGATGACACGGATCACCGCGAGGAGGATTACCATTGAGCGGGAATCCAGAGGAGGATCATGGCCAACTCAGCGTCGGGCGAGTCGATCATCGGCCGCTTCGTGAAGATCGTCAGCGCCTTTGACGACAGCCACCCCTCGATGAGCGTCGCCGAGCTGGGCCGCCGCACCGGCCTTCCCGTGACCACCGCTTACCGTTTGGTGAACGACCTGCTGCTGGAGCGTCTGCTCGACCGGGGGCCGGACGGAAATGTTCACATCGGGACCCGGATGTGGGAGCTGGTCTCGCGCGGTTCCAAGATGGTGGGGCTGCGGGAAGCCGCCCTGCCGTTCATGGAGGACGTCCAGGCCGTGGTCCAGCATTCCACCACCCTGGGCATCCTGGATTCCGATGAGGTCCTGTACATCGAGCGGATCGGCTCGCATTCCACCAGCGTGGACATCACAAAAATCGCCGGCCGCCTCCCGCTGCACGCCACGTCCTCGGGACTGGTGCTGCTGGCCAACGCGCCCTCCGAGTACCAGGAGTCCGCGCTGGCCCGGCCCCTGACGAAGTTCACCGAGACCACCCTGACTGACCCTCCCCAGCTGCGCCGCCATCTGGCCGAGATCCGGCAGCGGGGTTACGCCGTGATGCCCGGCGTGATCGTCAAGGAATCCAGCGGCATTGCCGTCCCCGTCTTCGGCCCGGACAACACCGTCGTCGCCGCACTCAGCGTCGTGGTGCCCCGGAACGAGGAGAACGTCCCCGCCCGGGTTCCGGTTCTAATGGCCTCCGCACGCGGCATCTCCCGCGCCCTGGGCTGGCGGGGCGAGCTCAAAGGCGCCCTCCGCCAGAGCCGCTGAACGCCGTTTTCCGTTCAACGGCAATCCTGTGGTCCCCATCACAGCCCCCCTGCCACTCTGGCTAGGACGCAGCAAAGAGGCTGCAGGAGTTACGAGGAGCAGACCACATGAACACCACAGCGAACCGCGTGGCCGGTAAGACCGCAATCGTTACCGGCGGCCGGGGCGATCTGGGCAGTGCCACCGCCGCCCTGCTGGCCGAACACGGCGCAAAGGTAGCCAGCCTCGACGTCGCCGGCGTCCCGGCCGCTGCCACCCACGCCGGCGTCAGCCATTACGACGTCGACGTGACCAGCGAGGACAGCGTCGCCGAGGCGGTCCGCCGGGTCAGCGACGACCTGGGCACGCCGGACATCCTGGTGAATGCCGCGGGTATCATCGGCCCGGCCGGCGCATCCCACACCGCCTCCGTCTCCGATTTCGACACCATCTTCAACGTCAACGTCAAGGGCGTCTGGCTGATGACCAAGTACGTGGTGCCGGGAATGATCCACAAGGGTGCCGGCAGCATCGTGAATTTCTCCTCGATCCACGGCATCACCGGCGGCAAGAACGTGCCGCTGTACCACGCCACGAAGGGCGCCGTGCGGCTGCTGAGCAAGTCCGATGCTGCCGCCTACGGCAGCCGCGGCATCCGGGTGAACTCCATCCACCCCGGATCCATGAACACCCGGATGAGCCGCCGCTCCGCCGAGCAGTCCGACATCGGCGCGGAGCAGTACTACAAGCAGCTGGTCGGCTCCAACCCGCTCCCCCGCCAGGGCGAGCCCGATGAAATCGCCTACGGCGTCCTGTACCTGGCCTCCGATGAATCCCGTTTCACCACCGGCTCGGAGCTCGTGATCGACGGCGGCTACACCGCCGTCTGAGGTCCCCGCCCCAGTACTCCGCCGAACCCCGTTCCATGGGGAGGCTGCCTGCCCGCCGCACCTGTACTTCCCTGTTTCCTGAAAGGCCACACCATGAAATTCGTCAACGGAACCGCATCGGACCGCTACGACGTCGTCGTCGTTGGCTCCGGCGCCGGTGCCCTCACTGCGGCGGCCACCGCAGCCCGAGCCGGCAAGTCCGTCGTTGTCCTGGAGAAGAGCGCCCTGCTGGGCGGGACCTCGGCCGTCTCCGGCGGCATGCTCTGGGTCGCCGACAACCACCACGCGCGTAAAGCCGGCATCACCGACTCGAAGGAAGCGGCCGCCGCGTACGTCCGGGCCGTGGCCCGCGGACGCGGACGCGAGGAGCTCCTGGACGCCGCCCTGGATTACGGGGACCAGATGCTCCGCTTCGTGGAAGCGGAATGTGGCGTGCGCTTCATCTTCCTGAACAACTTCCCCGACTACCGCCAGGACCTGCCCGGCGCCGTGGAGGGCGGCCGCACGGTCGAGCCCGAGCTGTTCAACTCCAAGGTGGAGCTCGGCGCCCTCACCGCGCACGTCCGCACCGACGGCCGCGCGCCGTTCACCATGCAGGAATACGAAAACTGGGGCGCCTTCACCAGATTCCCCTGGGACGACCTCAACCAGCGCCAGGCCGATGGGCTCGTCGCCAAGGGCCAGGCCCTCGTGTCCATGCTCCTGGCGAGCCTGGTCCGCGACGGCGCAGCCCTCGTCACCGGAGCCCGCGGGCACCGGCTGCGCACCGACGGCAGCCGGGTGACCGGCGTCGAACTCGAATCCGGCGAAGTCTTCCAGGCGAACGACGGCGTCGTGCTGGCCACCGGCGGCTTCGAATGGGACAAAGAACTGGCCGACTCAATGCTGGCGTCGCGGCTGTACACCATGTGCTCGCCGCCCTCGAACACCGGTGACGGGCTGCGGATGTCCCAGCGAATCGGGGGCCGGACCCGCGGCACCCGCGAAGCCTGGTGGGCCCCGATGTCCATCACCGGAGACATGCGCGACGGGCAGCCCGTGGGCACCCTCCTCCGCTTCGAGCGCCAAGGCCCGGGATCCCTCATGGTGAACCGGCACGGCCGTCGCTTCGCCAACGAATCCCAGAACTACAACGACCTCGCCCGCTCCCTGCACTCCTGGGACTCCGCCGGGAACCAGACCCTGAATACCCCGGCCCACGTGATTATCGACCACGCCTATCTGGAGCGCTACGGCATCCTGACTCACCGCGCCGGCCAGCCCACACCCGGCTATCTCATCGAGGCCGCGACCCTTGAAGAGCTCGCCCCGAAGATCAACGTTCCCGGGGAAAACCTCATCGCTTCGGTGTCCCGGTTCAACGAGTTCGCCGTCAGGGGTGCGGATCCGGACTTCGGTCGCGGCGAAAGCGCGTACGACAAGTACTGGGGCGACGACGAAAACCCGTACCCGAACCCATCCCTGGCGCCGTTGCTGGCCGGGCCGTTCTACGCCATGGAGGTGGTTAACGGCGCGTTCGGAACCAACGGCGGAATCGCCACCGACGGGCGCGCCCGCGTCCTGGACGTGGACAACGAGCCGATCGAGGGCCTATACGCCGCCGGCAACGTGACGGAAAACGCTTATGCCGCCGGGTACCCCGGCGCCGGAGCAACGCTTGGCCCGATCATGACCATGGGCTACCTCGCCGGGCGCACCATCGCCGGGCACGATCCAGCCTATGTGTCCGGAGCCGCTAATTGGCCGGCCGCCGAACTGGCCGGAGCCCGGTCATGATCCGCCACACTGTCCTGTTCAAGTTCAAACCCGATTTCCCGCCCGCCGACAAGCAGAGCTGGATCGACGGACTCGACAGAATGACCGGCAACATCCCCGGCATGCTCAACCTGACCCATGGCCCGGATGTGCTCAATACCGAGCGTTCCTTCGACTACGCCATCGTGGCGGACTTCGAAAACGTCGAGGACATCGCGGTGTACAACACGCACCCGCTGCACGAACCGCTCAAGGCATATTCATTCCCCAACAGCCAGCAGATCCTCTCGGTGGACTTCCACCTCCAGGCTCCCGCGCCGGCTTCCACTCAGACAACGACGTCTTAGGAGCTACACATGGACACTGCAACCGCCACGAGCGTGGCCCCGCGCAAGACCCCGGGGAAGGCCGCGCTGGCCTCCTTCCTGGGGAGCACGCTGGAATACTACGACTTCTTCATCTACGGGACCGCGGCCGCCCTGGTCTTCCCGCACCTGTTCTTCCCGTCCGACGACCCGGCCATCGGCCTCATCGCAGCCCTGGCCACCTTTGGCGTCGCCTATGTGGCGCGGCCGGTCGGCGGGCTGGTCATGGGCCACTTCGGCGACAAACTGGGCCGCAAGAAGATCCTCCTGCTCACCCTGGGCATCATGGGCCTGGCCTCACTCGGCATCGGGTGCCTCCCCACCTACGAGCAGGTTGGCATGTGGGCCCCGATCCTGCTGGTTGCCGGACGGCTAGCCCAGGGCTTCTCCGCCGGAGCCGAATCTGCCGGCGCCTCCACTCTCACCCTGGAGCATTCACCGGAGGGAAAACGGGGCTTCTTCACCAGCTTCGTGATGACCGGCTACGCCTCCGGCATGGTCCTGGCCACGCTTGTCTTCATTCCGGTCACCGCTATGCCCCAGGACGCCATGATGAGCTGGGGTTGGCGCATCCCATTCTGGCTCTCCATCGTGGTTCTCGCGATCGCCTACTGGGTCCGAACCCACCTGGACGAAACCCCGGTATTCGAGGAAGCCCAGGAGCACCAGAAGGTTGCCCCGATGCCTGCCAAGGAAGTCCTCAAATTCCAGGCACCGGATGTGCTGCGCGTGGTGGGCATGTCCATCATGTCCGTGATGCAGACCATCTTCACGGTCTTCGGCCTGGCCTACGCCACCTCCACGGCAGGCTTCGACCGGGCTTCCATCCTGACCGTCAATGCCGTCGCGATCGGCCTGTCCATGTTCGCCATGCCGCTCGCCGCGAAGCTGTCGGACCGGATCGGTCGGCGCCCGCTGCTGCTGACAGCCGCGATCGGCTGCTCCATCACGATCTACTTGTACTTCATGGCCCTGTCCTCGGGCAACATCGTCCTGGTCTTCCTGGCCGCATTCCTGAACATGACGGTGCTGTACTCCGGCTTCAACGGCATCTGGCCCTCGTTCTTCGCCGAGCAGTTCGCCGCTCCCGTGCGCTACACCGGCATGGCGATGGGCAATCAACTCGGTTTGGTCCTGGCCGGTTTCGCCCCGATGATAGCCGGCATGTTGCTGGCTCCGGGCGTAACTGGATGGCTCCCCGTGGCCGTATTTGGAACGGTCTGCATGCTCATCGCAGGAGCGTGTGTGTTCTATTCCCGAGAAACAGCGAAGACACCCATCCATGAACTGGGCGCCCCGTACCTCGCCGGAACGGCCCTACGCCGCGAACAGCACGCCGAGGAAAAGCTCGCAAGCCCGCTCCACTAGCCTGGATCGACCAGCGCAGCGATGCGACGACGTTCGCCATCACGACATTTCCGATGCTGGGTGGGCCGCAAGGGAACTGCACTTCCAAAAGCCAGACTCTCAATTCGAGTCCGACTTTGGGGGTGCAGTTCCCTTTGCATGGCATATCCTCTTGGGTTCCGGATTCCTCATGATGCCCACACATGTCCGACAGCAGACACGTACCGCCGTGCGTGCCCCCTTGAACTGCCGAAACAGCCAAACACGTGCCCGAGGTGGGACTCGAACTGCATTCCAGCCCCTGCAAACACTGGACTCCCCCGAAAACATACCGAATCCGGCCCAGTCCGGCACCAGTACGGCCCCATCCGGTGCCCTGGGTGTGCACACTGTGCACACCCCTTTTCCCACCTTTAGACCTCACTGCATGGGCAAGACGGCTGCGGTCGCGGATCGCTCCGAGTCGCTTCTTCAGGCGATCTACCAAGACCTCTGTGCCGTCGTCTATGACGTCTATGAGATTGCCGGTGGCCCTATCGTCAAACAGTTCGAAAACCAGGCGGAACTCCTGACTGATGATAATTTCGGACTCCCGAGTTCCTGCGGGATCCGTGACTATGATGAGAGGCTCCCATCCTTCGTCATTGCCGAACGGCAAGTAGGCCGTGGTTTCTGTCTCTCCGAAAGTGGTGTGTCTGCCGTGTAGCGCCCGCTTCATCGGGTGGGGGGCTAACCGGACGTTGTTGCGGTCGCTACATCAATGCACGTCAGAGCAGTTAACCCTTCGCGTCACTGACCGCTTTGGAGGCACGAAAGTGGCCTGCTCAGACGTGGTTGTCCGTGCAGGCCACTTTCGTATGTTCCCGCTTGATTTAGAGGCGGGTGACGCCGATTGTGTGGTCGGTGGTGAACTCCTCGATAGCCCAATCGCCGTTAAAGCGACCCAACCCGGAATTGCGTTGCCCGCCGAAGGCCACATGGGCTTCATCCTGGATTGTCATCTCGTTGATGAAGGTCATACCGGCCTTGACCTTGTGGGCGAACTGCAGGCCGCGGTCGAGGTTCTGGGTAAAGACCGCGCTGGAGAGGCCGTAGGCGTGATCGTTGGCGAGGTGAAGAGCGTGAGCCTCGTCCTCAGCTCTCAGGATGGCGACCATGGGACCGAAGATCTCCTCGCGGGCGATCTCCATGTCAGGGGTGACGTCGGCGAAGACGTGTGGGGGCACGACCCGACCGCTGATCTCACCTTCGACGACGGTGCGGGCGCCGGCCTCCTGGGCCCATGCGATTTTCTGCTTGAGTCCTGCAAGCTGTGAGTCATTGACGACAGGGCCTACCAGGGTGCCCTCGGCAGAGGGGTCGCCGTACGCCACGGACGCGGCAGCCTCGGCGAAACGGGTGACGAACTCCTCGTAGACCGGGGCTTCGACGATGATCCGGTTGACGGACATGCAGATCTGGCCCGAGTGCAGGAAGGCGCCCGGGACGGCGGCGGCTACGGCTGCTTCGAGATTGGCGTCGTCGAGTACAACCAGTGGGGCGTTGCCACCTAACTCCAGGGCCACTTTCTTCAGGTGCTGGCCGCTGGTGGCCACTGCGCCGACGTTCTGTCCGACCGGGGTGGAGCCGGTGAAGGAAATCAGTCCCGGCACAGGGTGGGCCACGAAGTCGTCACCGATCTCCGAGCCGGCACCGATGACAGTGGAGAGCACTCCTGCCGGCAGGCCTGCCTCCTCGAAGATCCGGGCCAGGATGAGGCCGCCGGTAACAGGGGTGTCGCTGGCCGGTTTGAGGACCACGGCGTTACCCAGGGCCAGCGCCGGGGCGACGGACCGCTGCGACAGATGCAGGGGGAAGTTCCACGGGCTGATCACGCCCACCACACCGATCGGCTTGCGGTAGACGCGCATCTCTCGGTTGGGGGTGTTGGAGTCGAAGATCCTGCCGTGGACCCGGGTGGGAAAGGAGGCCGACTCCTGGGTGATGCCGACGGCGAGGGAAACCTCGATGTTAGCCTTCAACAAGGTGGAACCGGACTCGCGGACCAGCCAGTCAACGATCTCTTCGCGGCGCTCCTCGAGGATCTGCGCTGCACGGCGCATCACCTCCTGGCGCTTGGCCGGGGGCAGGGCGGCCCACCCGGCCTGGGCGGCAGCCGCGGCACGATAGGCGTCATCGACGTCGGCGACGGATGCCTGACGGATGGTTGTCAGTACGCTGTCGTCGTAGGGATTGGTCACGGTGAGGGTCTTCGCTGACCGGCCCTCCCGCCACTTGCCGGCGATGTATTGCAAGGTGGTGGACTGCTCGGCGAATGTCGCTGGGGCTTCGGTGGTGGTGATGCTCATGAATGTCGCTCCTATCCGGGTATGCGGAGAAGTATGAAGGTGGTTAGTTGGCGTGTTCGCTGGCGAGGACCCGGAGGGAGTCTTCGATTTGCTCGCGGTCGGACCAGCTGCCGTGGAAGCCGAAGGGGACGCGGCCGGGCAGCTTCACCCGGGCCAGCGGGGTGCGGCCGAAGTCGGCAGTGTCGTAGATGCACAGCTCTGATAGCTCGGTCTGGCGGTTCCACCAGATGGAGAGCAGGTAGCCGTCGTCCTCATTCACGGCCCCGGCCCGTGGTACGAAGATCGGTTCTGAGGGATTGGTCAGATCATCCAGCCCCTCGATCACCGTAACCGTTTCCTTGGTGAGGTCCGTCTTGGCAAGGCCGTCGCTCATGGTGTCGGCGTCCCGGCCACGGGTGGTGGCGAAGTAGCCGAACTTGTGTTCCAGGCCGACCTTGTTCGGGTTGATGGCGGGGAATTCACCGGCGATGTGGCTGGTGGCCTGGTTTGAGACGTGTCCGGTGGCGGTGTTGACGGTCCAGCGCCACGGGATTGCGTTCATGAACCACTCATGGGAGTCCACGGGCCGGGTGACACGGTCCGCCGGGGTGCCGAAGCGTTCCTTGATGCGCGGGGCCTCGATGACGATTTCGTTGCCTCGCTCGTAGGCGTTGAAGAAGTGCGTCGGGAAGAACGTCTCGTCGACCCGGTAGGTCCGAACTTCGTGGGTCGTCCGGTGCATGGTAACGATCTCGACGCCGTTGTTCGTGGCTGCGGGGTCCCACACCAGGCCCGGCTTGCCCTGGCCGATATTAGGAGCCAGGAAAAGCCCCGGGGTAACGAAGAAGATCGCGTAGTTCTTGCTGACCGCGAAGTCGTGGAACATGGACGGGGCACTGGTGCTGAAAGCGAAGGTGTCGAGGACCTTCCCGTGACGGTCTGCCTCGTACCAGGTGACGTTGGTGCCCATGTAGGAGTAGAAGAGCATATTGCCGGTGTCCGGGTCGAGCTTGTAGTGGGCCGTGCAGGTGAACGGGACATCGCCGTTGAAGTCATATGTCCCGTACGTTTCCAGGGACTGCGGATTCATCTGGTGCGGCAGGCCGCCCTCGAAGAACACGAGCAGCCGGTCGGCGAGGACGCCTACGTTGGTGTTGGGCACGTTCTTCATGGGCGGGGCGCCGGCCGGCAGTGATGGGGCCGTGCCGCCGTTGACGAACCCGGAGTAGACCGCCTCTCCCGCCTCCATCTCGACTTTCAGCGCGTCGGTCATGACCCATTTGTTCCGGTAGGCGGCCTTTCCGTCGCGGAGGTACGTGGCGTAGACCATGCCGTCACCTTCGAACCAGTGGTAGCGGTCCGTGTTGCGCGGCTTGAACTTGGGGTTGGACCCGGTGCGGAACAGGGCTCCGTCCAGGTCATCGGGAATCTTGCCGATGACCTCGAGGTCGAAGGCTTCGGTCTCTTCGTGCCAGGGGGTGAAGGGTCCGTTGAGGAACTTGTTGTCTGTCTCCCACATGGTGGTGCCTTTCGGTATTGGAGTTCTAGGAGTTCTTGGTCGACGAGGGCCAGATGCCGTGGTTGCCCGGCGAGAGCGTTCCGGCGGGGTCCAGGGCGTCCTTGAGGGAGGTGTAGAGCCGGTTCAGGGCGTGGTCGTTGAAGTCGAAGTTCTCTGCCACGTGCTCGATCAACGAGGGGTGGGCGCGGTATTCGCTCCAGCCCCATTCGGCGGCCTTTGCACACATGAGTTCGACGGCGGCGTGTGCGGCTGCCGCTTCTGCGGGGTCGTTCACGTCGAAGAAGACCATGCAGGCGCCCACGAGGCTGCGGGTGTTGGCGATCCAGCCGAAGCCTGCCACCAGGCCGGCTTCTTCGAGGATGGTGCGGACCATGAGCTCGTGTTTGGCGGCTGATTCGCCGTCGAACGGGATCGCGGGTGAGAAGTCGATGTGGCCCACGTTTTCGCCGATGTGCTTCTTCATCATGTCCAGCAGGAACATGTTAGGGATGCCGGCCGGGACCAGGTCCAGGGGGTGCACTTCTTCCGGGCTGACGTCGCCGCGATAGGACCTTAGGTCCACGGTGACGCCGGGAAGGTGGGCGACGGCCTCGGTGACAATGCGGCTCCGTGCCTCCACGATGGCTTCGTGGCCGTAGAAGGCGATGCGGGCGTGCCAGCGTCCCGGTGGCAGCGTCGCGGACAGCCTCGCCGCCTTCGACATTCCGGCAGTGTCCTGCATCGGGTTGGCCCGACCGTCCTCAGGTTCCGGGGAACTGGTGATCAGCGGCAGGCCCTGGATGGTGCCGTCGAGCATGAGCGGGCGGAGCGCGTCGATGAGCGGGGCGATGTCCTCGTCGTTGTGGCAGATGATCGCCCCGGTGGTGAATACCTCGGGCTCGGGCATGAGCCAGACGCCCATCTTGGACACGATGCCGAAGTTGGACTGCATGAAAAGGCTGTCCAGGGAGGGGCCGAAGCCGCGTTTGTGGCGCTGCCACATGGCGCTGTTGCTGATGGCGCCGAGGCCGGTGCGGACCACGTCGCCGGAGGCGAGGACCACTTCCATGCCGCAGACGGCGCTGGCGTGGTCGCCGTTGACGGTGTAGCCGTAGCCGTGGTCCAGGGTGTTGCCGACGATGCTGCCCCAGCCGAGGTCCGGGACGGAGATCCAGAGCTTCAGCCCGCGGGCCTTGATCTCGTTGTAGAGGTCGAAGAAGCTCACGCCGGGCTCCAGCAGGGCGTAGCCGGCGGCCTCGTTGATTTCCAGGATCTTGTTCATGCGGCGCAGGCTCAGGATCACGGAGCCGTTGACCACCGGGGCCGAGCCGCCGTAGCCGTAGTTGCGTCCGGTGGAGGAGGTCCAGAGCTGGATCTGCAGTTCGTTGGCGATCCGGACCACGGCCTGGATTTCTTCCACGGTGGAGGGCTGGACCACGAAGGAGGGCTGGTAGTCCTTTGCGTCGTCGCCCTCGTAGGGGTCGCGGAAGTCCTTGACGTGGCTTTCATCCAGCAAGACGGCGTCGGCGCCCAGAACTTCGGTCATCCGCGCAATGGCCTCGGTCTGGACCGAAGATGAATTACTGATCTCAGTGGTTGTTGTCATGTGCTGTGTCACGCTCCGTTGCTTGACGGGTGTTCAGCTCCGAACACCGGTTGTTTCAAGTGTGGTGTGGCATACAGGGTTGGTTCTTGGTGCCGGACGGCAAGAAAAGTCGTTCCGTATGGCGCCCGGGAGCAAAGACCCCTGCGCGCATCCCTATACTTGGCTTCCGGTGGCCAAGACCAAAGGTGGTTTGTAACAGTGATGAACTGGATGGAGAGTCTCCACCCGACAGCGAACGGCGCGGTCGACGGTCCGGCGTCGGATCCGGAGAT
The DNA here is from genome assembly GCF_040547365.1 of Pseudarthrobacter sp. PvP090. Classification (NCBI taxonomy): domain Bacteria; kingdom Bacillati; phylum Actinomycetota; class Actinomycetes; order Micrococcales; family Micrococcaceae; genus Pseudarthrobacter; species Pseudarthrobacter sp. PvP090. The sequence goes on from NZ_JBEPPO010000002.1 coordinate 87,510, forward strand.
CATTGCCAGCGCCGAGGCGGAAATCGGGGGGCCGGCCACCGCATGGGCAGCCGAGGCTGCCGCAGAGATAGTCCGCCAGGTGGATGAGGACTTCAGCCTCGCCGGAACGCCCGGCATGATGACCGGCACCGAGCGGGAGGGCTGTGAAGCTAGCCTGCTAACTACACTGATCGGCCTGCACCGCGGCACCGCCGCAGCGGACATCGTCGCTCCACGCGGCGCCCAGGAGAATGTCCGGTTGTCCGTGCGGCAGGGCGTCCCGATCGGTTCCGTGCTGCGCACCGTCTGGGCCTGCCACACCCGGGTCCAGGATGCGCTCCTGGCCGTCATCGAGCGGGAAGTTCCTGCGGATCGCATGGTCGCTGAGGTGCGCGAGCTGAACGCAGCACTTTTTTCCTACGTGAACTCCTACGTCAGCGACCTCATGCGCGGTTACGAGGACGAACTCTCCCTCTGGCATGGCAGGCTTCCAGCCGAACGACTGAGGGTTCTCAAGGCAATCCTCGACGGTGAAGAGCCCAGTGCAGACGCCGAACGCATTCTGGGACTCAGGCTCGGCAGGTACCATCTGGTCGCCTTGGCCTGGCCCGCCAGCAGCGGGCACATCCCGGACCGTGAGGCGGCGCGACAGCGTTTCGGCGCGGACGCAGCGCAGGCGCTGGGTGCGGCTGGCGTCCTGGCCGTCGAGTACCAGGGCACGACGCTCTTCTGGTGGGCGTTCAATACCCGCCCGGATCCCTCGGTAACAGGTGCGCTGCGCGCGGTGCCGCGCGCCGACTGGATCCAGCTCGCCGCCGGAGGGCCTGGCTCGGGGCTGGCAGGCTTGCGTGAAAGCCACTTTGAGGCACAGCAGGCTGCCCGGGTGGCCCGGCTTTCGCCGCGGCGGAAGTTCTGGGATTACAACGATGCCGGCATGCTCGCGCTGCTCATTGCCGATCCGCAGGGGGCGGCCAGGTTCGTCCAGGTCCAGCTCGCCGGGCTGTTGGGCCCGGACCAGAAGCTGACCGATATCCGCGACACCCTGCGCCACTTCCTGCAGGCCGGCAGCAGCCGGATCGCCGCAGCCCAAGCCCTTCATTTGGCCACCAACACCGTGGCGTACCGGGTCAAACGGGCCGCCGAGCTCCTCGGTCGGCCCGTCAACGAAAACCCTGTGACCACGCTGGTGGCGCTGGAACTGGCGCACACGTTCCCCCACCTCATGCAGCCAGGAACCGAGTGGGCTGAGAGCTGATCCCGAAGTTCGATTAGCAGGACGTCGAAGGCTCCCGGCAGAGCGAGGAGCCGAACATCCAGGGCAGGACCGTCCATGCCCGTGGCGCCATCGCGCGAAAGTCAGCATCTGGTGGATGCCACGGTCCAAGCATGGCCCGTCCCGCAATATCTGACGTCGCAAAGATGTTGGCGGACTCCGCGTCGCCTAACGAGATAACCACCTGCAACCCGGCGTCGACCGGAAAGTCATGCCGCCCGAGATGCTCCCCGACATGAATGACAGCAACGTACCGTCGCCAAAGAAACGGAGGAGAGGAGGCAGCCGGCCACCCACAAGAAGGGCCCCCAATGGGGCCCGTGTGTGAACAGTTTGTGCACACTCAGAAGCCCACAGGCCCCTGAGCAGGGAAAACACGTGCCCGAGGTGGGACTCGAACTGCATTCCAGCCCTTACCAACACTGGCCTCCCGCCGAAACATACGGAATCCGGGCCAGTCCGGCAGCTGTACAGGCCAGTCCGTGACCCAAAGTGTGGACACTGTCCACACCCACAGTTCTCCCGCACCAGAGGCCTCCCCCAAACTGCCGCGCCCCGCATTGACAGGGCGCGGCGCTTCTTTGCCCAGAACAACTTGATCCTGCAGTGAAGACCTCTGTGGTTGACACCATTGGCGCTGGCGACTACTACATGTCGGCCCTGATCCTGGGACTGCTCACCCGCGGAACCGCCGGTCTGGCGCCTTCCGTCCTTGACCAGTTGGGATGCACGGCGGCCGCTGCGGCCGCGATCACCGTATGCCGGGCCGGCGCCCGGCCCCAACCGAAGACGAACTCCGCCTAAAGCTTCAGCATGAGCCCCACCTGCACCCGCAAATAGTGCCTCGCTGACGGCGATACCGTGACGGAAGGTGTGCCGTGGGCCATCCCAAAAGTAACCCTTGACACAGATCCAGTAACGCGCGTAACCTCTATCACATGCGTTAGTAACGCGCGTTACCTACTTGGCAGCATTACCGACCCCACCGGAGCATTCAATGGCGAAGATCACCACCCCGAACCATGCCGGGGCTGCGCGGCAGCGGGGTGTCACCATGAATGATGTCGCCAAGCACGCCGGCGTTTCCCGGACCGCGGTCTCGTTCGTGCTGAGCAACCGCGAAAATGCCAGCATCTCCGAGGAGACCCGCGCCCGGATCAACGAAGCTGTTCAGGTCTTGGGCTACCGCCCGAATGCCGGGGCACGTGCGCTGGCATCCCAGCGCAGTGATTGGTACGGGATTGTCACCGAGATCGTGACGGCACCGTTCGCCGTCGACATCATCAAAGGTGCACAGGACCAAGCCTGGCTTGACCGTCGGTTCCTGCTCATCGCGCCCTCCGATCAGGCCGATGCCGTAGGCCCCAACCAGGGCATGGAAGATGCCGCCATTGAAAAGCTGCTGGAACAACGCGTGGAAGGCCTTCTCTATGCAGCCACGTACCACCGGGGCGTTCACGTTCCCGAAAGCGCCTACGAGGTACCCACCGTCCTGATCAACTGCTTCGATGCAGACGGAAGGCTGCCCTCGATTGTCCCCGACGAGCGTGCGGGCGGCCGCGTCGCCGTCGAACGTTTGCTCCAAGCCGGCCACCGGCGGATCGGAGTGATCAACCTGGACCCGGATATTCCGGCAGCAGTCGGACGTTTGGCAGGTGCCCGCGAAGCACTTGCCGACGCTGGCCTCGAGCTGGACCCGGAGCTCGTGGTGGCCGGACATGCGACGGCTGACGGCGGGTACGAGGCGGCCTGTGAAATCCTGGACCGCTACACGGAAAAGGACAGGCCAACCGCGCTGTTCTGCCTCAATGACCGCATGGCGATGGGCGCTTACGACGCCATCAAGGAACGGGGCCTGACCATTCCCGGAGACATCGCCGTGATCGGCTTCGACAACCAGGAACTGATTGCGGCCTACCTTAGGCCCAAGCTGACCACGGTTGCGTTGCCGTTTGAAAAAATGGGCGCCCTGGGAGTCCAGACGCTCGCAGCTCTGACAGCAGGACAGCCGATAATTGCCGACCAGCAATTAGTCGGCTGTCCGCTGCTAGAACGCTCTTCGGTCTGACCGCGAAATCAATAGCGAAGAGCAACCCCTCCCCCACCCCTTCACCTTGCTGATGAAGATAGGAAAGAGATAACCATCATGACACAACCCCGATTCCTGAGGGCTGCCCGCACAACGGCGGCCGGGCTAGCGGTGAGCGCACTGCTGCTGACCGGCTGTGCAGCCACCGTGAACAAGCCTGCCGGCACCGACGCCGCCGCGAACGCCAGCGCCTTTCTCACCATTCCGCGTGAGGACATGGGCACGTTTGTGCAGAACTTCAATCCGTTCGCACCCACCGTCAACCCGATGGTCCAGCAGTCCATCTACGAGTCGCTGCTGATCTTCAACCCGGCCAAGGGTGACACCGTGCCGTGGCTGGCCACTGAATGGGAGGCCGCCGACGACGGCAAGTCCATCACCTTCACCCTGCGCGATGGCGTTAAGTGGTCCGACGGCCAACCGTTCGTGGCCGAGGACGTCGCTTACACCTTCGAGCTCCAGAAGAAGATCAAGGGTGGTTACGACTATCTGGACACCGTTGCCGCAGAAGGCACCAACAAAGTTACCTTCAACTTCAACAAGCCCTGGTCACCGGCCCTCCACGACGTCGGCCAACTCACCATCTTGCCCAAGCACATCTGGTCCGCCCTCGCCGATCCGGAGAAGGACGCCAATGCCAAGCCCGTCGGCACAGGCCCTTACACCGAGGTTGACAGTTTCCAGGCCCAGTCGTTTGTGCTGAAGAGGAACCCCAACTACTGGCAGCCGGAAAAGCAAAAGATCGCCGGTATCAAGATGCTCGCTTTTGCAGGAAACGACGGCGCCAACCTCGCCGCGGCGAACGGCGACGTGGACTGGGCTCCGCAGTACATCCCGAACATAGAAAAGACGTTCGTTTCCAAGGACAAGGAACACCGCCACTACTGGTTCCCGGCCACGGGGGCCATGATCAACTGGCAGCTCAACACCGCCAAGGCCCCCTTCAACGATGTTGATGTCCGCAAGGCCCTGAGCATGGCCGTTGACCGGGAGCAGGTCACCAAGATCGGCATGAGCGGCTACGCCAAGCCTGCGGACTGCACCGGACTCTCCGGTAACTACGAGACCTGGAAGAACAACGAGGTCAAGGAGAACTGCACCTGGACCAAGCTGGATGTCCAGAAAGCCAATGAGCTGCTGGACAAGGCGGGCTACCCGAAGGGTGCTGACGGCAAGCGCACGCTCAAGGATGGCAAGCCTTTCGAATTCAAGATCTCCGTGGGCGCGACTTCTTCTGACTGGCTGTCCGTGGCCAACGTGATCGCGCAGAACCTGGCAGAAGTCGGCGTCACAGCAAAGGTGGAGTCCCCGGACTGGGCTGCCGTGGTTGCCGGCTACGAGACGGGCGACTTCGACTCCGGCATCGTCTGGAGCGCCAACGACCCCAGCCCGTACAAGTACTTCAACACCTCCATGGGCACGGCCACCGTCAAGCCCGTGGGCACCAAGACGTTCGACAACTACCACCGCTTCGGCGACACCAAAGCCGACGCACTGCTGGCGGAATTCGCTGCAGAGGCCGAGGAGTCCAAGCAGAAGGACATCGCCAACAAGCTGCAGGAACAATACGACGACGTCGCACCGCTGGTGCCTCTGTTCTCCGGCCCGGAATGGGGCGCCTTCAACGACACCCGCTTCACCGGCTGGCCCACCGAGGGCAACCCTTATGCCACCCTTTCGGTCCGTGCACCTACGACGGTGCTGGTGCTGACCACGCTGGAACCGCGCAAGTAGCGTAGCGGTTCACCCACACTGCACGCCCGGCGGGCAGCCAACCCCGCCGGGCGTGTCCCCAAACTTTCCGCAATTCCCGAAATGGAGGGAAACCGTGCGCTTCATCCTGCGCCGCCTGGGTTTCTACCTGATCGCCTTCTGGGCATCCATCACCCTGAATTTCCTGCTTCCGCGCTTCATGCCCGGCGACCCCGTCTCCCGCATGTTCGCCCGCTCCCAGGACAGAATGCAGCCTGAACAGATCGAGGCCCTGCGCAAGCTGCTCGGCGTTGACGACCGGCCTCTCTGGGAGCAATACACCGGCTACCTGCACAACATCTTCACCGGGCAAATGGGCGTCTCCATCTCACGTTTCCCCACTCCGGTCACCGAGGTCATTGCGTCCCAGATCGGCTGGACGCTCCTGCTCGGTGGAACCGCGCTGGTGATTGCCGCCGTCGTGGGTAACCTGCTGGGCATCCTGGCCGCCTGGCGGCGCGGCGGCGCGATCGACTCCGCGCTTCCGCCGCTGCTCGTGTTCATCGGCTCGTTCCCGTACTTCTGGCTCGCGATGGGCGCCCTGTACCTGTTCGGCGTGGTGCTGGGCTGGTTCCCCATCCGCCACGCCTTCACGGCCGGTTTGGAGCCCGCCTTCACGTGGGAGTTCATCGGCGACGTCGGGGCGCACCTTGTCCTGCCGGCGTTGACGATCGTGCTGGTATCCATTGGCGGCTGGATGCTAGGCATGCGGAACACCATGATTGCCACGAACTCGGAGGATTACATCACCATGGCCGAGGCCAAGGGTCTCCGGCCGGGCCGCATCATGCTCCGCTACGCCGCCCGGAACGCCATGCTCCCGTCGGTCACCAGCTTCGGCATGGGGCTTGGCTTCGTGGTGGGCGGGGCTCTCCTCACTGAGGTGGTGTTCGCGTATCCCGGCGTCGGCTACCAACTCCTCAATGCCGTCCAAGGCCTCGACTACCCGCTCATGCAAGGCCTGTTCCTGACCATCACCGCCGCCGTGCTGCTGGCGAACTTTCTGGTGGACATCCTCTACGTCCGCCTCGACCCGCGCGTGCGCAGCAACTGAGGGACCCATCATGACAACCGCAATTCTGAAGCAGCCCACTCAGCCCACAGCTGCCCGCAAGCCCAACCGCAGTTTCGTCCACGGACTTATCACCAACAAGAAAGCCCTGGTGGGCATGATCGTGATGCTCGTGTTCATCGCGCTTGCGTTGCTGGCCCCCGTGCTGTTCCCCGGAGACCCGTCGCGGATCACCGCGATGGCCTCGCTGGAACCGTCTCCCGAGCACTGGCTCGGCACCACGGCCAAAGGTCAGGACGTGCTTGCCCTGACGGTCCACGGCTCCCGCAGTTCCCTGTTCGTCGGGTTGACTGTGGGCTTCGCATCCACCTTCATCGGCATTTTGGTGGGCCTGGCCTCGGCGTACTTTGGCAAGTTTATTGACGAAGCACTGTCCTTGGTGACCAACGTCTTCCTGCTCCTGCCCGGCCTGCCGCTGCTGGTCATCCTGGCCGCGTTCCTGCCTCCGGGTTTGGGAACCGTGATCCTGGTCCTCGTGGTCACCGGCTGGGCCGGGTCGGCGCGCGTATTGCGCTCTCAGGCGCTGTCCATCCGCTCAAAGGACTTTGTGGCCGCCGCTGTGGTGTCCGGCGAACGTGCGGGCCGGATCATGTTCCGCGAGATCCTGCCGAACATGGCCTCGATCGTCATGGGTACCCTGCTGGCCTGCGTGATCTACGGCATCGGCGCCCAGGCAGGCCTGGAGTTCCTTGGCCTGGGTGACGTCAGCACCGTCTCCTGGGGCAACAACCTCTTCTGGGCCGGCAACGAGGGCGCACTGCTCACCGGCAGCTGGTGGGTCTTCGTGCCGTCGGGCGTGTGCATCGCCCTGGTGGCCTTCGCCCTGGCCCTCATCAACTACGCCGTGGACGAGGTCACCAATCCCCGCCTGCGGAAGATCAAGACCCCCAAAACCATCGAAAGGAGCGCCGCCAAGTGACGGTCTCCCAAGTTTCCTTCGGCTCCCACGAGCCCGTCCTGGACGTCCAGAACCTCACAGTCAAGTATGTCGGCGACACCCGCTCCACCACTGCCGTCGACCGTGTTTCCTTCAGCATCGGCACCGGCGAGGTGTTCGGACTGGCGGGCGAGTCCGGCTGTGGGAAGTCCACCATCGCCAACTCGATCATGCGGCTCCTGAAGGATCCCGCGAAGATCGCCGGCGGCAGCATTTCCTTTGGCGGCAAGGACGTCCTGGCCATGAGCCCGGAGGAGCTGCGGCGCTTCCGCTGGCAGGACGTGGCCATGGTGTTCCAGTCAGCCATGAACTCGCTCAACCCGGTGTTGACCATCGGCGAGCAGATCGTGGACATCTTCACTACCCACGCGGGTTACTCCCGCAAGGAATCCCTGCGGCGCGCCGGTGAACTGCTGGAGCTCGTGAGGATCGACCCCGCACGCCTGAAGTCCTACCCGCACCAGCTCTCGGGCGGCATGCGGCAGCGGGCCGTGATCGCCATGGCCGTGGCGCTCAAGCCGTCCCTGTTGATCCTCGATGAGCCCACCACCGCGCTGGACGTGGTGGTGCAGCAGGAAATCATGGCGCAAATCAAGGAACTCCAGCGCGAACTCGGGTTCTCTGTCCTGTTCATCACCCACGACATGTCCCTCATGGTGGAGCTCTCGCACCGCATGGCCGTGATGTACGGGGGCCGAATCGTGGAGACCGCCAAGGCACAGGACGTCTACGCCAACCCCCTCCACCCCTACACGCAGGCACTAATGGGGGCGTTCCCGCCACTCACCGGCCCGCGCGTTCCGCTGACCGGACTGCCCGACGGCGTGAAGTTCCGGAACATCCCGGACCTCACCGAGGCGGCACCCGGCCACCACGTTGCACCGTTTGGTGCCGACGCTTCAGCGGCTGACACCGCAATCCTGGCAGGAGCCGCACGATGAGCCACGCTGTACTGTCATCCCAGCGCCCCTCCACTGACACCGAAGCTCCAGCCCTCGAGGTCCGAGGGCTAGGAAAGTCTTTCCCTGTAGGTGGTTTGTTCTCCCGGGACTCCGTCCGGGCCCTGCAGGGCGTGGACCTGACCATTGGCCGCGGCGAAATCGTGGCCCTCGTGGGAGAGTCCGGGTCGGGCAAGAGCACCTTGGCCCGCTGCGTTGCCCGGCTGGAAAAGCCGAGCTCCGGCGAGATCCTGATCGACGGCGTCGACGTCCTCAAGCGCGACCGCTTCCAAGCATCGCGAGCCTTCCGCTCCCAGCTGCAGATGGTCTTCCAAGATCCCTTCGGCTCGCTAAATCCTGCCCATAGAGTGGAGCACTTCCTGCGGAGGTCGCTAGCGATCCACCGGAAGGGCGGCAGCTCCGAGACAGAGACGCAACAGCGACTTGAGGAGCTCATGACCACAGTGGGCCTGCAGGCCGACATGCTGAACTCCTACCCGCACGAGCTCTCCGGCGGCCAGCGCCAGCGAATCGCGATTGCCCGGGCCCTTGCCGTGGAACCACGGGTCATCCTCGCCGACGAACCCACCTCCATGCTGGATGTTTCGGTCCGGATCGGTGTGCTGAACCTGATGCGCAAGCTCCGCGACGAGCAGGGCATCTCCATGCTCTACATCACACACGACCTCGCCTCGGCCCGCTACCTGGCGGACCGGACGGCAGTCATGTTCGCGGGAGAGCTCGTTGAAGAGGGCGAGTCCCTGGACCTCCTGGCCAACCCGGCCCACCCGTACACGCAGCTGCTGGTCTCGGCCGTCCCGGATCCGGCCCGGGCAGGCTCCTACGATCCCGCCCGCCGGGCCGAACTGCGAGAGGCGGTGATGGCTTCGACCAGCTGCGCTTTCGACGGCGACCCGAACCAGGCCTGTTCGGCCGAAGACCCCGTGCGCCATCTGGTTGGAGACCCCGAAAACCGGCATTGGGTGCGCTGCCACCTCTACCAGCCGTGGGATGGCGCCGCCGGCCATGCCCTGGCGGGAGAACCAACCCAACCCAACCCCCCGGCGTCGAACGCTCAAGAAGAGGCTTCCGCATGACTGAACTGACCCACCCGCTCGCAACCGTTCCACAGGACGAGTTGGTTGCCCGGGCCGAAGCCGACCCGCTCCGGCCACGCTTCCATTTCGTGTCACCGGCCGGTTGGCTCAACGATCCCAACGGCGTCAGCCAATGGGACGGCACGTACCACCTCTTCTACCAGTACAACCCGGAGGGCGCGTTCCACCACCGCATCCAGTGGGGTCACGCCACCAGCACGGACCTCGTCACATGGACGGACCAGCCCATTGCATTGGAACCGTCCGCCGGACCGGACGCCGAGGGCTGCTGGTCGGGGGTCTTGGTGAACGACCGCGGCACGCCCACCTTGGTGTACTCGGGGCGGTTCGAGGGCAAAGAGCTGCCCTGCGTCGCCGTAGGATCCCCGGACCTCCTGAACTGGACCAAGGACCCCGGAAATCCCGTCATCGGGGCACCGCCATATGGTGTAGACACCACGGCGTACCGCGATCACTGCGTCTGGCGTGAAGGTACCCAATGGCGGCAGTTGGTGGGTTCAGGCATTCGCCAGCGCGGCGGTACAGCGTTCTTGTACGAATCGCCGGATCTGCGGTCGTGGGACTACATCGGGCCGTTATTCATCGGCGATGCCTCGCATGGCGATCCAGCGGACACCGATTGGACAGGGACCATGTGGGAATGCGTGGACCTATTCCGGGCGGGACAGGGTTCGCTGGGATCTGCACCTTCTGACGGATCGCCGGATGTGCTGGTCTTCTCCGCCTGGAACGACGGCGACACCCGCCACCCGCTGTACTGGACCGGCCGGTATGCCGGGGATAGCTTCGAGCCCGCGGCCCTGCACCGGCTCGACTACGGCGGCCGCTTCTTCTATGCACCGCAATCGTTCCAGGATGAGTCCGGCCGGCGTGTCATGTTCGGCTGGATGCAGGAGGGCCGAAGTGATGCCGCGATGGTGGAGGCCGGCTGGTCAGGGGTTATGAGCCTGCCGCGAATCGTCACGGCGGCTGACGACGGGACCCTCCGATTCGCACCCGTACCAGAAATCAAAAAACTGCGCCGTGACCACGCCGGCCTGCGCGGACTGGTGTTGAGCGGCGCATTGGTGCCCCTGGAAGTCGGCCTGTCCGGCAAGCAACTCGACCTCGAACTGGACCTCCAACTGGCACCGGGCGCACTGCTGCGACTCGGTGTACTGGGCTCCAGTGGCGGGGGCACCTCCGGCGGCCCCGCCGAGGAAACGGTCATCGAGCTGTACAGGGCGGGTGACGGCGGCAATAATGGCACGCTCCGCCTGGACCGCACTCGAAGCAGCCTTGATGCAGCCGTTGATGCGGAAGACAAGTCCGGACCCGTCCCCATGCCCGAAGGACGGGTGCACCTGCGGGTCATCCTGGACCGATCCGCCGTCGAAATTTTTGCCAACGGGATAGCGCTCACCGCCCGTGTCTACCCCACCCTGGGCGGTGAACAGGTCAGTCTTGCCGCCGAGGGCACGGCGCAGGTACTCTCCCTCGACGCATGGACCATGGCCGAAATCTTTGACGGTACCCGGAGCCTCTTTCCCTGAACCGGGGGCAATACACCAACACCCACTCCTACAGCAGCATCGAGGCTGCCCAGGAAGAAGAAGGAACTCATGCAAGATTCACCCGCGGTCTCTCGTCGATCACTCCTTACCGGAAGCGGGGCGGTGGCCCTCAGCGGATCGCTCGCACTTTCAGCGGCGTTCGCCGAATCCGCCGCGGCCGCACCAGCCAGGACACCAGATCCAGCATCAAGCAGCTCAATTTCAAAAGGATCACGCCGGATGCGTCCGACCTATCACTTCAGCGTCCCGGACAACTGGAAGAACGACCCTCAGCGCCCCATCTACATGGACGGGGAATACCACTACTACTACCTGTACAACGCTGACTATCTGCGGGGCGGAGGAGGCACGTCGTGGCGCCGCGCGACGACCACGGATCACGTCGCGTTCACTGACCACGGCGTTGCGATCCCGAAGTTCAGCGACGACAACGGCGACTGCTGGTCAGGGTCGCTTGTGGTCGACGAGCGGAACACCGCCGGATATGGCGAGGGCGCGGTGATCGCCCTCGTGACGCAGGCGCCCGAGGGTCGCCAAGCCCAGTACCTCTGGTACTCGACAGACCGCGGGCGCTCGTTCCGGGCCGCCGGTCCGGCCCCGGTGTTGCCGAACCCCGGAGTGCACGATTTCCGCGATCCCAAAGTGATCTGGGACGCGGACCGCGGACGGTGGTTCATGGCGAACGCCGAGGGGCAGAAGCTCGGCTTCTACACCTCCGCCGACCTGCGGTCCTGGCGGCGCGTTGGCGAGTTCGTTCGCACCGATCTCGGGCTTCTGGAATGCCCTGATATCTTCCGCATGACCGCTGACGACGGCACCTCCCATTGGATCCTCGGCACGAGTGCCAACGGCAAAGCCCGTGGCCTGCCCGCAACCTACGCGTACTGGACAGGCACCTTCGACGGAACATCGTTCACGCCTGCTCAGCCCGAGCCCGAATGGCTCGACTATGGCTATGACTTTTACGGAGCAGTCACATATCCACATCACGACGCCTCGGGTGCGGAGGATGAGACGCTCCGCCGGGCAATCGGGTGGGCAAACTTCTGGGACTACCCCCACAACACACCGACCCTTGAAACGGACGCCTACAACGGCGATGACATGATCGTCCGCGACGTCCGCCTCAAACAGGCGGACGGTGGGTACCACCTCGTCTCCGCCCCCACGTCAGCGCTGGAAAATCATGTGAAGCGCACCCACCTCCTCGGCGACATAGTTGTAAAGGGCACCCGCGACCTCGACGTCCGATCACCCGCTTACGACCTGACCTGCGAGCTCGTCTGGGACCCCGCTTCCGCACCTGCCAACGTTGGCCTTGAAGTATGCCGCGCAGAGGGCGGCGGCAGGCACGTCGCCGCCGGTGCATTCCTGCGAGGCCCCTTCGCCTACCTCAACAGGCGTCCGACCATCAACCCAACCGGAGGCGAAACCCAGACCCCCATCGACCCCTCGGCAGGACGGCTTACCATCCGCATCCTCGTGGACCTCACGAGCGTGGAGATGTTCGTCGGAGACGGACGGGTGGTGCACTCGCACCGGGTATTCCCTCTTAAAGGCGACAGCGGAATCCGCCTTTATGCCCACGAAGGAGCCGCCACATTCCGGAACCTGACCATTCACGAAATCAAAGCAACGCAATAGTCCAAGCCCCAACCGTCCCGGCAGGTCATTCTGCAGACCACGACTACGGGTCCGCAGAGAGGCCTGCCAGGACACGCCCAATAATGACCTTCCACGCGAGACGGCCATGACATATGTCAAAGCAGTGCGTGCCCCAGGAACTGGTCCTACTGCGCCGGTACGGGCTGATCATCGTCGATGTAGTCGGTTAAATCCCGTTCGAACAGGACGCCGCGAACCTGTTCTTCCGGCTCGTCTCCACACGCTACGAGCACGCCTCGCTGATCCTGACCTCGAACATGCCGTCCGCCCGTTGGGGAGATGTGTTTGGAGACCAGGTCGTCGCCTCGGCCATGATCGACCGCATCGTCCACCACGCCGAAGTCGTCACCCTCAGGGCTCGAGCTTCCGTCTCAAACACCCCCGCACGGACTCATTGCCCTCGACAAGACCAGAACATACGGCAGAACAACGACCATCAACGTGGCTCACTTTTCAACTCACGAAACGGCTCAGTTTTCGACCATCGCTGTCAGATCGCACAGGCGATCGGTAAAGATTCGGTCTGGGTCGTCGCCGCGTTGCTCGCCCAGCATGCGTTGACGCCGGGGAGGCAGAGATCGTCGGAATCTGATTGGGGGCAACGTGGCCAGCTCCCACCGCCAAAACAGCGAGGACCGCGACGCCGGATACCCAGAAGCCGGATGCGGCGGTGACGGGAAACGATGGCTGCAGCGGCGGTTAACAAGCGGGAAGGCCATGGCAGCAAAGTCCACCGGTTCCTGCAAATCGTCTTCGAGGCCGGCCCGCCTACTCACTGGCCAGGCTCAGCGAGCTCATGATCAACTCTGGATAAGTTGCTATGTCAGGCCGTTCCCCCGGATTCCTGCATGAACAGGTATCAGAGCGGAAATTCCGGACCGGCCGCAACACTCAGTCGATTTAAAGAATAATCAGCACGTCATGTTGTAAGCGGCCCTGGCCACCGTGAAGTGCTGAACGCGAAAACCCGACGGAAGGACGGACGAGGATAAACACCCAGCAGAGACCCCGAAGGGCGGTGCGTGGTCGCTGTAGTCCGCCGCTCCCCTACACAACCGAATAGGTCTATCCGGGACCCTACACACCCGGAACATCAGGTCAGAGGCGAGAGTGTGGACACTGCCCACACCCCATTTCTCCCCACCAGCGGCCTCCCCCAAGCAGCCGCACCCGCATTGACAGGGTGCGGCGCTTCTTTGCCCTGAAGACTTAATCCTGCTGGAGAAGTTTAACCGTGGCTGCATCCGGGTCCTGCCCGCACCCCTTGCCGAGTCTCGGGCATGCAGCACGGCATGCTCAGCCTCTAGACCCTCCATCACGACGTCACCTCCCTTCAAACTATTCATGATGCGATCGGCGGACCATGCATGACCGGGCGGCGCCCGTTCAGACGCTGACCGCGGACTAACAGAGCCACACGAAAACAACGGAACCCGGGCGGCACCACCAGCCGCCACAGCACGGTGGCAACGATCAGGGCCTCGCCCCGAACCCGGCACCAGCTGGCCATGACGGGGCAAGCGTTGACCTCTTTATGATTGTTCAAGGTTTGTGCCTTCCTCGTCGCCCCGTCGTGGTTGCTCACACGACCACTCAATGACTAATCCGGGTTGGGCCGAGAGTCGTTTTTATTAGAGACCGAGCAGGCGAACTGCGTTGGCTTTGAGTATTTTGTGTCGGACTTCGTCGTGCAGATCGAGCAGCGCAAAGTCTTTCATCCACCGGTCTGGCGTGATCAGGGGAAAGTCTGAGCCGAACAGCACCTTGTCCTGGAGAAGTGAATTTGCCTGGCGTACAAGGCTTTCTGGAAAGTACTTCGGCGACCAGCCCGAGAGGTCTATCCAAACATTCTTTTTGTGAGTCGCTACAGCCAAAGCTTCCTCCTGCCAGGGGACGGAGGGGTGGGCCATGATGATCTGCAGTTCGGGGAAATCGGCAGCCACGGAATCAAGCAGGATCGGGTTGGATAGCCCTAATTTAATGCCGAAACCTCCGGGGAGTCCCGACCCGATGCCTGTTTGGCCCGTGTGAAAAATGACCGGGAGATTGAGCGCTTGTAAGGCTTCGTACAACGGGTAGAACTCCGTGTTGCTAGGGTCGAAATTCTGGACGCTTGGGTGGAACTTGAATCCACGTACGCCGTAGTCCTCTGCTAGCCGGATGGCGCGGTTGATCGCCTCGGATCCGTGGTTCGGGTCTACAGATCCGAAGGGGATCAGCACGTCATTGTTTTCGGCTGCGCCGCGGGCTATCTCCTCACTGCTGTTTGGTGGGTGGCCGAGATGACTTGAAGCATCCACGGTGAAGACCACGGCCGCCATTTTGCGTTCCCGGTACATGTCGGCAATGGCGTTCAGGTCCGGCCGGGGACCGCTTGTCTTGAAGTATTTGCTGGCTGCTTCTACCAGTGGTGAGGGCAGTGCGTTATGCCCGTGGTCATCGACTTCGACGTGGACGTGCATGTCGATGGCGACGAGCGATTCGACGTCCAGGTGGAGTTCATAGGACACAGGTCAATCCTCTCTCAGCGCAGGGCTCTTGCGGGTCTGTTGCGGTGTGGTGTTTCGGGATGCTGAGCCGCTGTTCGTCAGCGGTTCACAGAGCAGGCATCGGATCCGTGCCGTTGGCTCCGTGCTCCGAGGTTGGTTCGCTGATGCTCGGATACGCATTTCCGAGCGCGTCTTCAAGACGCCGGGCCAATCCTTCGGCGGCCCGAAGTAGAGAAGGAACGTATTGGGCCATGTCGGTCCTGAGGCTGTAGCTGACGATGCCGATTGCGGCCTGGACAGTTCCATCAACAAGGACGGGAGCGGCCACGGAAGTGGATCCGAGCTGGTATTCCTGGCGGCTCTGGGCGTAGCCGTTCTGGCGAATTTGCACAAGCTGTCGCGACAAGGACCTTCGGTCAGTAATCGTCTCCGGCGTGTATCGGGTTAGGGGCATAGCGAGTATTGCGTCGGCGAACGCTTCCGGGCTGAAGGCGAGCAATGCTTTGCCGACGCCCGTGGCATGGAGCGGTATACGGGCACCGATGCGGCTCTGAAGGGGAACGGATACCTCGGAGGTTAGCTTTTCGATGTATATGGCATTCGTTCCATCACAAACGGCCAGCTGCACGGTTTCGCGGCAGTCGTACTGGAGGTTGAGGAGGAACGGCATGGCAGTCTCGCGCAGCCGTCCGTGGATGGGTGTCAGAAGTCCCATCTCCCACAGTCGTACGCCGAGCCCGTAGCGCCCTGCGCTGTCCCGATCAAGGAAACGTCCGTCTTCGAGCTCGCCGGCAAGCCGGTACACGGTTGCCACAGGAAGCCCGGCTCTGCGGG
Source organism: Pseudarthrobacter sp. PvP090 (assembly GCF_040547365.1). Classification (NCBI taxonomy): domain Bacteria; kingdom Bacillati; phylum Actinomycetota; class Actinomycetes; order Micrococcales; family Micrococcaceae; genus Pseudarthrobacter; species Pseudarthrobacter sp. PvP090. The sequence continues at coordinate 103,209 of NZ_JBEPPO010000002.1, forward strand.
CGAGTTGGCTAAGCGTAAGGAGTGGATTTTCGACGTCAAAAGCGGCAAGGACGGCCAGCGCCCTCGCGGTGACGGACTTCGCCGAGCTTTTGTATGGCTCACTACTCATCGCCGCTCTCCCTTCTGGTGGTTGCTAGAGGGTCCGAGCCAGTCCGATGCGCGGGTGCCAGGATGGCAGCAAGGCTGCGGGCGACCCCCCTCATCTCGGGAATCATCGTCTCGATGGAAACTCCCGGCCGCGTGGCGGCTGAGACCGTCGGCGCTGTACTGAGGGACAGGGCCATGGGCGGCCGGCCCTCAGCCCGGATCGGGACGGCATATTCGATGTGCCCTGCCGCGTCAGATCGCTGTGCCCACCCTCGTTCGGTGGCTGCGGCGATGCCCTCCTCCATCCGCGCGAACGCGGTGCGAGTCAGCGGCAGGGCGCTCCTGGCTGCAGTGGTCATCCCTCCCATGAGGACATGTCCGGCGGCAGACTCGATCAGGGGCAGGGTCATTCCGGGTCCGCTGCCCGGCGCGCTGGCACCGTTGGCCAATACTTCTTCCACGCAGAGAGCCCGCTCTCCGTTGCAAACGAACACTCGGACCATCATTCCGGATTTTGTCGCAAGACGAAGCAAGAGAGGACGGGTTCCCATGCCGATGACGTCGTGTGTGGGTGCGAGGATTCCGAGTTCCCAGATTTTGGGGCCTATGGCGTAGCGGCCTGCTGGATCCCGCTGGACTGCCGCAATGGCTTCGAGATGATTGAGGAGGCGGAAGGTCGTCGCCACCGGGAGCCCGCTCCGTCGGGAAATCTGCGACAGGGTCATCTGACGATGGCCCATATCGAAGGACATGAGTACCGCAAAAGCCCGTTCAGTGACTGATTTTCCGGGCGAAGCGGCATCAGTACCTGCCATAGTTCTCCTCCTTCCGGTTATGCAGCACACTCTAACGCCAGTTTCATTTGATGAAAAGCCTCGACTAAGAACCTTTGCAATGCAAGGATTCTGGCTCCTGACTAAGCTTTCTTTTCGCTGAGTGAAAAGGTTTGTGGTGATTGGGGTCACACGTCCCCACACTGGAAACCAGTCCCCCTGTCATCCGGACACCCATGGACGCAAAGGAGCAGTCATGACCACCACGGACAGCGAAGTGAACGAAAACTCCGTTCCAGTGCAGAACGGAACGGCGGAACGCAGTTTCCCCGATCCCTACGAGATTGAGACGCCCGAGGGTGCCGAGGGGTGGGAGGAGATGTACGCATACCACAACCGTTTCCTGCCCACTCGCCGCGCGGAAGACTCTGCCAAGACCTGGTTCCGGAACTCCCTGCACTACCCGGAAGTCTCCTACCCGTTTGACCAGGTCACCATTGACGGTGCCTTCACTGGGACCGGAGTGACGAATACCCGCGTGTTTGCTCTGCCCCCGGCCAAGGGCCTGGACGTTCGCGTCATCAACGGCTACACCTACATGTCAACGATTCCCAGTCCTGACGATGAGGAACAGGCACGACGGGCCGAAGAATTCGGCAAGCGTGCCGGCTACTACTTTGAGAACTGGGACACCCTTTACGCCGAATGGGAAAGCCGCGTTACGGGCGCCATCCGGGCCGTCCACGAGTTGGAAATTCCGCCGCTGTCCGAATTCGAGGACATCGAACGCGTCACCTCAGACCGCGGACCCAGCCAAGGCAACCTGCTCCTGGCCGCCTACCACCGGCTGCTGGAACACGGCGACCAGATCTGGACCCTACATTCGGAATTTCTGAACCTGGGCTACGCGGCCTACCTGCAGTTCCTGACCTTGTGCAAGGAGCACTTCCCGGAGATCGATGACCAGACCATCTCCCGCATGGTCAGCGGTGTTGACGTCCTGCTTTTCCGTCCCGATGACGAACTTCGGGCGCTGGCCCGAAAGGCTGAGGAACTCGGCGTCGGCGATCTCGTCCATGCCGCCACCACCGAGGAAGACCTGCTCAGCAGCCTCGGTGACTCAGAGGCCGGCCAAGCGTGGCTGGCCGCCCTCGACGAGAGCAAAGACCCGTGGTTCTCCTTCTCGTATGGGTCCGGCATGTACCACTCGCACCGCAGCTGGATCGACGATCTCCGCCTCCCCATCCAGGCCATCGGGGACTATATCGTCCGTTTGCGCGGGGGCGACGACCTGCGACGGCCGCTGGATAAGCTCCAGGCCGAACGTGACGAATTGGTCGTGCATTACCGCTCCCTCCTGGACGAGGAGGACCTGCCGGTCTTCGACGCGGCGCTTGGCCTGTCCCGGACGGTGTTCCCCTACGTGGAAAACCACAACTTCTACGTCGAGCACTGGTTCCTGACGAATTTCTGGAACAAGGCCCGCGAATTCAGCAAGCTGCTGCAGACGTGGGGCTTCTGGGAAGATGTTGAGGACATCTTCTTCCTGCGCAGGGCCGAGGTCGAAGAAGCCATCGTGGACCTGCAGATGGCCTGGGCTGCCGGCGGCAAACCCCAGGGCGGATACCACTGGCCCGAGATCATCAAGCGGCGCAAGGAAATCTACGAGGCCCTCAGCAACTGGAACCCGCCGCCGGCCCTGGGCCCGGTGCCCGGCGAGGTCAACGAGCCGCTGACCATCATGCTCTGGGGCATCACGCCGGAAACCGTCGAACGGTGGCTTACTGCCCAGGAGGGCGGCAGCAGCCGGACACTTTTGACCGGGTTCGCGGGCTCCCCCGGAATCGCCGAGGGCCGTGCGCGTGTAGTGCTCCGTCCCGATCAGCTGGACACCGTCCAGGAAGGCGAAATCCTTGTCTCCCCCGTGACAAGCCCCAGCTGGACACCCGTGTTCGGGCGTATCCGCGGCGCAGTGAGCGATATTGGCGGCATTATGTGCCACGCGGCCATCGTCTCCCGCGAATACGGCCTGCCCGCCGTTGTCGGTACCGGATTCGGCACCTCCACGATTAAGACCGGCCAGCTGATCCGCGTCGACGGCGACGCCGGAACCGTCACCATCCTCGACGAGTCCACCGACGCCTGACAGAGGCACGGGCCACTGGCCCCCCAACTCGATCAGCCGCCGGCAGCCGATCACACAAGCTGCCGGCGGAACCGACCCCCACCCGAGAAGGAAGAACACCGTGGGAAAGTACACAAGAAAATTCAACGAACTAAGCAGCACCGACCGGCCGCTGGTAGGCGGCAAGTGCGCCAGCCTTGGCGAAATGGTTCAGGCCGGATTGCCCGTGCCGGACGGCTTCGCTGTCACCGTGGACGCTTACGAGGACTACCGGGATGCCTCGGACCTGCGTCAGCAGCTGCTGCGGATTGTGCTCGGAGCCGACGCACAGAACAATTCCTCCCTGCAGCAGGCGCACGACGAAGCAGTCGAGCTGATCCTGGGCCGCGAACTGCCGCCCGCCATCGAGCAGGAGATCCGGGAAACGTACCTGCAGCTCTCGCGGGAAACCGCACGGCGGCGCGGCATCGGCGATGCCGACCGCATTCCGGTCGCGGTACGCTCCTCGGCCACGGACGAAGACGGCGACGCCGCCAGCTTCGCCGGCCAGCAGGAAACCTACCTGTGGGTCGTGGGTGAAGATGACGTTATCGCCAAGGTCCGTGAATGCTGGGCCAGCCTGTACACGCCGCAGGCCATCGCCTACCGCTCCGGCATGTCCGCCGCGGAAGCCTCGGATGCCTCTAAAATTTCCGTGGCCGTTCAGCTGATGGCCCACGCCGACGTCGCCGGCGTCACCTTCACCGTCAGCCCGCGCACGGGTGACCGGTCGATCATCGCCATCAACGCCAGCTGGGGACTTGGGCAGGCCGTCGTTTCCGGTGAAGTGACCCCCGACGAGTATTGGCTGAACAAAATCGGCCCTACCCTGACCAGTACCCGCATCGCATCCAAGGCCCACGAATACGTTCCAGCCCCCGGCGGCGTAGGCGTCGAACTCCGGGATGTAGAGGAATCCCGCCGCGAGGTGGCCTGTCTCAGCGAACCGGAAGTGATGCAACTAGCCGACATCGCCCTGCGCGTAGAGAAGCACTACGGCTGCCCGCAGGACATCGAATGGGCGCTGGAGCATGACGCCGACGGCACTCCCAAGGTCATGCTGCTGCAGTCGCGACCGGAAACCAACTGGAAAAAACGCAAGGAAGAAAAAGGCAGGAACACCACCAAGGCAACGTCCAACCTGCTTGGCTTCGTCGCTGCCGCAACGAAGGGCAGTACCAAATGAGCACCCCGTCCACACCGAGCTGGCAGGATGTCCTGGACCTCGTCACCCAACTGGACGAGGGCGCCTACGAGTCCGCCGCCGTGGAATTCGGCGACGTCTCCGTCCGCCTCTCGCGCTCGACAGACATGCCCGTCACTTCCCCAGCCGCTACGACACCGCCCCAGTCTCTCGCGCCGTCAACGAACGGGACTACCCACGCAACCGCACCCTCAGCGGCCGCCCCCGCCGTTACTGAAATCGCGTCTGCGGTCCAGGCTCCCGCAGAGCCCGCCTCAAACGGCACCGTCGTTACTGCCCCGATCATCGGCGTGTTCTACCGCAGCCCCTCCCCTGGAGCGCCGCCTTTCGTCGAACCGGGGGCTGCCGTTGAACCGGATACCACGATCGGCATCATCGAAGTCATGAAACTGATGAACCCGGTCACCGCCGGCGCTGTGGGAACCCTGACCGAATTCCTGGTCACGGACAACGCCCAGGTCGAGTTCGGCCAGCCGCTGGCCGTCGTCGCAAAGGAAGAATCGCCATGAACGGGCCGCGGGACGTAAAGAAACCGATAGTCCTGGTGGCCAACAGGGGCGAAATCGCCGTTCGAATCATCGCTGCGGCGAGGAGGATCGGCGCCAGCCCTGTGCTCGCCGCCAGCGCCGCAGACACCGACTCGCTTGCCGCGCGCCTGGCGGATCGGGTAATCGTCATAGGACCTGCGCAGGCCGGCCGGTCGTACCTGCGGCCCGAGTATGTTGCCGAAGCCGCTGTTCACGCCGGTGCGGACGTGGTCCACCCCGGCTACGGATTTCTCAGTGAACAACCCGAGCTAGCTGAGCTCCTCGAAGCGGAGGGTATTGCCTTCGCCGGTCCGCGACCGGAAACGCTCCGTGCTGTTGGGGATAAGAGCAGCGCACGCCGGGTCGCGGTCGCGGCCGGCGTCCCGGTGGCTGTCGCCGTGGAAATCGATGACCCGGCCGCTGCCGCGGAACTCGGCGATTCCCTCGGATACCCGCTGTTGATCAAGGCAGTACACGGCGGTGGCGGGCGCGGCATCCGCCTCGTACGCGATTCCGCTGAATTGGCGGAGCTGGCACCACAGGCTGCAGCTGAAGCGCAGGCTGCGTTCGGAAACGGGTCGCTGTATCTCGAACGCTTTTACCCCGCAGCACGTCACGTGGAAGTGCAGGTATTTGGCGACGGGAAAGGCGGCGTCCAAATTTTCGGGGACCGCGACTGTTCGGTGCAACGCAGACACCAGAAACTCATCGAGGAATGCCCGGCCCCGGGACTATCGGAGTCGCGCAGGTCGTTGCTGCACGAGGCGTCCCGCGCGCTCGTTCGGGCCCTGCAGTACCGCGGCGCCGGAACCGTCGAATTCCTCGTCGACACCGAATCCGAGGACGTGGTGTTCCTGGAGATGAACGCCCGCATCCAAGTCGAGCACCCTGTCACGGAGGAAGCGTTCGGCATCGACCTTGTCGGAGCCCAGCTGCGCCTCGCCCTCGGCCAGGACCCCCAGCTCCCGGATGTCCCGCCCGTCCCGCCGGCGGTTGCGATTGAGGTGCGGATCAACGCCGAGGACCCGGACAATGATTTCCGGCCAAATCCTGGCCTGGTCACCGACGTGCACTGGCCCGGCGGACCGGGCATCCGTGTCGATACCCATATCCTGGAGGGGTATGCGTTCCCGCCTTTCTACGACAGCCTGATGGCGAAGCTGATAGTGCGCGCCCACAGCCGCAGCGCCGCCGTGGAAGCCCTGCGCTCGGCCGCAGACGCAGTCGTCCTGGAAGGGGTCAAGACCACTCTCCCCATGCACGAATTTGTCCTGTCCCACCCCGGCTTCATCCAGGGAGGGGTCAGTACCTCATGGTTCGCACCCGCCTGGGAGCAGCGTAACGCCCAACTGAAGGAGGCCGTCAAATGACCGCAACCGCAACCCCGCAGACCCGGGCCGAGGCCAGGGACCAGCCTTCGAAGCATCAAAAGACCATCCGTTTGGTCGACACCAGCCTGCGCGACGGCAACCAAAGCCTTTGGGGCGCAACCGGGCTTACCACCGGCATGGTCGAAGCCGTTGGCCCTCTTCTTGACCAGGTGGGCTACGACGCCATCGATTTCACCAGCTCAACCAACCTGTCCATGGGCGTGAAGTGGCACCGGGAAAACCCCTGGGAACGCATCTCCCGCATGCGAGAAGTCATGCCCAATACGCCGCTCTCTGCCATCACCACGGGCATGCGTTTTATGTCCTGGGACAAAGCCTCCGAGACGGTGATGCGAATGGCGCTGCGTCTGATGGCCTCCCACGGACTACGCAGGCTCCAGATTGCCGAACCCATGAACGACGTCGAGTCCCTCCTGCGGGTGGCGCAATGGGCTAAAGAGGAAGGGATCGAACAGGTCGTCGCGGCGGTGACGTTCACCGAAAGCCCCGTACACACCGACGAAAGCTACGCCAGGAACGCCGGCCTCTGCAGCGCCAGCAAATTTGTCGACGCCGTCTACGTCAAGGATCCGGGCGGACTGCTCACCGTCGAACGAACCCGCCAACTTATCCCCAGCATCCGCGCCGCGGCAGGGGCCAAAAGCCTGGAGCTGCACAGCCACTGCACGACGGGCGCCGCCTCCCATCTGTACCTCGTTGCCGCTGAACTAGGCGTTGACGTGCTCCACACCGGCCTGGGCCCCCTGTCCAACGGCACCGCCCAGCCAGGCCTCGAAAACCTCATTGGAAACCTGGACGCCCTCGGTATTCCTGTCCAGGTAAACCGCGAAGCGGCCGCTGCGGCAGCCGACATCCTCTACTCCATCGCCAAATCCCAAGGTCTCCCGGCCGGTGTTCCCACCGAGTACGACCTCAGCCCCCACGTGCACCAGGTCCCTGGCGGCATGATGTCCACGCTCAAGCGCCAGCTCGCGGAACTGGGCATGCTCGATGAGCTGCCGGCGGTCATCGAGGAGGCCGGGCGGGTCAGGGCCGACCTCGGCTACCCCATCATGGTCACCCCTTTCAGCCAGTTCGTGGGCAGTCAGGCACTGATGAACGTCCTGGCCGGCAAGTCGGGACAGGACCGGTACAGCCGCATCCCCGACGAGGTAGTCAGATTCGTGCTCGGCAACTTCGGCGCACCGGAAGGGGAAATAGCCCCCGAGGTGATGGAGAAAGTGTCCCAGCTGCCCCGGGCCAAGGAACTGGCCGAACCCACAGCAGAGCGGTCCTTGGCCGAACTCCACGAAGAATACGCCCGGAAATTCGGGCGGCAGCTCAGCGAAGAGGATCTGCTGCTGCGCATGGTGCTGCCGGGAGACCAGGTCGACGCCATGCTCGACGCCGGGCCCGCACCCCGGTGGACACCAACGGGTGCCAGCCGGACCGCTGCCCCGGTGACCAATATCGCGGAATTCATCAGAGCAGCCCACGAACTTCCCAAATGGAAGTACCTGGCCGTCAGCCGCGGCACCGAAAAAGTTGAACTGCGCCGCGCCCAAAGCGGAGAAACCTCATGAACCGGACCGAACTACAGGCACGGCTCGCGGACGTCCGCGGGATCATGTTCGATATTGACGGCTGTCTAGTCCTCTCCGACGGTCCCAGCGGACACGGCGGCAGCGCCCTGCCCGGGGCGCGGGAAGCTATCGAACTCGTCCGCAGCACGGGCCGCACGATGGCAGTGTTCACCAATGGATCCATGCAGACAGCGGCACAGATCGGCGAGTCCCTCCGTTTCCATGGTCTGGACGTCCGCGACGACGAAGTGCTCACCCCGGCCGTTGTGGCCGCGGAAACAATGCAGACTCTCTACCAGGACAGGCCGCTCCTCGTCTTCGGCGGCAACGGCGTCCGGCACGACTTTGAACGCCGCGGGCTGAACCTCGTCGACCTTGATCGTGCCCTCGCCGGGGAGCCCACTAACGCGGCCGCCGTCGTCATCGGTTGGGACACCGCCTTCGGTAAAGACAAACTGCAGGCGGCAGCGGAGGCGGTGTTGGCCGGTGCTGAGATCTACTGCACCTCCGACGCGCCCTCCTTCGCCTCGAAACAGCGCCTGAACGTGGGCGTTTCCGGCTTCATCGCCGCAGGCCTCAGTCACGTCACCGGCCGCCCCTACCGGGTCCTCGGAAAACCCTCGCAGGAGGCCATCAACGTCCTAATCGACAGGCTGCAGGTCCCGGCATCCCAGATGCTCATCATCGGCGACGACCTCACCCTCGAGTGCAGGATGGCCCGCACCGCCGGTGCGCTCGGCGTCCTCGTGACGACAGGCACGCACTCCGCCGCTGACGCCGCGATCACACCGGCGGAGCAGCAGCCCGACTTCGTCGTAGGCAGCCTCTCCGACCTGGTAGAGCTGCTCTCCCTCGCCTCCGAGAATACGGCCGCGCGGCTGGGCTGAACTGGCAGCAAACGGCCACGGCTGATCCGTCGATACACGAAGAAAAGGACAAAGATGTCAATCCAAAGCACGGCGGCCGAGCACCGCCCGGTGACCTGGAAGCCTACTGCCGAGCAGCAACAAAGTTCAAGGCTTTGGGATTTCATGAGCTGGGTAGCCGAACACCGGCACGTCAGCCTCAACACCTACCGGGAGACCTGGCAATGGTCGGTCGATGACCTCTCCGGCTTCTGGGACTCCGTCCGCGAGTACTTCAACGTCGTCGGTGAGGGCTTCGACGGGCCTGCACTGACTGAAGAGCGGATGCCCGGAGCAGTGTGGTACCCGAACGCGAAACTGAACTTCGCCGAGAACGTGCTGCGCCACGCACAGGCACCCGAACTGGCCGAGTCCACAGCAATCCTGACAATCCAGGAGGACGACTCTGTTACGGAACTGACCTGGCGCCAACTGGAATCCCAGGTCTCATCACTGGCCACGCACCTCCGGCGCCTCGGAATCGGCGCCGGAGACCGCGTCGCCGCGGTGCTCCCAAACGTCCCGGAAGCGATCATCGGGCTGCTGGCAACGTCCGCCATCGGTGCCATCTGGACCATCAACTCCCCCGATCTCTCCGCCGCGGCGACCCTGGAGCGCCTGCGCCAGCTCGAACCAAAGCTGCTTATCGGCGTCGACGGCTACCGGTTCAACGGCAAGGACGTCGACCGGCTCGAGCACCTGTCCGACGTCGAAGCCGGGCTGCCCGGGCTGGAACACACCATCCTCCTGCGGAGCATCGGCCAAGAGACGGGGGACCCGACGGACCGGCTCGATTTCGCCTCCCTGATGACTGACCCGACAGAGCCGGGCTACGAGCGGGTTGCCTTCGATCATCCACTCTGGGTCCTCTTCTCTTCCGGAACCACCGGCGCCCCCAAGGGAATTGTGCACGGCCATGGAGGCATGACCCTTGAAGCTCTCAAGGGAACCGGACTGAACCAGGACATGGGTCCCGGGGAACGCTACTACGTCGCCGCAAACACCTCGTGGATGGTCTGGAACACCCTGGTCAACAACCTAATGTCGGGTGCCTCCGTGGTGACCTATGCCGGCTCCCCCATGTACGGGCGGAAAGATCGGCAGTTCGATATCCTGGCCCGGACCGGGGCGACCATGTTCGCCACGGGCGCCGCTTATCTTTCCCTCGTCGAGAAATCAGGCCTGGAACCGGGCCGGGCCTGGGATCTTTCGACGCTGCGCTCCATTCTCTCTACCGGCTCCCCACTGCCTGATTCCACTTGGCTGTGGGTCCACGATCATGTCAAGCATGATGTGCACCTGGGTTCCGATACCGGCGGTACCGACATCTGCAGCGGCTTCATCGGATCCAATCCTCTGGAACCGGTCCATCTCGGCGAGCTCCAGGGGCCGTTGCTGGGTGTGGCCGTCGAGGCCTGGTCCGACGCCGGCCAGCGGGTCGTCGAGGAAGTCGGGGAAATGGTCATCACCCGTCCCATGCCCTCCATGCCGGTGTTCTTCTGGGGCGACGAGACCGGAGCCAGATACCAGGGTTCTTACTTTGAAAAGTTCCCCGGCGTCTGGACTCAGGGTGATTGGATCACCGAGACTCGCGCAGGAGGTTTCGCGGTGCACGGCCGCTCCGACGCCACACTCAACCGGTCCGGTGTCCGCCTCGGCAGTGCCGACATCTATGCGGCATTGCAGCATGTGCCCGAGGTCACCGAATCCATGGTCATCGGGCTTGAGCAGAGAGGCGGCGGCTACTACATGCCGCTCTTTGTAGCCCTCGAGCCCGGGCGCCAGCTGACCGAAGAGCTCAAAAACAAGATCACCGGCACCATCCGCCAACTAACCTCAGCCAGACACGTCCCAGACGACATCATTGCCGTCCCTGCCGTGCCAGTGACGCACGCCCTGAAAAAAATCGAGGTTCCCATCAAGAAGCTCTTCACCGGACACAGCCCCGACACGGCCATCAACCGCGGATCGCTCGCCAATCCCGAAGCCGTCGACTGGTTCATCGACCAGGCACGCCTGTACCTGTCGCATCACCATCAATAGGACCGCGCCCGGGACGGCGACAGTTCGCCCCTGGGTGCGGTTCATCCTGTAACAACATCGCCAGTAATAGCGGAGGGGACGCAAGCGCTCCCCCTCCGTAGCTCACTCATGTCCGCAACTGTGCACCGACAAGACCCCACCAACCTGCTGGCTGGGTCAGCTAGCGCGCCTGTTGTACTAGGACTCCTTGCGGCGCCCGCCAAAGATCATCGAGGCCAGCGCCATGACCCCGGTGACCGTGAATACTGCCGGCCACGCGCCGATCTTCTTCGCCAGGGGGTGGGACGCGCCAAAGGCCGTAATATACGTGCCCGTGAGGGCTGCAGCCCGGGCCGCGCCAGCGTCGTTTTTCCAAACCGTGAAGGCGGCCAAGCCGCAGGCTGCCAAAATGGCGCCGCCTGCCTGCCTGTTGCCTGTATCGCGGGCGACCTTGTAGCCGAGCAGGAGACCGGTCTTGGCCAAACCGGTCGAAATGATGCGAGACATTCGATTTCTCCTTCGGCGGAACGGATAAGCGTTACCTAAGCATAGGTCCGGCGCTGGGAAACGAAGTCGGGGCGACCGCTGCTGCCAGCTGACGGCAGTCGGCTCGATGAGGGTCGCCGGGGGCGCCGGGACCCATGATCATGCGGTGTAAACGCCACCCACCGCGGGACTCGCGGCACATAGGAAAGCCCCTCAGCGGAGGGGCTTTCGCGGATGAAACAGTGGGTTGGTGGTGGTGGTGGTCAGCGGTGATGTGCACCCCCTTCCCGGACGTCGTGTCTGTCTGCCTGCTTTCGATACCGCAAGTCTGTAATAGCTGATCCGGATCGTCCAACCGCAGCGCAGCGCACCTTGCCGCACCTGGGTAAGCGCCTGTAGGAGGACACGGTGGATCGCCGGAATTGATAGCCCGCTGGGGTCTGGTTCCGTCCTGGGCCAGGGACATCAAATCGGCGCAAGGCTGATCAACGCCCGCAGCGAGTCGCTCCTAAACAAACCGTCGTTCCGCAGGGTGATTAGGGCGGACTTTGGTGGTGCTGGCGATCAGGCTGGCTCCTGCTGGGTTGATTTGCCGGGCTCGCGTGGCGCCCCGTTCTCCCACGTGGTGCTCCCCGGAAACCGCACCGTGCTCGACGAACTCGAACCGATCATCGACTCCGCGTACCGGACCGGTTGCGGCGCCGTGAGGGAGCGATCGACGAGGGAGGCCCCCCGGCGGCCGGCCCGCCTGAGGTCGTTAGAGGTCGTGTCCCGGCGGTCCCGCGGGAAGGACGCGAGGGGGTGGCGAGGGCTCCTCGACGCGGATGGGCAGTTCGTCGTCCCCCCGAAGAATGGCGCGGAGCAGCCGCCGCTCCTCCTGCCTGAGCGACATGAGCGCGTGGCCGCGCCGCAGTACCAGACCCCCGTTCGGGGTGCCGTATCGCTTCTGCAGATCTCCCAGCTCCTCGGCTCGCAGCAGCGCGACCGTGCTACCCGCAGCCGAGTCGACCACGCGGACCAGCGAGGACGGTCCCGTCAGATCCGTCGCAACGACGCGCCGTTCGCTCTCGGCGAGGATTGTCTTCTGCGCTGCGCGTGTCACGACCAGGGGACGGGACGGCCCGTCCAGCAGTCCGGTCAGCACGTCCGCCGCAGCGTCAGGGCGGCCCGTTTTCCGCGCCGCCGCCTGCATCCGCTGCAGGCGACCCGGCTCCCGCAACACCTCGTCGATCTTCCAGCCGATCGTCGCGGGAGTGTTGCAGCGGACCGCCGCCCCCTGCTCCATCAGGTAATCGCCATTGCGAACCTCCTGCCCCGGGATGGGGTTCACAAGCACCATGGGCAGCCCTACAGCCATGCACTCCGACGCCGACAGCCCGCCCGGTTTGCCCACAAACAGGTCGGCGCGGCGCAGCAGCTGCGGCATCTCCGCCGTGAAGCCGAGCACGCGGTAGCGGTCGCCAGCGGGCGCCACCAGCTGCTCGATACGCTGCCGCAGCGCATTGTTGCGTCCGCACACGACCGTGGCCGTGAAGGACGAGCGCATGTGCAGCGTCTGCCGCACGACCGAGACGGCATAGTCTCCGCCAGTCGCGCCCGCCGAGATCAGCAGCATCGGGGGCTCGTTTGCATCGCGCGCAGGCGCCACGTTCGGATGGATGGCGATCGGGATGCCCGTGGCCGCGACGCGGTCGGGGGGCAAACCCAGCGCCATCAGTTCCACCCTCCCCTCCTCCCTGGCCAGGAAGAGCGCGTGGAACGCGCCCGTAAGCCATAGGCCCTGGAAGTCGTAGTCCGTCGTGACGACGGCGGTCCTCGCGTCAATCACGCCGCGAAGGAGCAGTGACGCCAGCAGTTGGGCTGGCAGAAAATGCGTGCACACGATCGCGGTCGGCCGGAATCGCTTGATCGCACCGATCACCGGAAGAGCGTTCACCCGTGTCCAGGGGTCTACTGGGCCCCGGCGCCGGAACGGACGGTCGTTGATGTCGTAGCCCCACTCGACCAGCCAGGGCAAGTCCTCGACCAGGACGAAGTAGCCCTTGCCCAGCAGTGCGCGGTAAAGCACGCTGCTCACCTGCAGCACGTCCAGCACCTGCACCTCGTCGATGTCGGCGCGCGCGGCACACGCCTGCTGCACCGCCGCCGCGGCGCTGTTGTGCCCCGCTCCTACCCCTGCCGACAGGATAAGTACGCGCTCCCTCCCAGCGGCGTCGGGGCCTCGTGCCGACGTTCTGCGCATGAAGAGAGTCTAGCGGGCCCGTATCACCACCCCCGGACCCCCACTTGTACTCGATCATCACGGGACTGGTTCTCCTATTGACGGCCCTGCAATGCTGCGCTGCTCTCAGGCTTTTGGGACGAGAACGCCGGGTCGGGATCGTCTAGTCTGCCGTGGTTTTGTCCGTTGCGGGCGCCATCGGCGCCCTGACCACAGCGCTGGTCATTATGGGCTTGACCCTTACTCTTGCCGGTGCTGTGCTGATGTGGATGCCGGCATTGAGCACATATATCTGGCGTGGTCGCTCATCCATTGGCTAGATCGCGGCCCCGGACTCTCCAGTGAACGTCCTGGATGCCCCGCGTCAGTACGCAGGTCTCACAAGGGACTGCCGGGACTGCTCCGGATCAGTTGCCATGTCATGCAGTTCCCCCCGCATTCCAGCATGAACAGGCATCAGGGCGGAAGTTCTGGACCGGCCGCAACCCGATCTAAAGAATCATCAACAGGTCATGTTGTACGCGGCCCTAGCCAGCATGAAGTGGTGAACGCGAAACCCCACGGAAGGACGAACAAGGATGAACACCCCAAAGGGACGCCGCAGGGCGGTACCCGGTCCGCCGCTCCCCCACGCAACCAAATAGGCCGTTCCTCGTCCCCACACACCCGGAACATCAGATCAGAGGCGAGTGTGTGCACAACGTGCACACTAAAAGACATCAAAAAGCCCCTGAACAGCGGAAATACTTTGCCCGAGGTGGGACTCGAACCGGACTCCAGCCCATGAATTTCCGCCGCTCCCCCGGAAACATCCGCAATACGGCCCAGTCCGGCGCCAGTACGACCCGATCCGAAGCCCAGAGTGTGCACATTGTGCACACCCACTTTCAGGCCCATTTCGGCGCCCCCACCAGGCTGCCTAAACGGCCGTCCGGGCGGGGCAGTTGTGTCTTGCGCGCGATTTCGCTCCGATATGAAGCTCAGGCAGGCCTCAACGGAGTTCACCGTGCTGGAGTCCGCAAACCGCTAGGCGGCGTGTTCGGCGAAGCATCAGGCGAGGGCAGCATCTGCCGGCCGCCAGCTCCCTCACCGTGAAGCCGTCATGGGCGGCGCCCGCGCAGTTCAGAATCCGAATTGGCGACAACGTGGGCTGGGACGTGAGAGCTGTTACTCTGTCGGCCCGAGGAGCGACCGTAACAAACTGATTTGTAGCAGATGGGCTCTTGGTCGGACACAGCTCATGTGACTGCCCGCGGCGCCTACCTGCGGCGATGAGCGAGGCTACGCGCCTTCGTCCATTGTTCATTCGCCGGAAATCCCATCAATCCCACCGCCGACCACACCCGACCCAAAAAAGGCGCCCCGGCCAGCGACGGGACGGTGCTGAAGATACCTTCACCGTGGCACGGACCACTCGGATTCTCCCGCCCACGAGCCCCCTTCACCGCCGCCGAATCTGCCCGTGCGCACCGACTAGCCGAACTGGCCGAACTTACTGAACTCATGCGCAGGCGCACAGTCCACCCGCCGCCGTAAAAACATTTCGGCACAAGGACTGGCCTCATACCCGCGGCTGTCCCGCCGTCCGGCCTTCGTCCCCGTGCTGTGGAACCGAGCAGAAGCCGCTCATCGTCTGGCGAGCCGATCCGCATTGTTACTCATCCGTTCGAGGACGCTGACGGCCATCGCGTACTCATCCGCTCCGATGCCTGCCGCAAGCTCACGCCGGGTGGCTTCCACCAGTCCGGATGCCTCGGAATAAAGTGCGGAGCCGGCCTCGGTCAGCGTGAGGCGACCATCCAAAAAGGATCACGAGCCTCCTTCGGACCAGCGCGGCCATGTCCCGCTCCCGGGCGTCGCCGTCGTCCGAGTCGAGGGGGCGCAGGATGTCCCCCGCCTCCACGGGCGTGAGGGAGCCTGAGTTCAATGCTGTGAGTACATGCCACTGCCGCCTGGTCAGGTGCAGACGGGCGAGAGTGGAATCGAAGTGGGTCTCCAGCGACGCATCCAGCCGCTTGACCCAATAGCCGATAGGCCTGTTCACCATGCCATCGTCGCAGGAGCCCGCCAGACGGGCAAGGTCCTCGGCGTGCGGCCCCGAACCTCGCGTCCAGTTCTTGCCCAGCTACCGTGGGCGTCGAATGTACAGGTTCGAGTGCCGGATCGTGGAAGCATTCGGCCGGCGCTATTCATCGACGGAGCGGAGGATCCAGGTGGAGTGCGCGGGTACGTTGTAGACGGTGCCCGCCAGAATCTGTGCCGGCGCCGGGCCGTCCCAGCTGGTCAGAGCGACCTCCCACTCCGCGGGAAAGTACTCCGCCGGTGCGTGGTGCGGCACGTCGTGGGACGATGCGTTGAAGACGATGAGAAAGTCGTTTTCTGGTTCGTTGCGGCGGGTCCGGACGCCGTTGCCGCTCAGGTAGCAGGCGAGGGATTTTCCCCAGGACTGGTCCCATTGGTCTGCCGTCCGGGGTGTTCCGTCGGCGTTGAGCCACAGGATGTCGGGCAGCCTGAGGCCCTCGGCCGGGGCGACCGGTCTTCCGTCGAAGTAGGTGCGGCGCCGGAACACCGGGTAGTCCTGCCGCAGGCGGACGACTTTCGAGGTGAATTCGATCATGTCCTCGTCGGTGGAGGCCCAGTTGATCCACGAGATCTCGTTGTCCTGGCAGTAGGCGTTGTTGTTGCCTCCCTGGGTGTGGCCGAGTTCGTCGCCGTGGCGCAGCATGGGGACTCCCTGGGCGAGGACGCAAGTGATCATCAGGTTGCGCATTTGGCATGCCCGGAGGGCGGTGATCTCCGGGTCCGCGGTGGGTCCCTCGGCGCCGCAGTTCCAGGAGCGGTTGTTGGCCTCGCCGTCGCGGTCGTTCTCGCCGTTCGCCACGTTGTGCTTGTGGTCGTAGGAGACGAGGTCCCTCAGGGTGAAGCCGTCGTGGGCGGTGACAAAGTTCACGGATGCACTTGGTTGCCGGCCGTCGTCCTGGTAAAGGTCGGCGGAGCCGGTGAGGCGGTTCGCGAGTTCGGCGGTGAGACCCGGGGTGCCGCGCCAGAAGTCGCGGGCGACGTCGCGGAATTTGCCGTTCCATTCCACCCACCGCGGAGGGAAGTTGCCGAGCTGGTAGCCTTCGGGGCCGAGGTCCCACGGTTCGGCGATGAGCTTCACCCCGTCGAGCACCGGGTCGGAGTCGATCAATTCGAAGAACGCGGAGAGCATGTCGACGCGGTCCGAGGCGCGGGCCAGGGCAGGGGCGAGATCGAACCGGAAACCATCGACATGCATCTCCTCCACCCAGTAATGAAGCGAGTCCATCACCAGGCGCAGGACCGTGGGCGATCCGACGTTGAGGGTGTTGCGGGTGCCGGTGTAGTCCTCGTAGTTGGCCTCGTCTCCCGGGACCAGATGGTAGTAGGCGCCGTTGTCGATTCCACGGAAGCACAGATTGGGTCCGTCGGCTCCGCCTTCGCCGGAGTGGTTGTAGACGACGTCCAGGATCACCTCGATGCCGGCCCGGTGGAGGGCTTTGACCATGTCCTTGAACTCGGAAACCTGCCCTCCGGCCCGCG
This sequence comes from Pseudarthrobacter sp. PvP090, assembly GCF_040547365.1. Classification (NCBI taxonomy): domain Bacteria; kingdom Bacillati; phylum Actinomycetota; class Actinomycetes; order Micrococcales; family Micrococcaceae; genus Pseudarthrobacter; species Pseudarthrobacter sp. PvP090. The sequence goes on from NZ_JBEPPO010000002.1 coordinate 120,112, forward strand.
ACACACCGGACGCCGCCGCGTAGGCGTTGTGGGGTGCGAAATAGCCGATGGGGTTGTAGCCCCAGTAATTCGACCTGCCGTCGCGGGGCTCATCATTGACGAATTGGTGCACGGGGAGGAGCTCCACCGCGGTTACGCCAATCCGCCTGAGGTGCGCAATGACGGAGGGATGCACCAACCCCGCATAGGTTCCGCGCTGGGCGGCGGGAACGTCCGGGTGCAGTTTGGTCATGCCCTTGACGTGCGCCTCGTAGATGACGGTGCGGTTCAGGGGAGTTGCCGGACGGGCGTCGGCCCCCCAGTCGTAGGCCGTGTCGACAAGGACGGATGAGAAGGTATGGCGCCGGCTGTCCGCCGTGTCGGGCGTGGACGGGTCGTGGAGGTCGAAGGCATACAGCTCAGGTCCCCAGAGGAGCCGGCCGTCGATGGCCCGGGCATACGGGTCCAGCAGGAACTTCTGCGGATTGTGGCGCAGGCCCCGTGCCGGGTCCCAGGCCCCGTCGACGCGGTAGCCGTAGCGCTGGCCTGCGAGGACGCCTGGAACGTGCACCGTCCAGAGTCCGTCGTCCACAGCCATCGGGTGCCGGGTTTCGATCCCGAGGCCGTCCACCAAGCACAGGTCGACGGCGGACGCCGAGGTGGAGGCCAGCGCGAAGTCGGCGCCTCCTGCCGTCAATGTCGCGCCGAGGGCCGCGGCAGGGAGTCGGAGATCCGGGAAGGCTTCCACGGGGCGATGGTACGTACCGAAGGTGAACGCCAGTGATACAGCCGCTCTTTCCGGGGTCCTATCGGATGAACATCACGGCCCCGGCGTCGGGACACTGCAGGATGTCGCGTTTGTGACGCCTACGCCGGTGAATTGGTTGACGCCGGGTCGGCCCGGGGTGACACTGGCGTGGTGAGCGAATCGGAAAGAGAAACCATTGTCCGTGCGGTTGTCGACCGGCTGTCAGCCCGCTTTCCGGAGGCGCCCCGGCCGCGCATCGCAGGTATCGTCGGAGAAGAGTACGAGTCCCTGGCCGACGGACGCATCAGAAGTTACATTCCCACCCTGGTCGAACACGAGGCCAGGGCCCGGCTCCAACGCGAATTCACCTTCGAGGCCTCTGACAGCCACATGTAAGCAGCAGCCTTCGCTTCAGCCCGGCATGGACTAAGGATTCAGGGTTCAGCGATCCCAAGCCCGGAGCCGGCGCAGCAGGCTGCGCTTCTTCTGCGTATGGTCCTGCATCCGGCCCAGAATGTCCGCCAACATGCTGATCGCCTCGTTGATGAACGGGCCTTTGTTCAGCATCACGCATTCGGCGCGCTGGGCCATCGCCGCGTCCGTCACCTCAGCACGCGAAGGCAGACCGGTCCGGGCCAGCGTGTCCAGCACCTGGGTCGCCCAGATCACCGGGACGTGGGCGGCTTCGCAGAGCCAGAGAATTTCTTCCTGGACCTCGGCCAGCCGTTCGAAGCCTGCCTCCACGGCGAGGTCGCCGCGGGCGATCATGACGCCGACGTCGGCCCACTTCATCAGCTCGAGGAGGATTTCGGGCAGGGCCTCAAACGCGGCCACTGTCTCAATCTTGAGCATGATGTCCAGGTCCCGGTCCTGTACGGGGTCCAGGCGGGCCAGGAGATCGCGGACGTCGGCCTCGCTGCGAACAAAGGACATGCTGACGATGTCGGCTAGTTCTTTGACGTGTTCGAGGTTGGCGAGGTCCTGCTCCGTCAGTGCCGGGACCGTGAGACGGGTATCGGGGAGGTTGATGCCCTTTTCGGCCCGGAGCCGTGAGCCCCGTGGAGCGGCGGAGATAATCTCAGCGGTCAGTTCACCGGCCCGGACACCGGTGATCACCCCGCCGATCTTGCCGTCGTCGAACCAGATCCTCTCCCCCGTCTTCACATCGGCGAAGACGCCGGGGAGGGTGCAGCCTATCCGGTGGGTGCCTGCGGTGTGGCTGTCGGCGGGGCTGAGGTCACTGCTGAGGATGATGGTGTCGCCGCGGCGGATCGTGAGGCTTTGTTCCAGTGCCGGCAGGTCTCCAACCGCCGTGGAGGGCCACGCTTTGGGGTGGGACTTCTTTCCGGACGGGGTCTCCGGGACGGCGGCGAGCCTGGTCCCGGGGACGAAATAGCTGGTGTCGTGCAGGAGGGCCAGGCACCCGTCCGGGCCTGCCCGGTCGACGACGAGGGTGCGGCGGGCTCCGCGGGCGTCTTCGAAGCTGACACTTTGGCCTTCGCGGAGGGCCGCCGCCCAGTTCTCGTCCTGGAGGGGAATCACGGGGAGGACGGCGCCCGTCTCCGGAGGGTGCCCCAGCCACACACGGGCCGGCGCGGTCACGATGCCGGTTTCATTCCGGGCCGGCTTGATGCGCAGGACGCGGGGACCGGGGCGAATGGGGCCCGTGCGCAGCTTGGGCCCGGCGAGGTCCATGGAGACCAGGCAGCGCTTGCCCGTGGCATTTTCTGCGGCACGGATGTTGTCGATCATCTGCCGCCAGGTCCCGGGGGCGTCGTGCGCGCAATTAATGCGGGCCAGGTCCATCCCCCTTTCCATCATGTCGTGCACGATGTCGGGTTCTGCGGCTGCTTCGCCGGGCAGCGTAACCATGATCCTCGTCCCGCGTTCCTCGGGCTCCGGGCCCAGGAGGTTCACTGCATTCCGGGCAAGCAGCTCCTCACCGTCGAGGAATTCCGCCTCCGCATCAGAGTCGCCATCGGCTGCCACCAGCCGCGTCAACGTCCGGGCCACGGTGTCGATACTGGGCAGTACCCTCGATTCGGTGCGCCCGAGCGAGGAGAGTCCGTGCTTGGCCAGACCGGACTGGAGGTCGCGGATGTCATGGCGACGCAGCTCCGTGTAGTGGATGAGGTTCCGGGCACTGTCGCGGTGGCGGGGAAGCACGGCCTCGATCCTGTCACTGTGCCGTGTTTCGGCGTGCCTTAGCGTCCGCCGGACGCGGTTCACGTCCTCCAGTAAAGCGCGCAGTTCCTGGATCTCAGCTTCTGTCACGGCTGTCCTTTCCGGGCCCGGCTGTCCTTTCCGGGCACGGCTGTCCTTTCCGGGCCCGCCCTCGGGCACGGTGAGTGGGGTATAAACCCTGTAGCCACGCCTGTTTGTCGGGCATGGGTCCTCCCCGGCGACGCTACCTGTCCCGGATGTCTGTCGGGTAAATCCGGGACGAGCAGTCGGTGACTATTTCCAGTCAAGGGATTTGGGCGGTGAGTTCTGCCATTCCCGGAAGAACCGGGTGCGGGCTTCGGTGCCGCGCTGTTGCTCCAATGCGTGGAGCCGCCCGTAGGTGAACCCGGCTCCGCCGTCACTCTCCCGGAGCACGGTGGCGAGTGACCGGAGTTTTTCCCTGATGACGACACTGTCCTGATGTTCCCCCAAAATTGTCTGGACTTCTTCCGCGGTCCGGGCAATCCGGGCAGCCTGTTTTCCGAAAACCGGGACGGCCGCCTCTGCCGCGTAGCGGAGGCGTTTTGCGCTCTTCCGGACCTCATGCAGCGCCGCGCTGGCTGACTCTTCATCGGAAACGCCGGCGAGGCTCTTCACTGCGCCCTTAAGGCGCTTCCGTTCCGCGTTGACGAGCCTGCCCACCGTCCCAGGGGCCTTCATGTGCGCCCGCCCGGACAGTGGAGGGGCGGCCAGGAAGCCGTCAAGGGCATCAAGAAGCCGGAAGTACCGGTCGCTTTCCATGGCAGCCACGCCTTGCGCGAGGGCAGTTTCATACGCGGGCCCGAGCTGGTCCCCGAGGTAGTCTTTCACCGGTCCCATGATCAGATCCGGGGGTTCGGCGCTAATGAGCTCGTTCAACTGGCTCTGCATGACTTCAAGGTCCCGGGCCGCGCCCACGGCCCCGGCGAGCCATTGAAGTTCTTCCCGCAGGAGCTGGGCGGTCCCTTTGTCTGTCAGCTTGCGGAAGCTTGCCAACACCGAACGCATCCGCCGCGCGGCCACCCGGAGCTGGTGCACGGCGTCCGGCGCTCCCTCCCTGACTCCTGGGTCATGCGATTTCATCGCTTCGACCTGCTCGTGCAGGTACGCAAGCAGTACCGCGGATGCCGGGCCTTTACGTCGCGGGCGGGGCGGTGGGGTGATGTGGGCCGGACACCGGTCGCCGAGGGCTCGGGCCAGTTTGGAGGGTAGCTCCGCCGGCTGGTGGCCTTGCAGGGCAAGCACCATGTCGGCGGAATCCAGCAGCTTCCGCTGCCCCTCGCCCAGTTCGATCTCCCATTCCCGCCACACGGCACTTTCCGCCGGTTCAGTGAGGATCCTGGATTCCACCCGGTCGTCGCTGAATTCGGCCAGGACCGTTCCGTCGGCCGCCAGCAGGGGAATTGCCGTGCGGCGGGTTTTTAAGCGTGCGACCGGCACGAGTTCCTGATTCCGGGTATGGACCAGCACTAGAGCCTTCAACCGCGGGGGCACCGAATCCGGATCCTTGTTCAGCGGCTCCGTGATTTCGACGCGTTCACCCTCGGCCACAGGCACTTTCAGGTGCCATCCTGCGTCCTTGCCCCCGGTCCGCCGGCGCAGCGTGATTCGGCGGGCCGCCAGCGCCAACGACGCCGTGTCGAAGTACACGGCATCAAGCCTTTGATCCGCGGCCGCCCCCACGCTGTCCACCCCGGCGATCGAGGTGAAAGCCGGCAGCTCAGCAGAATCATCGACGTCGTATTTTCGCTCAACTTCCACGTTCTCGGTCCCGGGCATGTTCCATGGTAGGCCGGGCAGGTTTCCCGGGGGCGTGCCCAAAGCCCTCAAACACAAGCCAGGCTGGACGGTCCGACCCAGATGGGCGGACCGGTAAGACCCGGACGGCTTGAAAGGATGTAGTCCACAGCCGCGGGCCCGGTCATCCGCAGTCCTGGCCGGACGTAGCGCCGGTTAACGCGGCGGCGTTCCCTGAGGCCCAGACCCGACATTGCCGCCCAGAATTCCCCGCAGGGTTTGGGGCGCAGAGAGCGAAGGTCGCACCAGCTGATGTACACCCCGTACATCTCGTCCTCTGTGAGCCCAGGGTCACCCGCTGTGTCTGCGGCAATGCAGTCCGATATGAAGCCTGCGAAGTCCCTGGACGTCATGGCTATTCGCTCCTACTTTCTTGACTAAAAGGCCGTTCAGTGGCTCGTGTGAATCCAGCCAGCGAGTGAGGTGACCGCTGCGGCCTCATCGAGCGGGGGCCCGGTTCCTCCGGCAGGTCAGCGTTCTTCGGCGTCCCACTCCGGCTCGTTCAGACACTCGACGTTGCCGGCCGGGATCCATGCCCAATGCGGGCTCATGTCATCATCAGCCCACGCGACGAAGACGTAAGACGGATGGGCATCCCACCGCGCCGCCACAGCGTAAACGTCCACCGTGGTGCCGTCGGCCAGTGGCAGGGCCGCCAGCACGCGGGGGTAGTCCCCGTAAGCCCTCGACCGCGCCTCCTCGGAATCGCGTCCGGGGTCCGGCCTCAGGTACTCGTACGTTTCGCCGTCGAGCGTAAACGTTGGCATGCCGCCAGCGTAGCCAGCAGAGTTCAACACAATGAAAACGTTAGGGGAACTCAAGAAGAACCCGGTGCGAGCCCGAAGGGAAATAGCCGACTATGAGCCGGCTAATGAGTCCGGCGACACCAGCGCTCCTTGCTCGAAACCCTGGTGCTGGCGCCCATCCCGTCCCGGAGGTCACATTCTTGCCGGCTACCGCCGGAAATGTAGCCGGCCGATAGCTTTAGTACATGAAATCGTTCGACCCGGAGACCCTGATCCTTGCCGGGGCCGGCACTGTATGGGGCATCATCACCGACGGAGGAAACTACGCGGTCTGGGATTCCGGGATCGCCGAAGTCAAGGGCGAGTTCAGCCATGGCGAACGGGTACGGCTACGGACGCGGGCCGCCGGTAAGCGGACCTTCCGCGTTCGGGTCTCCCTGGTTCCATCCAGAGGCATGAGTTTGTCGTACGGCCTGCCGGCGGGACTGCTCAAGGTCGTGCGCACGTTCGCGCTGACCGACTACACCGGAATGACCCTTCTGCGGGTTACGGATACGGTCTGCGGTCCGCTCGGGGACCTGGTCGGGAAAACACTGCCCGGCACCGACCTCGCCCTGACCGGCTTCCTCGACGCCGTCAAATTCCGGGCCGAGCTGCTCAGTTTTCATTTCGAGGGCGGAGTCCTTCCCGGCCCGGCTGAGCCCGCCGCTCCGGATGCCGGGACCCGACGCCCGCAGCTGACCGGAAGGCACGCGGTGTCGCACCCAGCGTGTGAGCGAAGGAGAGAACGAATTAACCATCCACAAGGTTGTTGACCGGCTGGTCGTGAGGTTTCCGGATGCTCCTAAACCGCGCGTCGCAGAGATCGTCCGTGAAAAATTCGCGTCGCTAGCTTCGGGGAAGATTCGGATCTACATCCCTACGTTGGCCGAGAACGCCGCCCGAGACCGGCTCCACAAGGAGTTCAACATCGTGGCCATCCTGGACTGATAAGGCTTCCGGTCTTCGCCCCGGCCGGCTGCAGGCGCCGGGCCCCGCCAGCCTCGGCGCGACAGCGTCGGAGGGCTGCCCCTTAGCTGATCCCCATGGTTGGCGACATCGGAGAGTTGTCCCAGGGGCTGAACGGGTTGCCGATCCAGTAGCTGCCCGAGGGGATCGTTTCGCCCCGAATGACAAGGGGGGCGGGACCGACGGTGGCTACAGCCCCAATCCGCGCGGCGGGCAGTACGACACCGCCGGCGAACCATGGGGCGGCGACCATTTCGAGACCGGAATTCCGGCGGAATCCACGACGGCGAGGTCCCAGCCAATCTCGGTCCGTGGCTATAACCAACGGGATTGCGGTTGCCTCCACGCTCCCAACGCCCCCGCCAAGACCCTGACCGGGTCGCCTGCCCGCTCAAGTTGAACGAACAACTTGGCTTCGGCGTCCACGAAGGGGGCGATGCCGCATGTGCAGCGCATGACTGTTGAGGGAGCAAATTGGCCACCCTTCATTGGAGCCGCGATTGCTCCGGGTGGCGGCAGTCTGCTCCGAGAACATCTGGTTCGGTACGGGCCGTGTTCAACTATGCCAACAGCGGCCAGCGAACCGGGGTGTCCGAACGCCGGCATTAGCCGTCAAGTCCTATTCGTGCGGGGTTTGCGGGCTCGGCGGCCCATGTTTACCCGGTAGTTGTCCAGGTTTTACCGGCGGCCGTGATGATTTCCGGAGCAACCGCACGCAAACGGATTGAACGGCCAGGCAGTCAGCCGGCACCACGTTGCCTTCCTCCAGCTCCGAAAGGCCGCCATGGCACTGCGTCTCCCCCGCACTTTGCCGACTCTTCGCACTGCTACCGGGCGTTTCGTCCTGAGCCCGTTCACTGACGCACACGTCGAGCCGCTGGCGCACATCCTGGCCAATGACGACATCTGGGCCCAAGGCTTCGGCGACGGAGATCACCGCCCGGGAACGCATGACGAGATCGTTGCGTACATCCAGCGCCGCTACGAGGGCCTGCAGGTCTTCGCCATCCACTACACCGGCCTGACCGGAGGGCCGCTGTTCGTAGGCACCACAGGCATCACCGAATCCCACGCGCGCACCGAACGGGCAAAGATCGGCCGGACCGTCATCAGCCCCGCATTCTGGGGCATGAAAGCAAACCACGAGGTAAAGACGGCACTGTTGGACTGGTTGTTCGCCCGCGGCGCCGGCCGGATAGAATGTGACGTTGACCCCAGAAATCACCGCTCCCTAACCTCGCTGACCCGTTTCGGATTCACTGTCGAGGGCACGCGCCGACGCTCCTCCCAGCGCGTCGACGGGACTTGGCGGGACATTGTCATTCTGTCTCTGCTGACCGAAGAATGGCCTGCGGCCAGGGAACGCACGCTGCAGGGTCTGGCCGCCCTCCCCCCCGTCGAATTCGCCATCTGAGCTCCCCGTGCCGGGCTTCCGCTTGGGGGTCAGAACCCGGCACTACTTTGAGGCAGCAATTGCCGAGCTACAGCGGTGGCGGGGGGGCGGGTCTGCAGCCCGTTCGGCGCGCCAGGGGACGCGCCACTCCGGAGCCTCCCAGCCATCCATGATGTAGATCCGCTCGTGCGCAACCTTGTCTCCCCTGAACTCCAACAGGTTGACGGCAAACATCCAGGGTGCGCCGTCATAGCTGATCATGTTCTCCACCACGACCAGATCGTCCCGATGAGTGATCCGCCGAGTGTGGAACTCGAGCCTTGCAGGGTACTGCCGCCGCCATTCACGGCAGTTCTCCACGCCTTCGAACCGCTCGCCGGACTGAGGGAATTCAAGAACCGCGTCGTCGTGGTAGATCTCGTGGGAAACGTCATCGTCCATGCCTGCGTACTCCCAGTGACGCCGCAGCGCCGGCATGAGGGTCGCATCATCGAGCATCACGCACCTCCTGGTGCGGGAAATAGTGTCAACTTCAGCGAGAAGACTCGGGTCTTCCGCGATCACAGCTCAGGTTCATTGAGACCCACGTTCGGAGCGTCCGAAGGTCCGGTGATGGGAGAAGTGATGTCTGCGGCGGCGGGTTAACTTTTGCGAAGGCCATGGCAGAAAAAAGCACCGGTTCCTGCAGATCGCCCTCGAGGCCGGCCCCGCCTACGCACTGGCCAGGCTCGGCGGGCTCATGATCAGCTCCAGATAGGTTGCCATGTCATGCCGTTCCCTCGGCATTCCTGCCTGAACTGTTATCAGAGCGGAAATTCCGGACCGGCTGCAACCCAAAGTCGATCTAAAGAATAGCCAGTAAATCATGTTGTAAGCGGCTTTGGCCACCATGAAGTGGTGAACGCGTAAACCCAAGGGATGAGGATGGACACCCAGAACGCACCCCGGAGGGCGGTACCCGGCCTGCCGTAGGCAGGCGCTCCCCTAGCAACCGAATAGGCGGTTCCGGACCCCACACACCCGGAACATCAGATCAGAGGCGAGAGTGTGCACAAAGTGCACACGAAAAAGCAACAAAAAGCCACTGACCTGCGGAAACACTGTGCCCGAGGTGGGACTCGAACCGGGTTCCAGCCCTTGCAAACACTGGACTCCCGCCGAAACATACAGAATCCGGGCCAGTCCGGCGCCGATACGGCCCAGTCCATGACCCAAAGTGTGGACACTGTCCACACCCCCACTCGCCCCACCAAGGCCTCCCCAAAACAGCCGTACCCCGCATCGACAGGGTGCGGCGCTTCTTTGTCCTGAAAAAGCCTGATCCAGCTGGAGAAGTTCAAACGGGGCTGCGACCGGGCCCTGCCCGCGCTCGTTACGGCCTCCCGGGCGTACCCGCACGGCGTGCTGAGTCTCCAGGCTCTGCATACCGACTCCACCTCCCTTCATCCCTTCATGGTCCGATCGGTTGACGGCTGCATGACCGAGCAGCTTCCCTCAGACCCCACTTCGCGTACTCGGTAAACTTCCATCAACGTATCGACGGAATCCCCGTGGCCCCTGTCCCCCACTGGCCTACAGCGACCCGTCTAATTGGAAGTTGGTGGCGCCGGTTCCCTAGTTTTGCCGCGTGGGCCAGGGGCAATTCTGACGCTAGAGACGCGCTGCCCATGCTGTGCAGATATTGGCGGCCACCTCAGGCACGCGCATGCAAAAGCGTCCACTTTGACGCGAACGCCAGAACCGTCGTTAGGCAAGGCAGCAGTCCACATAAAGACACGCTCCTGGCGACCGAACTATCCACTAGAATCCGGCATCGTGTCTAGCCAACGGTTGACCGCTGCGACTAATTCTTCCCGGCTCCCGGCATAACCGATTGTACGTTCGCAGCCTTCCGGCGATCCCGCGATGATCCGGGCACGGAAGGGGGCGGGACTCTCAGGCTCCCTCCAGACGCGAATCACCAAGATGCCTGTGGGAGGCGAGCCACCGTTTGGCCTCTCCGGCCCCTCGAACTCGATCCCGCGCATCCAATCAGCTCCAATCGATCCGGCCAACGAGTGGCTCTGGTGACCTGGTTCTCCACAGTTGGGAGCTCGGTCTCAATTGGCACACTTACACACCTACCTTGAGGTTTGCTGCGCCGACACAGCACCTGCGGCGGAATGACCATTGCGTGGTCGGACACCTTGGCACGTCGGGGGACTGGGCCGAGTAGGTTATTTTCGCCCGACCACCACAGCGGGGCACGGCTCCCTGAAGATGCACGCCGCCTCGCACTAGCCATCGGCCACCTACTTCCTCACCGTTCGGCGAAGTTCGTGGGCGCAATCCGGACCACGTGCGGGCAGTACCGCCGTGCCATCGAATTCCCGGTTGAGACTGCGGATCGTCGCTGCTAGAGCTGTTCCGCCTCTTCGCACTGGAGCCACCTCTCGGCACCGGAGCTGTATTTGTCGGCACCACCATGGGCCGCGACGGCCATGGACAATATCAACTAAGCCTTCGTCAATCCTGGCAAATTCGTGGTGACACTGAATCCCTGGCGGTTTCCTGGCCAGTGAGCCTGGGGCCGTGTCCTGGAAGCAAGACCGGATCGATATCTTTGGAGCCGGAACCGATAGCGACATGTGGCACAAGTGGTGGTCGGTCCGCCCGACGGTCCGCCCGCGCGCGAACGTCTCTACTGCCCCGGACGTTGCTGTGAACACCGCTTTATAGCTGATGCGGGGAGCCTATGCAATGGTTGGTATCGGCGTGGAACGGGTGTTTATCGAAAATCTAAACCTGCCCACCCCCAACGAGGCCGACGTCGGGCGTTGCGTTCGCGGGGCATCGACGGCCGAGTAGAACCAGCACTTTGCCAGCCGTAATAGCGCCGGCAACAACGACGTCGTGGTGTACTACCTTCGGTCATAGCTACCCCCGTTCAACGGTTGCGCCGCCCATCCCGCTGGCCACCCAGGCGCGCAACGGTGGCGCTACTCAATGGACTCTCGGCCACGAGGTGGGGCACGTCCTGAACCTGCGGCACGTCAATGACAACGACAGGATCATGACAGGAAACGGCACCGGCAACATCACCAATCCCCCACCGGATCTGATCACACTAAGGTATCCACCATGATCAATCGGGACCAGTAGCCGGGGCCGAGATGCCAGGGAAGGGCAAACCATGATGCCCGCCGAGAAGCCTGCCCCTGGGCTGATGCCCGGCGAAATACCGAGTTCAAAGATGGCGATGTACCGGGGGCGGGACTGATGCCCGGCGAAAGCCCCTGACAGGCATCGGACCGCGACCTTAATCAAGAGGCCTACTCCATCGATTCGCGGGTACTAACGGGTGGCCGGGGAGACGATGACCACATCAGGCGGGCGAAGCCCATGAAGCAGGGTCATCGCAGCGCTTAGCAGAAGTCTTCTCGGCCTTGGCCCCCGATCTCCACTTGTAGCTCTTTGCTCGTTCCGTCCCACTGGGGCATGGTCTGATCATCCCTCGTTCTCGCAGGGACCGGCTCTCACAAAACCTCAGCGACGAGGCGACGAATGCCCTCCGACGGAGCAAGGCCCATGTCCTCCTGCAGCTTCGTTCGATACTTTTCGAAGGCCTGAAGCGCGGCAGCATTGTTGCCCAGCTGCCTTTGAGCCTGAATGAGAAGCCCAACCGCACTTTCGTAGAGCGGTTCAAGTTGTAGTGCTGCCTCCGAGGCTTCCACGGCACTCTCGTAGTCACGGCGCGCCAGCGACTCGCGACCAATGATGTGGAACGCGTGGAGCCGATCCTGCCGCAATCTGCTCTGTTCAAAGAGCACCCAATCGTCATACCAGCCCGGGAGCAGTTCGGCATCGCGCAACAGGTTCAGAGTGGACGCGACGTTCCCGTTGAGCCCGTTTTGGCTTAGCTCTCGAACACAGGACCGGACGCGGTGCAAGTCGACCTCCACCGATTCGCTGAGGGAAAGCTCAGAGCCCCCGTTGACCAGCAGCCCCGGGACGTGACGTGAGACCAGGTGCATGCTCACTCGCAGACTCTCCATGGCCAGACTCTCGCAACTGTCCGGCCACAGGAGCCCGACCAGGTAGCTTCGAGGTCGGGGACCGTGGATAGCCAGGGCAGTGATGAGCCGCTGTTGACGCACCGCAACATGCAGAACACACGAGTCCCGGCGGAGCTTCCACGATTGGAGAAGGCTCAGCTGAAAATGGCAAAAGTTGCCGCTTCCCATTGGTACCCCCAAATCCAGCGTGACTGCCGGCTGGAATAGTTCTAGCCATGAGGATCCGCATTTAGGCAGGGGATGTCAATGGCTTTCGGCATCCTGCAGCGTTGTGAACGCAATACCCTTACCCGAGCACACGGACCGCTAATGCATATGAGTAGCCACCCTAAAGATTTGTTCCCGCAATCAGGGCCAAAGGGCCCTAGTGACGACATTTGTCTAAAGGGGCTAGTCAAGCCAAACCCTGCCAATATCGTGGACTTTCGCTATCCGAACCCCTCCAAAACGGGCCCCTGGGTATTCCCGCCCCAACTTCTTCCTGGTTACCCGCTTCCTCGTCGGCAACCGCAGACTGGCCCGTTCCGACCGAGCAACAAATCCTTCGGGCAACGTCCATGCGGACGGCTAGTTGCCTCAGCGCCACTTCATTCAATTCGGATTTGGTGCTGGACCGCGCAGCCAGGAAGTCCCCGCTCATGCGGCTCGATTGGCTTCCAGTCCCTAATGGATCCAGACGCTCGCTGGTACCTTCATCAATGGCCATAATTGCTTGTTGGCAATCGATGGCAGACCCTCAATTACTGCCGATAAGAAACACCGCGAACGATTTTAATACAGCTTCTGCGTTCTTCGCCAAAGAAACTGTAGAGAATCGACATTTGCAGGGCGTCGTATTACCGGTGGCTCGACGCGGAGGATTCCCCGACGACCCCCGGCATCGGGGGCTGACAAGACAGATGAAGACGATTACCGACAACTTACGCCCGCGCCCGCCTCAACCCTGAGGACACCTCCGGGCGCCCCGCCCGCTTTGGCTAGTCCCGAACCAGCACTATCTCTTGAACTCGGTTCGGACCGAGTTGTCGTCCGGGAGCACTATCACGGTTCCGTCCCGGGGCGTCCAGCCGTCATGCAGGAAGAAGAAACGTCCGCCGCTGAGCACCAGCAGGCGGAGGCCGTCGTATCGGTCTACCGCGGTGTCCACGCTACCCACCCTCACGTCTTTGACGGCCTCAGAGCCGATACCCAGCGGCTTGAGTGAATAGACCTCCGCCCGGGGCATGTACTGGACTCCCTGCTCGAAGTTTAGGGCAAGCCGCCGGCCCAGGGCCTGGGCATAGACCGCCGTGCCCCAGAAGAGCAGCAGCGTCACAAGGCTCAATACCACCGTGGTTTCTACTGCCCGCTGCTCGGTTGTTAGCGCTGGTAGTTTGCCGTCCCGGCCCAGACGGCGGAGACGAACGCACCACATAGCCACGAGCACGCCCAGCGCCATCAAGTACGGCGTGAAGAGCGCCGTCCGCGCAGGCTCAAGGATGGCCAGCAGCAGACTAATGCCGACCACGAGCCCACTGACCAGGGCGGCAATGCCGGCGTTTCGTACGATGATCGCCCGGCCGCGGTCCTCCTCGATCCGGCGGCGCAGCAAGCGGTCCAGGGCCACCCAGACAACGCTGGCGACCAGAAGGCAGACCAGCGGCAAAAGAGTGCGTTGATGCTGATCAGCATGTGGTCCTGCCCCGTATACCCAAACAGGCTGACGTTCAGGCCCATCTGGGCCGCCTGCGCGTCCGCTCGTGCCCAGCCGAAGTAAAACAACAGTGCCGTCGCCACCGTGATTGGCGGACCGATCGCCGAAATCACTCCAAGCGTCCGGGACCACGCGGATCGCTCGTTCCCCTTGTCCTCCGTCACTGGATGCTGCCAGGCGATGGCCGCGTCATGATCAGCGGGCTCCGAAGTCCTCGCCCCCCGGGCGCAATGGTTGAACGCGGGAGGTCCCGGGAACCCGAACTCCGCGGGAAGGACCCGCCAGGCAGTGACACAGAGGGGAAGTTCGACGGGCGCAATCAACGCATGGTAACGCTGCAGTAATGCTGCATATCTACGCTGAAGCCATTCCCAGCCAAGCGTGAAAATCTGCCTAGCTGGCAGTCAGAGGCGCCCCGGGGATGTCCATCCAGTCTGAGTCAACAATTCGGCAAAAGCAGCAGGTGCTGCAGCAGGCCAATCCCACCGGAATAATCCTAGTGATCTTGGGAGTTCGCATTATGGAATGTGAAGACAGTGCACCGCGTCCGCTCACCGTTCGGGCACACCACGTCGAAGACCTCTGCGTCGTCGCCCCGGACCCGGAACTAAACGAGAAGCTGAAGGACCAGTTCCAACGGCTGCGCCAACGAGCGCCCCAGTTCTTAGGGCAGCATCTGGCTTTGAAAAGGCCCCTGCAGGTGGGTCTAAATGACGGACTCATATACCCGGGCACGTACTACCCGACCGGAACCACAGCTGCTGTGGCGCAGCGCGCCGCATTGGAACGTGCCCCTCTCCGGGGCGCGGTCAGGGTCGTCGTCGTAATGGCCGACTTTTCGGACCGAGCTATGCCGGCAGGAGCCCTTGACCGGTTCCGGCAGCTATTTTTCTCCACGGGCGAGTTGGCCAACGGCAGCGTTCGAGAATACTTCACGGACGTCTCAGGCGGCCTGATCACTATGGAGGGTGATGTCGTGGGTCCGTACAGGATGCCCAGGACGCTTACGGCCTATGCTGGCGCCGACAACGGCACTCAGCCAGCCACACCGAACGCTCGCACGCTCGCAAACGACGCCTTGTCGGCCGCGAACGCCGATGTGAACTTCTTGCCCTATGACAACGACGGCAACGGATACGTCGACGCTTACATCGTCGTCCACGCCGGCCGCGGTGCCGAGCAGTCCGGGAACGCGGGCGATATCTGGTCGCACAAGTGGGTCCTGCCCGCCGAACGCACCGTCGACGGCGTCAAGGTGTTCGCCTATCTGACGATCCCCGAGGACGCAAGAATCGGTGTTTCCGCCCATGAGCTGGGCCACCTCATCTTTGGCTGGCCGGATCTTTACGACGACGACGGTTCCTCCGAAGGCGTCGGGAACTGGTGTCTTATGGGTGGCGGCTCCTGGGGGTTGAACGGTGATCGCCCTACCCACCCGTCGGCCTGGTGCAAGGCTACCCAGGGGTGGATCAGCGTGGTCGCGCAGGCCAGCAACGCCTCAGTTACCGTCAACGACGTAAAGACGAGCCGAACGGCCTACCGTCTCTGGAAGAACGGTGCGGGCGGCAACGAGTACTTCTTGGTGGAAAACCGCCAGACGTCAGGATACGACCAGTCCTTGCCCGGGTCCGGACTGCTTGTTTGGCACATCGACGATGCCATAGCGTCCAACAGCAACGAGGCGCACTATAAGGTTGCGTTGCTGCAGGCTGACGGCAGCAGAGATCTTGAGAACAACGTCAACCGCGGCGATGCCGGGGACCCGTATCCCGGCAGTGCCAACAACGCCTCCTTGACGTCATCCACGACGCCGAACAGTAGATCCTACGCAGGTTCAGACACATGTGTTTCGATAACGAACATTCCGGCGGCGTCGGCGGCGATGACCGTCAGGTTCGGGGTCCGGTGCATTATCAAGCCCATCAAGGAAGGCAAGGAGATCAAGGAACTCCGAAAGGAACGCCCGAAGGAACTCAAGGAACTCCTCAAAGAACGTCCGAAGGAGTTCAAGGAAATCAAGGAGAAAGAGTTCAAGGAGTTCAAGGAAAAGGAGTTCAAGGAGATCCGCGAAACCAAGTTC
Source organism: Pseudarthrobacter sp. PvP090 (assembly GCF_040547365.1). Taxonomy (NCBI): domain Bacteria; kingdom Bacillati; phylum Actinomycetota; class Actinomycetes; order Micrococcales; family Micrococcaceae; genus Pseudarthrobacter; species Pseudarthrobacter sp. PvP090. The sequence goes on from NZ_JBEPPO010000002.1 coordinate 135,813, forward strand.
ACCGACAAGCTGGTCGAGAATAAGTTCGCCGACGGCCCTATGCAGCCGGCCCACGGACAGGGGATGCCCGGTGGCTGGGAGCAAAGGACGGATCATGCGGGTTCCGGCGAAGATTTCTCTGCACGCTTGGAGGCGCTCGAGATAGCGATGCGAACTGTCATCGAGACCCTCACGGGCGCAGGCGCGGGCCAACCGTGGGGCGGGGACGGAGAAGGCGGCACCGAGCCATTCATCGGCTCCGCTGAGCGGCCCGAACTGGGCCAAAGCATGGGCGGCCCAGACCTTGGGCCGCTCCGGTCCCAGATGGAGGGAGGCTCTGCCGAGGCCAAGATCAACTTCGATTCCCTGCCTCCCCAGTAGGCCCCGGTGTCCATGTCGGTTCTCGTCATTGCGGACCGCGGCGACGTGGGTGCAGCGGCACTGGCCGCCCTCCTGCGGCGCCGCGGTGCGTGTGCCGTTACCTTGGTCGATCCGTCGGCCTTCTCCAGAGCCCCGGTTACCCACTATCCAGAGTCCGGGCACCCGGGCGAAAGTCCGGTTTGGACCGACGCAGTAAATGGCAGCGTCTCTCCCTCTGAAGCGGTTCAGCTTGCGGGACCCTTCGACGCAATTCTCTGCCGCGCCCCGACTCTGTCCGCAGGACCTTTCGACCGGACGGCGGATTCCGAGTATGCGGCGGCGGAGATCCACGCATTCGGCCTGTCCTGGCTCTGGAGCAGACACGACGTCGTCGTGAATCGGCCCACGCCGGGAGCCCTCTGCGGCACATCGCCCGACATTGTGCTCACCGCGCAGGCTTGCGCCTCTGTCGGGCTTGCGACGCCGGATGTGCTACTCGCTGCGGACGGTGCCAGAACCAGGCCGACACGTCGTCCGGCCCTCGACCGGCGCAGGTGGGTGGGCGGCATGGTGCCAACCGATGTGGACTCCTTCCGTGCCGCCGATGGGCCGCCTCTGGCTGCACCTGCGGGGTGGGTCGAAAGGATACGTCCCGAACGACGCCGGGTCCTCGTCGCCGGCGACGAGGCGCTGGGGCCGCCCGCGTTGCTGGGCCCACTCATCGACCTTGCCCATGCGCTGGACCTCGAGGTCGCCGAGATTAGTCTGGCCCTCTCGGCCGATCCGTTAGGCCGGATCCTCGTCCTTAGCGTGAACCCGGTGCCCCTACTAAGGTCGGCGGTCCACGTGGAAGCGATGGCTGCACATCTCGAACGGAAGGCTTTCCAGCACTCAAGAAAGCCGATCTCGTGATCGTCGTAGCGGGCAGCCCTACGGAGGGGCCGGTGGAACTGCTTCTCTCCCAGGCGGCGGAGCTAGGTGTCGAAGTGGTGTTGCTGGACGAAGAACGGGCCCATGACTGGCAGCTTGAGGTCAGCATCGACAAGGGGCAGGTCGCGGCACACGCGCTCCATCTGGGGAACAGGGTTGATCTCTCAGAGGCGACCGGTCTGTACCTGCGTCTGACAGCCCCAAATATTGCAGGCCTTCGCCCGGATCCGCTGCGGGAGGCGCGGCGCGTTGCTTCCGTGGCACTCCTGGCATCGTGGAGCGACGTCGCCCCGTTGAGGGTGGCCAACCGCCCCAGATCTATGACCAGCAACAGCTCCAAGCCGTATCAGGCCGCTCTGATCCGTGCTCTAGGGTTCGGCGTTCCGGAAACGATAGTGACCAGTGACCCGGAGGCTGTGCGTGCCTTCCGCTCGCACCATGGACGGCTCATTTACAAGTCGATCAGCGGAGTACGGTCGATAGTTCACGAACTGACCGGGAGGCGGTTCGACGACCTGGATCGCGTGCGGGCACTGCCGACCCAGTTTCAGCGAATGCTCACGGGTGTCAACGTCCGGGTCCACGTCGTCGGTACAGACGTCCATGCATGCGAAGTGGACTCGGCGACCATAGACTACCGCTACGCCGACGGAGGGCCTTCCGCTGGCATGCGGGCCGTCGAACTGCCCGCCGCCATCAAGGAGCGCTGCGTCGCGCTGTCCCAGGCTCTGGACCTCCCGCTCGCCGGCATCGACTTGCACCGGGACAGCGACGATAGTTGGTGGTGCTTCGAAGTCAACCCCTCCCCGGCCTACAATTGTTTCGAAGAACCAACGGGACTGCCAATTGCCCGTTCCTTGGCAACTTGGCTGGCCGGACGAGATGCGGTTTTGAGCGGCGGAGGCGAGTCGTAGCATGGTCCAAGCGATCGAGAACCGGTCCTGGGTGCAGTGCACCCCGCTCGGTCCGTCTAAGCCTGGACCTTCACTGGGGTGGTCGAGTATTCCGGTCCGCATCGAGCGGACGACCGCGCTACCAGGTTGGCCTGACCTGCTCAGCGAGGCAGGCGGGCGGGAATACACAGCCATCATCCCGCCTGGCCTCATCGATGAACTAGCGGCCCAGCCTGTGTGGACTGCGGAGGCCGAAGTCGTGGGACCACACCGAATCGTGTTGAAAGCAACAGCGTCCAATCGGGTCCCCACGAACGGCGCGCAACCGGCCGGCGGCCGCGATAACTTCTGAACCATTTGGGACCCACTGCCAAGCGTCCAAACGATCCGCAAGTGAACATTTGTCCACACTCAGAAGCCCACAAGCCCCTGAGCCGGAAGCTACGTGCCCGAGGTGGGACTCGAACCGTATCCCAGCAACTGCCAACACTGGGATTCCCGGAAACATGCGGAATCCGGCCGGATCCAACCCCTGTACGGCACAATCAGGAACCCTGCGTGTGGGCGATGTCCACACCTTCAAATCCGCCCTTCAAGGCTTTTAGCTCGCTCCGAGAACGCTGGCACAGAGACCTCGCCCCACCCAACCCTTCGCTCAACGCACCGCCCAGTGAAAGCGCCAGATCCAGTAGGAGGTCTCAAGTCAGGCGCTCATTCAGGAATGACTTGGCTGGCATTAGCAAGAATGGGTCCAATCTTCACTTCGCGGTTGCTGCCCTGGCCACGGCGAGGTCAACGATCGTCCAGATCCACCTCGGGCTCTGGTATCGCTGCGACATCACCCAGGCGATTCCTGGGCCGATCCGTCTTCCTGACGGCGTAGTTCCCTTATCATTGGCTGGGCGTAGGCACCGAAGCCCGCATTGGGCTTGCTGGCAAGCTCATCGAATGCGGCTCTGAGGGCAGGCTGCTCGTACCCCGACTTGACCGCGGCCGCGAAGAACCCGTCCCACAATCCTGAAAATTCCCGCGGAGCCAGACGATTAGCGATGTACCACTCATCCCAGACGTGATGCCAGTAAGCCTCCCGGGCGAGCTGCAACTCGACGGCGTCGGCCTTTGAGTCGTCGAGTCGCCCGAGTTCTCGATAGATATCGAGGAAACGGGATCTCAGGTGCAGATATGTCTGCACTTTCAGGGCCTCACGTGAGCGCCTGTTGCTGCGAATCCCCACCCACAAAGCGACCAGCGCCGCAAGTGTGGAAAAGATGGCCGTGACCACCTGAGCTACGCCAATCCATGACCAATTACCTTCCATAAGCCTTGCCCCTCCTTGCAACCGGAAACCTTGGGCCATCGGCAGGGCGCACCGCTTCTGCACATCGGCCACACAGACATCATCAAGCTCGCGGGAATTGGTTGATGCGAGCATGTAGTCCTTTAACGTGGTTACGGTGGCCTCAGTCGCCGCAACTGCAACCTTTTCCACGTCCCATCTATTCGTTCGCAGATCCAGTGAAACTCCTCGAGCGGTTTCCTTTCCTTGGCCCAGGTTTGCGCTATGGAGTTAGGAGTTTCGATGCTCATCCGCAGCTGGGCGAGGCGGGTAACCGTATCGGGAAGTCCAGGCAGCGTTGCGCTCGTCATCGCCGAAACCGATGAGAGTGCCGGCCGCCATCTCCCCTGGCTGCTTGACCAGCTCCTTTCCACCCCACCTGCCGCTGCCCCGAGTTCACGCGGCAGACCTATCGCACCTGCAGCCGCGGCTCCCACTACCGCGGAATGATGTCTATGAAGACTTCCACTAGCTGGGATTTGGCTGCCATAAGCACCGGCGCTGCTGGCGAGGGGCGAAGCACGGGTCGAGCCTCTCCCTCGTCCTAGCAAGGAGAAAGCGGAGGTAATGCCTCGCATCCCCAAGTTCCTCTCCAGAAAGTTTGCGTTTGTCTGGAGGCCTCCCCAGCCGCAAGCAGGGCGGCTTGCGTTCTGCCGACGAGCTCGTATGGAGGAGGCGGAGGCTTGTAGCCGAAGGCGTTGAGGAGCGGCTCCACCGATAGCTGGCCGAAGTCGATAGTGTCTTCGACTCTCCGCCTATCTCGACGTTCACTGGCTGCCCTCAAGGCTTCCCGGAGCTTGACATCCTCGACTACGTCGTACATCGACTGCAGGGCTTGGCCGTGCATCAAGGCCAGGTCTCGCGCCAGAACCGTGTTCTCGCGGAGCTGCTGTAAGTCGTATGTCGGCTGAACAGCGAGCTCCACTTTGGCCCTTGCCAAGCTGTAAGCAAGATCTGTTAAAGGACCCTCGATCATTTAGCCTCCTTCCGATGGGAACCATCATGTCGGAGGCCCACTGTTTCCCACCCGGCGAAGTAGTCCGCCCTAACCCCTGCGTGCCCAGGGATGTCGGGAAAGCTGCCTGATGGTAGGCCACCTGCCGGAAGCTTCGACAGCAGGCTTTTACCGCGAGCCTCCTACCAACATTGGCAGTCAACCTTGACGCCCTCTGTTGCTCTGCCAGGATGTGTTGTTTCGGCCACAGCCAAACCTTTCCAAGTTGGTACTGTAACCGCTCTCTGGAATTGCCAGCGGTCACTCGATGAGCCCCTTTCCTGCCTGAGAAGTTTCGCGCTCAGAATGCCGAAGGCATCGTTGCGAACTGGGCGCGGCAGTCGCTAGAGACCGACCAAGTGCCGTCGGCAGCCTGGGTGGCAACGGCCAGCGGCGCGTATTGGTGCTGAATGCCGTCGGGGGTTCGCGGCCGTGGCACTTGTTCGTCGCCGATCGCCTCCTGGGGCCAGACAACGTCGCCGGTGGCCGTGCGGGCGGGCACTAGCCAGTAGTCGCCCGTGCGGTAGTAATTCGGGCTGCGGTCGACTGTCGAGGCCGGGAACTGCACCATCACGCCGTCCTCGAGCTTGATCCAGCCGTCGTCGGCGCTAGTCGCCTCGCTCACCAGCAGTGCCCCCTCGTCGCTTGTCTCGGGATCGTTGGCGTCGTGGTCCCAGCGCCGAAGCACGGGGTGCAGCTCTGGGCGATTGCCGGTGCCGTCCGCGACACCGCTCAGGACGACGGTCAGGTCGTCGCGGTCAACGCTCTCGACCTGCAGCACCGCCGTGGCGGCGCCGCGCAGCGAGCTGGCGTCGTCGACGAGCTGCACCCGGTCGCCGGGCGCTAGGCCGGAGCGACCGTCGCGGCCGCCGCTGGCCAGCTCCAAGACCGTCTTGTCCCCGTCCGTCGAGTGCTGGAGGACGGAGAAAAGCACCGACCCGTTCTCGCGGGACCAGACGAATGTCGCGCCGCCAGAGACCTCACCTGCAGCCCGGGCGGGGCCGCCGCGGTGGATCTCGACGCGGTACAGCTGGTTCTCAGCGCCGCGGTACCTCGACTCGGGGTCGATCACGCAGGCGGCGAGGTCATCCTCCCGCAGCCTCGCATCGGCGCGCAGCAGCGGCAGTCGCTCCCGGGCCAGCCCGGCGTAGTCGCCGCAGGTAAGCGGCGCGTCGCCGCGGAGTACCTTCACCTGCCAGACCAGCTCGGAGCGGGTGGACGTGTCGAGCCCGGACAGCGCGACGTCGAGCAGGTCGGAGCGTTCGGCACCGGAGACGTGCCGCTCCCACACGTCCAGGTAGACGAGCACTCTATCGACGCCGGCCAGAGCCTCGATCGTCGTACCGTCGTCAAAGGGGTAGCCGAGCTGCTCGCCGTACGTCGTTGCAGTGTCGCACTCGCACAGCAAGCCGTCGACGTAGTAGCGACCCTGTCCAATGAGGAAGTCGCCGCGCTTCATGCGGCCCTTTAGCTCATCGACGCGGTGGGCGGGCAACGGCCTGCCGAGGTCGTCGGTCAGGGTGTCAACGACCGCCGGGTCACGTATCAACGCGAACCCGCACGCGGCGGCGGGACCACCGTGCCGCCCGATCAAATCGGCCGCCAAGGTGCGGACGTAGTGGTTGGAGATTGCCGTCTGCTCGTTCCAGTCGGCGTCGAGCTGGACCCGCCCCTGCTGCATCAACACGCGCGTGTAGTGGCGTCGTCGGTCGAAGGTCTCCCGGGTGAAGTCGCCCTTCATAGCCCCTCCTTTAGGTGATGAAGTAGATGCCGGTCTCGGTGCCGGCGGGGATGTACTCGTCGAGACGGGCCCCCAGGTTCGCGGCCCGCTGCGGCTGGTAGAGGTCGTGGAACGCCCCCAGCTCGGCCTCGTCGTCGGCGCCGCGCCAGATCTCGTCGGGAACCGGGTCGGCGAGCTGGCCGTAGCCCGGGTGCCCGTAGCGCAGGCTGGTGAACGCCGGCTGCAGGCGCTCGGCGGCCTGCGCGGCGCGTACGTCGTCCGCGGCAGCTGCGATCGCGGCATCGGGCTGGCAGTGGTAGCGACGGGGCGTGCGCGATCCCGGTGGCAGGTAGGTGTAGCGCACGCAGCCGATCTGGCGCCGGGCCACTCGCAAAGGGCTGGTGAAGATGCTGTTATCGACCAGGTCGACGGCGTGCACCAGGACCTCCCCCACCACGGTGCAGCGGGCGATCGTCAGGTGCGCGAACGCGAGCTGCCCGTCGTCACTGCTGAACGCGAGCCGGTCGGGACTCGTCGCGTCCAGGATGGTGTCGCTGACGGCGATCACGCCGGGGTCTTCCCGGCGCTCGTCGGCGGCGACGACGACCGAGCCGATGATGCTGTGCTCGACAACGATCCGGGCGCGCGTCCGGTCGACGGTGATGCTCGGATCGTCGGGGCGGCCGGGTAAGCAGTCACAGTCGAGGTCCCAGCCGGGGACAAGCGTGCAGTGGCGGATGGTCACGTCGCACAGGTCGCCTGTCGTCGGTTCCGGCGTCCACTCATAGCCCCCGGCTGTCCCGGAGGGTGTCTCTTCGCCGTAGCCAGCCGGGGTGGGAGGCTCGTCCGCGCCGTCGGACCCGTCTCGGTAGGTGTCCTTGTACGAGTCGTCATCGGTGTCGAGGTCACGACCCGGCCGGCGGCCGGCCACGACAAGCCCACGACCTGTAACCAGGAACCCGTCGAGCACGAATCTGGCAGCTGCGCCGCCGGTGATGCGCAAAGGGTCCGGCTGATCGACACGGTAGTCCAGCAGGCGAAGCACCGGGCGGCAGCGTGAGGCGGCACGCAGTTGGACGTACTCTCCGGGTTCCAAGTCCAAGACCAGGCGCTCCTCGTAGACGCTGCTGTCGGCGACCTCGATGACCACCGCCCGAGGCACCTCGGTTCCCTCCTCCGGGGGATTACGTCGGATCTCGCGCCAGTACCGCCAGGCCTGCTGGATCGTGCGGTACTCCCCCGATTCCCGGCCTCGCTGACGCACCCGGAGAATCAGGGCGCCAGACGGCTCGGACAATTGACGCCGGTACTCCCCGCCGCCCATGTCCGCGCTAAAGCCGTAGCGATAGCCGACCGACACGCTCCGCGGCGGCTGTCCGGGCGGGAAGACCAACCGTCCGCGTTGCGGGTCGAGCAGCACGTGGTCGCGCGGCGCCCGGTAGGCGTGCCAGTCCGATAGGTCGGCCGGGATCACCGACTCCGCCGGCACGACCCCGCGGTGCCCACGCAGCGGCCAGTCCTGCACCGTTACCCACACGCTGCGTCCGGCGCCGTAGTAGGTCGGAGAGGCGTCGGCACACAGCGGGTGCTCCGACACGCGGTGCTCCAACGCCCTTCGCCGCAGCGGAGCGGGCACGTTGATCTCCTCCGCGACGTGTGTCGGGTTCGGCTCGGCGGCAGGGGCGACGAACAGTTGAGTGTCGTTGCCCAGCACACTGAAGGAATAGCAGTGCGATCCTTCCCTCTCGATGCAATGTGCTGGGGTCTCCGTGACCGGGTAGGAGCCGAGACGCCACACGAACAGGCCGGTGCTCTGCACGGAGTAGCGGCCACGGGTGTGGTGCGAGCCGGGGCGTCGTACGTCTACAGTGCAGGCCAGGTCGTCGAAGCCGGTGTCACCGGCCGCGCGCCCGAGCCGCGCGCCCTCACGCAGGTCGACCGTGCGGGCGCGCCCCGGACGGACATGGTCGAGGTGCTGGGTCCAACCCAGCAGGGAGTAGAACTCCACAACCCGGGCTGGCCACCCTGTCACGTCGGCGGCCAGCTCCTCTAGCAGTGCGACTGTGCCCTTGCGGCGCCGGTTGGCGATCGTGTCGGCCACGTCACGCCGCGGCACAAGGGCACGGGTACGCCGGCGGGCTTCTGGGGTGGTAGGGTCAGCAATCAGTCCTGCGTCGGGGAGGGTGCGGTAGCCAACCAGGTCGCCGAGGTAGGGCACGACCCAGTCGTCACATGTCTCGATAAACCAGTTATCGTAGAGGCGGTCGATGTCATCCTCGATCACCTGGACCTGCTCGCCGATGACCTTGAGCAGTTCGCGCAGCGGGCCTCCGCGGACCTCGTCCCGCATCCGGTGCAAGGCGGGAAGGAGCATGTACAGGTAATCGTCGCGTCGGGTCATCGCGTCACCTCGTCGGGGATTTGGTTCAGGATCAGGGAATCGGGGACGCCCGGCTGCAGGTAGGCCAACTCGGCCGCCTGCACTACGTCGACGACCAGTCGGGCCGGTTGCACGAGCACGGGGCCCGGCCGCGGGGGCCAGGGGGACTGGGCCCCAAGGCTGCCAGCAGGACCGTCAGGTAGGACCGCTGTCCGGTCCACACTCGCCGAGAGCCGGCGTACGACGTCGGCGGCGTTAAGCGCGGTGAGCACGTCCAAGTCGACATAGTCGACGCCACGCACGGCCTGAATGCATGCAACCACCTCGCTGGGCAGGACGTTTTGGCCGAGTCCGCGCCGGTCGAACCCTAACGTCTCCAGCACGGCCGACCGCACGATTGGTTCAACGCTGTCCCAATGATAGTCAGGCAGCACCTTCACCCGGGCGCTGACGACAAGCGCCAGCAGTCGCCTGATCTGGACACGCAGCGGCAGGGCAGGGTCGCCGAAGCGGTGCAGTGCGTCCGTTAAGTTGCGGAAGAGATTGGATGACTCGTCCACCGGGATATCGTCGACCCCAGCGATCGTCACGTGCACCAACTGACGTCGTCCGTCTGTGATCCGGACGGCCGCCGCCTTGCCGATACCGGCGAAGGTACGCGCGAAGTCAGCGTAATCCTGGGTCCCAACGAGGCGATCCAAGGCCAACACAGCCAAAGGTGCGTTGTGCCGGATCTGGTCGCGGCTTTCGGCGTCGGTACCGCCGGTGGCGCGGATTGGGTTGAAGACTTCCTTGACACCCAACGGCCGGGAGCCCAGTTGGCTGAGTTGACCGGCTGCGAGGTTGCCAGCCCTGCCGAGGCCATTGCGGTACGTCGCCCGGATGTTGTCGGTGCCGGTGTGCGGTCGCGCACCGTGCACGCCGTCGCCGAACACCACCGTGGTGGCCCCCGATTCGTCCTGCCTGGTGAGGAAGCAGTGGGTGGTCGGCTCCAGACCGACCACACTCGGCGATTCGTGCCAGCTCACGCCGTCGACCCGGACCTCCAGGGTGCTGGCCACGCCCGAGTTGGTTGGGGCGGACGTCCATGTCAGCGGTGGTTGGCGGAGATGGAATTCCTGTCGGCGCTTCGTCGGATCGCCGCCGCCCAGCACTTCCTGGCGGGTCTCCCCGTGCGTTGCGTGCACGACGTTGCCGTAAAGCACGACCGTGTCGAGGCGGTAGCAGTAGGCAAGCGGCGCGGCGAGTGAGACGAACGTGTGCAGTGCGTCGCCGGGCAGTGGCAACTCCTCTTCGCCGCCATCCCGGTCATTCCCTTCCGATGCGGGCCTCGCATTCGTCAGGTAGCCCGTTGAGGGCACAGTCTTGACCCGTTGGCTCACGCCGTCGAGCATTACCACCTCGGCGGCTTGCACCCCGGACGTGCCGGGGAGATCCGCGCGTTCGCCGGTGACGATCATCCATCGTCCGGACCGCAGGCCGTCGAACAGGCCGTCGAGCTCAATCTCTCCGCCGCATAGCGGGGCCTCGATCGCGGCGTCCGCCAGGTCCAACTCCTCGGCTCCACAGTGCACAAGGGTTGCCCGGAGTACGTTGAACTCGTCGGGGTCGTGGACGTCATCCGGGTCCGGGAGCCACCAGGTTTTCTTGAATGTGAGCTTCGTGGACTTCCCTGCCAGTCCGTAGGCGTTACGCGAAAGATGCTCGACTTTGTCCACCTCGGTGACCACCGTCGGCCCGAAGTCCTTACTCATGGGCCGGGTGATCAGGACCGGCCTGTCAGCCAGCACGCCCGGGTGGTCGCGGTCCAGGAACGCGATGTCTGGCTTTTCGCCGGTGAGGTTCCACTCCTTAAAACCGGTGAACACACCATCAGTAAACTTCGCCTCGAGGGGCGCGTTGTGCCCGAACAACGGCGCCGCGAGCCGCAGCGCCCAGACCCTCAAGGGTGAAACGGGGGCAGCGTCCAGCCGGGCGAGGGCGCCGTACAGCGTCTGTGACAGCTCCGGTCTCAACGTCGCCAACAGAGCAGGGTACGCGTCCGCTCCCCGGGTCAGGGTTGCTTTGGCCGTGCGGGTGAGCTGACGGGAGCCTCGCGGCTGGATCGACGGCGGTGCCGCCAGGTTGTTGAGCAGCTCGTCAAGGCGTCTGCCCTGCCGGCGTTCGCCAAAGCGGGCAGTTGTTGTGTCGATGCCCTCCGGCAACACGCTCCTGAGCCGGATGACGCCCTCCTTTAACCACGGGGTGAGCTTTGACCAGTTATTGCGCCGGGCGATATCGAGTTGCTGACGGCTTACCTTGAGCGCGGCGAGCACTGCGTTCGCGGACGACTCGTTGCCTTCCCGTGCCTGCTTCTCGACCGTCGCCAGTGCAGCCAATACCTTCTTAGCAGTGGGTCCGTCGGGATCGATATCGAAGGCGGCGGAGTCTGCCAGCCGGTGCACGGTGGCGAGGAGCACCTCGACCCCCATCTCTTCCCCCGTCCAGGACTCGAGTGTGACCCGGGTGCGGTCGGCCTCGGGCTGAGGCTCCACGGCCCGTACCCGGGCCGGCGACAAGTCGAGGCCGATTCCGAGGTCGACGAGCAGCGCGTCGCCGACGGAGAGTCCGGTGGCGGTGCCGGCGAGCACGAGCCCGTTGGCGGCAACGTCAGCCGCGGTCTGCGGCTGCGCCGTCCGGACGCCTAGGCGGTTCCACTCGTGCCGTGCGATCAGAGGCTCCGAGGTTTCGAAGGTCTGCATGATTTCGCCCGGGCCCGGCACGCTGGTGACGCGCGTTCCGGGCGGGATCTCGACGGGTCCGGCGTTGTCGTCGACGGTATAGGAAAGATAGGTGCTGGCCGCGACGCCGGGACGCGGACGGTAACCGACCAGAGCCGCTTGCTCCACCAGCGAACGCCGTTCGGTCGAGGTGCGCAGGTAACCCTCGTTGGCGATGCGCTCTTGGTAGAAGGTCAGCACATCGCCGACGGCCGCCCAAGCATCCAACAGCGCGGTCACGGGGTCGGTCGTGTCATGAGTCGTCAGTGCCGCCAGGGCTGGCAGGTCCTGCGACGAGAGCCGGGCCTTCATGTCCGCCAGGAACGTTCGGTGCGTGCCGATGCGGAGTGCCAGTTCGTCCAATCCGGGCCGGTGAACCATTACCAGGGGCGCCACAGTTGGCCTGCTGCAGCGACACGTGCTCATCGTCCGCCTCCCATCACCACGACGAGCCGGCCGTTCTCGGGCAGGCTGGGGTCCCCCGAAAGTCGCGCGATCTCCAGTCGGTGGATTGGCAGGACGCCTGCGTCAAGCTCGCCTGCATCCGGGCGGTCGAGCCGCCTGAGCCTGGTTACCTCGACGCTGTTCACGCCCGGGATCGCCTGTACCAGGGCCACCACCTCTGAAGTGCGTACACCGGTACCGAATGTCAGCCGGTCGGGGTGGAACAGTCCGAGGCGCCCGTTGGGCAACCTCCGGTTGCCCAAGACATCGAGGACGGCGGCCTTGAGCGCGCCGCGTGAGTGGTGAGGGTCGACGCATACCTCGACGCGGAGGTCGACCGGCACCGAACGTGCAGGCTTAACCGCTAGGTCGTGGCCGAGGCGGCGTACGTCTTGGAGGCTCGCGGCGACTCCCTGGAGCAACTCTGGCCTGGCCTCGTCAGAGCCGAACTCGTCGACGGCGATGGTCGCTTCGTACCAACTGCCCGTCCACACCAGCTCGGCGGCGGCAGACTGGACGCTTGACAGGCCGCCCGCAATGGTCGCATAGTCCTCGGCCGTGACGGCGCGGCGCAACCGCTCGCGGAACGCGTCGGGCGCAAGCAGCTTCGCCTCGGCCACCGGCTCTGGCGCTGTGCCGCCTGTCGCAGGTAGAGGGTTGCGGGGCCGCACGTCGACTCCACTCCATGTCTGCGTGCGCAGCACCATGGTTGTGATTGCATCACGTCCGACGTTGCCCAGCGGTCCGCCACCAACGCGGTACGCCGCGGCGAACGTCTCGCCGCCCGGCGGCAGTTTGCCGAGCTCGCCGTCGCCGAATCGGAGATGGGCGCGGCCGTCGTCGTCGACCTCCGCCACGAAATGCCTGTCATCCGGGCCGCTGCTCAGAAGGTCAGGCCGCGGCGTCCACAGGGATGACAGGCCGGTGGTTCTGAGCGCCAGCGCGGGCAGACCCTGGTGCGGGTCGCGCTGTGACACCGCCGCTGCTGGCCCAGTGAGGTTCACGGGATCGGCGAAGGTCAGGGGACCGTCCTTTAGGACGTGCGTGAACCGGAAGGGCACGGTCGTCGACTCCAGGACAGCGCCGTCGCAGCCACAGGCGCCGACAACCGTCGAGCCGCCCACGGGGCCGAGCGGCTCGGTCATACCCTCGCCGTGGTCGACGAGCACGACATTGCCGCGGGCGACCGAGACGTCCGTGACTAGCGTGCAGTCCGGAGCTGGGAGCCGCAGCGAGACACAGAGCGAGAAGGGCAGGGCGTCTGCCCGGCTCCAAGCGATCTCGATAACGTCGACACCCATTAGCGCGTCGGTCTCCTGGGCGACGGCCGTGAGACGGACGGAGTGGCGGCGGGCCGGGTCGGCGTCGGCCGAGTTGCCCGTGCGGGTGCCTTTGACCTCTTCCAGCACGAGCACGTCGCCGACCTTGAGGCACAGTGCCCGGTCCGGGTCGAGCAGCGTCGCCGAGGTGGTGCCCGCAGACAGGCAGCACTCCTCGTCACCCCAGGTGTAGAACCGCAGCTCGCTGTGCGCCGCCCGGAATGTCACCTCTTCATCAGGGTTGCCGACGGGCTCGAACACCAAGTAGCTCCCGGGTGCCGCTTTGCGCAGATCCTCGGACCGCAACAGGCAATGGTTTCCGGGGATGTCCTGCAGCCCGGGGACGGTGGTCACGAACGACAGCTCGGACCGCGGCACCGCGGGCATGTCGGAGTCGGTCCACACGCTCACCCACGCACGCGCATTGAGCCCCTCGTGCAGGAAGTAGTCGACCAGGCGCACGTGCCGTCGTACGGAAATCCGCCGACGGGCGGTCTGCAGGTAGGCCTCGGTGCCCACCGCGTCCTGGTAGTAGCTCAGGTGGTCGCCGGCGTAGGCCAGCAGCTCGACCAGCGTGATGACAACGTCGCCCTCGTGCCGTTCGCGCCAATCTGGCATGGTCACGGCCAGGCGGTCCAGGATGAGCCGGCGGAAGGTCGCGTAGTCCTTCGCGAGGTAGCTGATCTCTGGCTCGGTCGCCTCGTCGTCATCGTCGCAGCCCTCGTCGGTGTTGCAGTCGAGGTCGGCCGCGCAGTCCAGTCGGAACGTGACATCCGCGCACATGTAACGCGGGTCGAAGCCGTCGACGCCGACGATGCAGACCTGGTATGTCGAGAAGTCGCCGTCGCGGTCCAGTCGCAGTCGCATGCAGTCGTCGCGCTCTAGGTCGCCGCTGGACTCGATCTCGAGGCCGAGAACACGCAGGCCGGTGATCCGCCGGCCGCCCCGGACCACGAAGTTGTCGGGCGTCAGCCCGTGGGGGTGCTTGGGGTCACGGACCGGCGGGACGTCGCCGAAGAAGTGCACGCATAGTGAAGGCCCCGGGAGGACCTCGGCGTAGTCGATGCCGTTGAGACCGCCCTTCCCGTCCCGCTGCCGGAGCAGCTCCGCCCGGCGCCCGCCGGGTCGGCAGACGAGACTCTCGCCCGTGGTCATGCCATCACCTCCCTGGTGAAGGTCGCCGTCGTCGTCGCACCTGTGCGCCGGAGCACGTAGGCGAGGTCGACGCGCAGGGTCGCGTCATCGCTGGCGACGGTCAGGGACTGCACCTCCAGCAGGTCACCCAGCCACCGCTGCAAAGAGGCACGCACGCCGAATTCCACGGCGGCGGCCAGCTCGGGACTATTGGGGGCGAACACCAGCTGCAGGAGGCCGGACCCGAAGTCGGGCCGGTTGACACGCTCTCCCGGACTGGTAAACAGCACCTGCTCTACCATGTCCCGCAGGTGCTCGTTGTCGTCCGTGCGGGCGGTGCGCCCGTGCTCGTCGTAGTGCCAGGGGAAATCCACTTGGATGTTCATCGGGCTCCAGCCGGTCGGGTTGATGGTCATTGCGCGCTCACCCTCGTCTGCACCATCGTCGGCGTCAGGGGCGTCCCCGTGGGCGTGCAGATCGCCTGGCTGTCCATCAGCAGGAGCGGCACGCCGCCCGACGTGACCCGGGTGGCCGAGGTGACCCACTGCGCGGTGATGCACGGGCCGTTGCCGGCAGTGGGCGGTGGCAGGGCGCACCCGGCGACGACGTACGGGCTATTGACGCCGACCAAGGGCTGACCCAGGACGGACACGCGTGGGTTGGGAAAGGTCGGCTGCGCCTGACCGCCGTGGGCGCACAGCACCGTGGCGCCGACGTGGAGCAGGGGGCCCGGCACCTAGACCACCGTCAATGCGCCGTTGTTGATGGACACCGTCGGGCCGGTCATCACGATGGTCGCGCCCTTGCCGTTGCTGATCGTGATGCCGATGTCGTTGACCATGATTACTGCCCCCGTCGAGCTCTTGAGCATGATGCCGCCGGTGGGACCGGGGACGTCGCTGAGGAGGACCGTGTTCTGGAGCCCCGTCTGCAGCACGATGCTCGGGCTGACCGGGTTGCCGGTGAGCGCGAGTGGCGGCACATCGGCGGCCACTCCCCAGAAGCACCCCGACCAGATCGGATAGTCGGCGTCGCCCTGCTCGTACTCAATCCACACTCCGGCCCCGATCTGCGGCACGACGTAGGTGCCCATCGACTTGCCCGCCAGGGGGACGCACGCGGTCGCCCAGGTCGACGGCACTAGGCTCGAGACGTCAGGCACGATCGCCTGGATCCGGCCGCGCTGCTCGGGGTCGATGTTCTGCACGACTGTGCCGCGGTACTTGCCGTAGAACTTCGTCGAACTCATGCGGGAACCTCCGATACTGTCGAGATTAGCCCGTTGCGGGCCAGTGTGAACGACTGCTTGTACTCACCGCGCTTGATCGAGTGCTTGACCTGTGTGACGTAGTAGAGGCCGTCGAAGGCCCGACCGACCCCGCGGACTCCCACCAGCGATCTGGCCTTGAGGATGTGGCCGTAACGCTGCACATCGAGGCTGCCGGTGCCGGTCACGCAGTCGGCCGACCTGCTCGCCTCCGCGAGACCGACGAGAACCGCCTGGATGGGCGAGTACTTCGCGGTCTCGGGCAACGCGTTGAATTTCGTGGGCAGTGGACTGACCAGGCCGAGAGTCGGATTGAGCGGGCCGATGTCCGGGATGGGGACCGGGATGGGCACCTTGGTCTGCTCGTTCTGGATGAAGATGACAGGGAGCGAGCGGGACTGCGAGTCGAAGCTGAACGTGATGGCGTCGGAGTTGGTGTGCGCGTCGAGGTCGACGTTCAGCGCCGGCTGCGGGACGCCGACCTTGACCTTGGGGCCCCAGTAGGCGACGGACATCCCCGGCTCTGGACCGGGCTCGAGGTAGAAGACATAGCCCACCCGTCTGGCCAGCCATTGGAGGTACTCCAGGTCCGTGCCCTTCTGGGTCGGGATCCGGCTGGTCGGGAGGGGGACGTCGAGCATGATGCTGGGCACTATCAAAGGCACGACGCCCAGGGCGAGGTACTTGGCCAGGATTACCGCGACGATCGCCTCCCCCGGCATAGCGGGGTACGGCAGCCCTGTCATCTCAATTTTGTCCATCACCGTTGTCAGGTCTTCGCCCATGACCTGCAGGGTGGAGTGACCCGCGTCCGAGCCGGGCGCGACCTGGGTCTTGGTGACGACGCCGTCAACCAGCACGTGCGGCGTGCCGTTGAGGGTCGCGACCACCACCACGCGCACAATCGGGATCGGGCTGCCTCCGGCCAGCATGAACAAGGTCGGCAGGATCGACCGGTTGCTCATCGTGAACGACAACGAGAAGCCGCCCACGCCCTCGTCCTGCGCGGTCACCTCGACCGACGTCAGCGACTCGAGCACCTCGCGGGGCACCGGGACGGCCACGACGGGACCGACCATCAGCGTCAGGTGCACTCCCTTAAGCATCGGCCACCGCCGGGATCCCGGCAGGGAGGGTAATCCGCAGCCGGCGACCGACCTCCATCAGGTCGTCAGGGCGCATCGCCCGGTTCGCGTCGGCGATCCGCCAGAACTGCTCAGGGTCGTCGAGGTGCGTCGCGGTGACGTTGTCGAGGCGGTCGCCCTCGGTGACTTCGTGCTCGGTGAGCAGCGCGAAGCTCTCGGGCTGCGGGACGAAGCGGCGGCGCAGGTACGCCGACCGCCGTCCCTCGGTGTCTTCGTACACCGCCACGTCGATGGCCGTGTACCGGCTGGTGGGCGGGAACGGGGCGGCCATTAGCGGATCCCCGTCAGGCCGAGCGTCCGCAGGGCGCCGCCGGGGGCGCGGCCCACGAGCTGCTCCTTCTGCTGCAGATAGGTCATGAACAGACCGCCTCCCTGGTGCTGAAACCCGAGGTCGTCGACCGACAGCACGCGCATCCCGAGACTAACCTTCGCCCGGATCGGGTTCAGCGCAGTGTCGAAGGCTTCCTCCGTGACAGAGAACTCCGTCAGCCGCACCGGGACGATCCGGCTGCGGCTCCAAACGAACAGCACGAGCGCCGACTCCATCGGGACTATCTCGAGCGTGCCGGCCCCCGCCAGCGCGTTGTTCGCCTGCAGGCGGCTGCTGCCCGGATAGACGATTGTCTCCATCGCCGCCAGCACCGGGAAAATGCCCAACTCGCTGACCCCCGGGAACTGGTCGGGCAGCTCGAGTTGGTCGGTGGCGTCGATCTCCACGTCCAGCTTGATGGTCTCCACCGGGGGGCCGGTCAGCCGCAGCGCCTCCGCGTGGTCGGGGGTGTCCTGGCCCGCGTTCTTGACCTGCAGGGTCCGGCTCAGCGAGTCGGAGTTGTACTGCAGCGTGATCACCCGCTGCACCGCCGCCGAGGTGGGGTCGACGAGGACCAGGCCGCCCTTGAGGAGGGCGGGCGAGCCGGGGAAGCCGGTCATGGCCGTCCTCCTTCCGCTTCCGCTACTGCCGAACGATCACTGGAGCGGCCGCCACCCACCGTGACGTGACCCGAGGCGTCGACGTCCACAACAACCTCCTGTGCCTCGAGGCCGCTGCGCCACCAGAAGCTCGTCCGCGTTATGCGACCGCTCGCGTCGTCGGTCTCCAGGGCCGGCGCGGTGACCGGGCCCCGGCCCGCCCCCCAAGCCGCGACATCGTCATCAGTGAGCAGCGGCTCCCGCCGGGCCATGGGGTCGAGCATGAAGGCCAGTGCCTGCGCCACCTGTCCGGCAGCCGGCGTCGACTCGGTGCTCCAGACCTCCATTAGGGTCTCTATGGCGTGACCTGGCAGTAGGTCGGGCTCCTCACCGGCGTGCAGCAGGCCAGAGAGCGCGTCCTCGAAGCCGCCCGCGCCCCACGACGCATGGAACAGTCGGTAGCCCGGCGTGGCTGGAACATCGGCGAACGACAACGCCACGTCGTCCGTCCGTAGGACGGCGCCGAGGTCCCGGGCCCGGGCAACGACCCGTTCGCGCAGCTCTCGCTCGGTGATCCCGGCGGTGTTCATCGTGTCCCCACGATCGGGTCAACGTTGGTGTCGAACCACGCCTTGGTGTCGGGGTCCTTGTCGTTCAGCTTCATGCCTTTGCCTCGGGAATCGGGCGCATAATACCAGGCGTACGTCTCGGCGAACCACTCCCCCGCGTCCCGGAACTGGTAGTCGGTCAGCTTGCGCTCGGGCCTTCGAGCCTGGCGCTCGTAGCGCACCCAGATGGGCGTGTAGCTCTCCTGGTAGATGTGCGTGCCGAGGTGCGTACCGCCGTCCTCCCGATACCACGGCATCTGCAGCCCGACGCCCACCGCCTCGAACGTCGGGTCGTCGGTGACGGCCGTCTTCACCGGCGCGGCGAGGCCCGCGTACCAAGGCCGCGCCCTGACCCGGTCGAGCTGTCCAGTGCTCGACCGGTTGGTCATGGAGGTGGCAATCTCGGCCACGACGTCCGCCTGCTGTGGTGCGGCCAGGCCCGCGATCCCGGACTTCGCGTCGGCGATCATGTCCGTCGCGGCTGCCGCATGGGTCGGGTAGGTGTGCCAGCCACCGCGTTCGGGCTTGGCCGGCTCGGGGCCGGCGCTCCAGCGGATGTTCTGGTCCACTGAGTGGCCCGTCTCGTGGCGGATCGTGTTCGCGTCGGCGGAACCCTCCGCGTTGATAGCCAGCTCGCGTCGGCTCGCGCTGTACACCCCAGCGGTGATCAAGTCCCCGGCTGCGGGCTGGGTGAACTGGCCCAGGCTCACCAGCTCCCGGTTCGTCGCGGTGTGTGCCTCGGGGAGCTGATCGAGCACGAGGTAGGTGCTTCGGAGCTGACCGGCGTCCCAAGGGGCGGGGGTCCGGCCCGGCACGGACGTAGGGCCGATGGTCATTTTGAAACGGACCTTGGCCGCCATCGTGAGGGTGGCCACGTCCGAGGTGCTCGCGACCACGGTGCGCAGCAACTTCTGCTGGTCGGGGGTTAGACCACCGGCGGTGAGCTTCCTGATCCACGGGTGCAGATAGAGGCTCAGGTGGCCCGCACTGGAGTTGGACACCAGGCGTGCCAGCCGTCCGACGCCGTTCAGCCGCATCAGGAACGCCTCCTGCTGATCCGGCTTCAGGTTGACGAAGGTGTTGTATACCCGGGTGACCTCGGTGTCGGTGACCGCCCAGTCGAACAGGCCGTAGCCGAGATCGGAGACGGCGTTCCCGGCGGCGCGCGCCGCACCGAGGGCCTGCACCACACGCTGGTAGCCCTGCCCGGAGCGCGCCGCATCGGGCAGGTTGTCGAGCAGCCGGTCGACGTACTTGCTCTCCAGCCGCGCCAGTCCTGCGCCGAGCTGGGCGTCGGGCAGCGCGTTAAGCAGAGCCAGCGACTCCATCGCCTCGGAGTCTGTGACCGCCCAGTCCAGCACGCCGTACGACAGCAGATCCTGAACCTGGTCGATCGCGTCGAGCTGCACGACCGGATCTCCGAACCGTGCCTGGGAGACAGCGTGCCCGACCTCGTGCGCCAGCACCCGGTCGGCGGCCACTCCGCTGGTTCCCGCGCCAAAGAGCACGTGCCGGCCGGCCGTCAAAGCACGCGCGCCGAACACCCGCGCCGTTACGGCGGCGTACCCGTCACGGTGCACACGTACATGGCTGAGGTCGTGGCCGGAGGCCGCGCCGAGAGAGTTAGAAACGGCCGCTGTCAGCGGCTCCCCGGCTGAGGGCAGGCCGCCGACGACCTTGTGCGCGAGGAGACCGGACACGTCGCCACCGGCGACATGGGTGCGGGCGTCCACGTCAACGGTCGCCGGCCGCTCGTGCATAAGGGTCATCGCTCTACCCCCTCGGAGCGCGTCGACAGCCCGGGCACCACGAGCGGCAGCCACGGGTCGGCCTGGTCAGGCGTCAGGTCCAGGCCGACTTGTCGCGCCAGGACCAGGGCGGCGAGGGAGGGTACGTCCACGCAATCGTCGAGGCGGCGCAGGATCGCCTCCCCGGCGATGCGCTGGAGGTACTCGCGGTGGATCTCCTCGCACAGCCAGCGGGCATCGGCAGCGTTCGCCCTTGCGAGCGCGACCAGCAGCGCGGTGCGCAGGGCGTGCGCACCCGTGGGCGCGCCGATCCGGGCGAGCCAGCGGCCGGGACCCTCCCGCCCCAGCACCAGGTCCCGCGTAGCGTAGGCGAGCAGCTGTTCCTCGGTGGTGCAGACGACGGAGCCCTCGCCCAAATAGCTCGCGCCGGGCGGGTCCTGCACCAGCTTGGCCAGGTCGCGGACGACGTCGAGCGCACCCGCCGCGAGCCCGAGCTCCATGCCCTCCAAGCCGCGGCGTGAGTTGGCGAGCGACTGGTCCTCGTCCGTGCCGGGGCGCATTCGGAAAGGGACGGTCGTGAGCAGCACACTCTGCCGCCACAGGTCGCGAACCTCCTCGGGCGCCATCCCCGTCACGGCACCGAGGAGGCCGAGGTCGCGCAGGTAACCCGCGGTGAGGACTGCGCCCACCGGGTCGTCCTCGTCGTGGTCCGGGGCGCTGTCGAGCTGCCGGCGGAGGAACTCCGTCAGCTCGGCGGCCCACGCGTGGTCTAGGCGCAACTGGTCAGGGTACAAGGAGCACCTTCTTCGCCTTGTAGATCCACTCCTTGATCACCATCGTGGCACCGGCGGCGTCCTTGACGACTTCGGTGCTGTAGGCCCGGCCGCGCAGCCGGCCCTCATCAAGGGCTTTGGCCAGGGTGCCGGCCCACTTGCGACCCTCGGGTCCGCCCTCGCGGTATAGGCGCTGGATGTTGGTGACGATCCAGTCGATCTCCATCTGACCCTTGCGCAAGCCGGCCTCGCCGCCCTTGTGCTCGAGCACGTAGATCAGGTCGGCCTCCAGGGACGGTCCTTTGACCGCGATTCCCTCGATCCCCTCGGCTGCTTCCACGGCCAAGTCGTCGAGCCCCTGTCCATGCGAGCCCATCTTGAAGGGCGATGTGAACGCCGTAACCTTCAACCCGTCCTTGGCGGCCTGGGCCCGGCCGCCAAGGACGCCGATGTCGTGCGCGAGGTTGCGACGGGCGAGTTTGACCAGCGGGTCGTCCAGCTTGGTGATCGCCTTCGTCGGGTCGGTCATGAACGCGAGCCAGGCGTTGAGGTCCTTTGCAGCCGTGCCCGCCTGGATCCGCTTGGTGTTAGCGATCATCCCCAAATCGTGGATCGCCGAGTCCAGCAGCTCACGGCGCTTGTAGAGGTACTCGCGCAGCAGGTTCTCGTCGTAGTTTCCTGTTTTCGCAACACGTTCGAGCAGAGTCTCAAGCCGCTGTACCTGCTCGGCGGTGGCGTTCTGGGGGAAGCACGGCGAGGCGCACTTCTTGAGCACCTTGGCCGCCAGCGTGTTCTCCTTCAGGGCTACCCGCAGAGCGTCGTTGCCCATCAGAAGCTTCTCGGTGTCCGGGCTTATCGGACCGGTCGAGAGCTTCACGGCCTGCAGCTCGCGCGCCGCAACCGCCTCCAGCTCTCGCTCAGCCCCGGGCATCAAGGCCTTGGCGGCCGACTTCTCGGTCATGCCGAGTTCCTTTAGCACAGCCTCCATCTTGCGCAGCGTCCCCGGGTCATCGACCCGGCGACCGGCCTTGATCGTCTCTAGTCCCTTGCCAAACAGCACGGCACCCTTGCTCCCGGGACCCAATCCCGTGTACATCCGATAGACCCGGGCGGCCTCGTCGGCCCCCAGTCCGTAGGCCTTGACCACCCTGCTCGCGCGGAATGCGTCCTTTCCCCCCTTGACCACCTTGCCGATCCCCGGCAGAGCGGCGCCGATTCCTATGATCGTGCGCTCGGTGGTTGACAGGGGGTGCCCGAACAAGTCGCGCCCAGACAGGGCCTCCGCGATTCCCACTGCTGCCCCGAGGAACGGGATGAACCCGATCACCACCTCCGTCGCTGTTTGCCAGGACGGGATGTCGACTGCGTCCTCGAAGCTCTCGACGATTGGGTTCTGGGTGGTGAGCTGGAGGGCGGCGAGCTGATCGGGGTTTTCTTTCAGGTAGTCGGCCAGGTCGGTAGTGACGTCGGTTTTGAGGTAGGCCTCGGGGTCGTTGACCAGCCGCTCCAGCGAGCTGTGCAGGAAATCTGTGGCGATCTTGTCGCGCATCAACCGTTCGGCCGGGCTGGCGGTGATGAGCCAACTCTTGGTTATCACCTCGCCGGTCGTCTCCGATATGACCTCCTCGCTCGAATGCGCCGACGAGGTAGGCGTGACCGGCCAAACACGCCGCTCGGCGAGCTTGAGCGCCTTACCGAACTTCTCCGAGCCGCGCTCCAGCGCAGCTTGGCGCCGCCTCTCAGTCGCGACGTCCATCTCCTTCTTGACCTCTGTCGCGATCTCGCCGCGAACGACGACCTTGTACTCGCGGACCCACACGTCCACCGGCGTGGTGGTCGCGAGCTTGGGGTCGTGTTCGTGCTTGTCCAGCCAGGTGATAAACCGGCTGTTGGTTTTCTCGTAACGTTGCTTCTCGGTCGCGGGCATGTTGGCGGCCAACGCCATCTGGCGGCGGGAGAAAGTCAGGAACTCTTCGGCCCGGGTCGGCTTGGTGAGCTGCTCGTAACGCGTCTGTGCGCGTGCCTTGGACTGCTGCCACAGCTGCTCGGGGTCGTCGTACTGGTCGAGGCGCTCGTCGACCTCGCGGTGGTAGAGGGAGACGGCCATGTCGAGCACCGGCATGCCGAAGTTCGTCCACGGCACGTGGTCGCTGAATCGTTCAAGCTTGGTCTTCCGGGCCTGCTCCACCGGGTCGAGCGGCCGGCTCGCACCCGTGGCCTTGGTCGGGTTCGACAACGTGCCCAGCGAGGTGTAAAGCGGGCCTCGGCGGACGGGCTCCAAGGTCACCCCCAGCTGGCTGAACCAGCGCGCGTCCACGTAGGCCTGCGCGATCTTGCTGGCCGCGGCCTCCAAGGTGAGGCCGGCGATGTCGATGCGGGTGCCCAGATCGAAGAGGCCGACCGCCCTGTCCACCACCACCAGCTCGCATACGTCGTGCGGGTCGGTGACGCTCTCGCCCGTAGGGCTTGTCACGGTGTTTCGGACCCCGCGCGAGGAGAGAAACGTCAGCCGCAGCACGTCACCTGGCATCACGTAGCCGCTGTCAGGCGACATCCGCAGCTGGACCAGGGCGTAGTACGACGCCTGGAGGTCTCCGGGCAGCTCCGCGCGCAGCGTCTGCCAGTCGTCTCCCATCTTCATGGCCTGCACGACGTCGTAGAGCTCCACAGGGTCCGACTTCTCCAGCGCCAGCAGGATCCCGAGCGCAACTGCCGCGTCCTCGTCCGTGACGACCCAGTCAGTCAAGGTACGCCCGAGTAGCTGGTGGATCCGCTGCCTTGGAGTGCCTTCGCCAGCGCCGCGTGCCGTGTTGGTAAGCGACCCGGCGACCCAGGCGCCGAGGGTAGCCCCCGCGGCCAGTCCGACAATGGCACCGAGCGGTCCCGCGAGGGCACCGACTAGGCCGCCGACTACCGCCCCCGCGAGGCCGCCCAGCACTGCCGAGGACGTGCTGAAGCTGACGCCGCCGTGCCGTGCCGCCGGGCGCACGACTTGCACTGACGGGCTGAAGGCGTCGATCGACGTTAACCGGGCCTCGTTCTCGGCTTTTACCTCGGTGGTTGGGTCGTAACGCCCACTGTCGTCGTCGCGCGCATCGTCCTGCTGCACCACGTGTGTCAGCTCGTGCGCCATCAGTGCCAGTCCTTCAGGGGTGTCGGTACTGCCAGCGCGCGGTCCGAGATAGACGTCGTGGCCGAGGGTCCACGCCAGCGGGACTTGCCCTCCAGAGGCCACGGGCGGCCGGGCCGAGGGGTGCACGCGTACGGCAGTGAAGTCGTGGTCGAATCGGCCCTCCATGAACGCTCGGACTCCTGCGCCGAGAGGTACGCCGGCACCCGCCGCGGGGGTATGGCGGACGGCCGGCGCGGCATGCGGTCGACTGAGACCGGCGGGGGCGAGAGTGCGGCGCTCGTGTGTCGACTGTGGGCTAGTCATGGCCGCACTTCCCCGCGGATGCTCTCGTAGACCTGTTGCGCCACGCGGGCCGCGCCGTCGACGGCCGACCCTCCCCGGAGGTCGATGGGGGCCGCCTTCTTGGACGGTTCGTGGTCGTAGCGCGAGGTGGCGTGGTCCGGCCGGCCGGGAAGACCGTGCTGGGTCAGCAACCGGGCCAGCTCACTCTCGAGCCCTGCCCGGAACCGCTCTCGATCCCCTGGCTTCCATGAAAGGCCGTCGAGGACGAGCCGCTCGATGCTCAGGTCGATCAGGACCTCTCGCTGCGGGCCGGGCTGATGGTTGGGGCGGATCATGCCGAACCCTCCGCAAGTTCGAGCCAGCGGAAGTCCGACTCGTTGACGGGCTTCTCCAGCTTGCGCAGCTCGGCGCGCGCCGCGTCGAGCATCAACGGCATGGTGATCCGGCTGCCCATCGCCGCCGCGGCGAACGCCGCGTTGAGGGCGACCGTCTGGATACTCCCTCCGGTCAGGTCTAGGCGTGCCAGCCGGGCGACGTCCAGCTCACCTGCCTCGGCCTGTTCGGGAAAGACGTGCGACCAGATCTCCGTGCGTTGGGCTACCCCGGGGAAGGGGAACGACACGATGAAGCGCAGCCGGCGGAGGAACGCCGTGTCCATAGAGCTCTTCCGGTTGGTGGCCAGGATGGCCAGGCCGCGGTAGTTCTCCAGCCGCTGGAGCAGGTAGTTGATCTCGATATTGGCGTAGCGGTCGTGGCTGTCCTTGACCTCGCTGCGCTTGCCGAAGAGGGCGTCTGCCTCGTCGAAGAATAGGATTACACCGCCGCCTTCCGCGGCGTCGAAGAGGCGGCGCAGGTTCTTTTCGGTCTCACCGATGTACTTGTCGACGACGGACGACAGGTCAATCCGGTAGAGCAGGAGGTCGAGTTTGTGCGCCAGTGCCTCGGCTGCCATGGTCTTGCCGGTGCCGCTCTCGCCAGCGAAGAGCACGCTGATTCCGAGACCGCGATTCATCCGTTTCCGGAAGCCCATGCCGTCGTAGACCTTGCCGCGGTTCGAGACCTGGTCAAGGATCTGCTCCAGCTGCTGTTTCTCGGGGTCGGGCAGTTGGAGGTCGTCCATAGTGGCCTTCGGGTCCAGGCGCTGGGCCAACTCGTCGAGGACCGGCCGCGAGTGCAGGAGGCAGGTCCGCCAGAGTGCGGTCAGGCGCTGCTCCCCCGCGAGATCCGCAGTCTCGTGTGCGATCCGGCGGATGGTGGCGAGGTCGAGGTCGAACTGGCCGGCCAAGCGCGACGGCGCGACGTCGTCAACGGATGCGCGCAGCGCATCCTGCCACGTCGACAGCTGCTCGGCCGGCATCGGGCGGGCCACGTCGACCGGGACGACCGCCGTGTCGGTGACGTCCGGCCACATCTCACGCACATCCAGCAGGACCAAGCCTGGCCTCTCGCGCAGCCATCGGCGCATCGAGTCCGCGGCTGCCCCGCGGCGGTCGATGTCGTGCGCGTCGATGTGGAGGCCGACGGGCGCGAGCAGCGTCTCGCGGTGCCACAGGCGGCTCAGCGACTCGAGGTCGGCGCGCGCCGAAGGTAGGTCCTCGGCGGCCAGCGTGAACAGGTGCAGGTTGGCAATGCGGGCCACTTCCCCGGCCACCAGCCGCTTGCAGGCCCGGTCGGGGCCGAGCAGCAGGACGGCGGGTGCCGGCGCGCCGTCGGCCGAGATCCGTTGCATACCGGTGGTCACCTCTTTGGCGACGGACTGCTGTGAAGGCGCGAGGTCGTCCGAGGAGGTCTTGGGCATCGGGCGCAGGAGCGGTCGCAGGCGCTCGTCGAGGTGGTGCAGGCCCTTGATGAAGCTCACGATTCGGTCGTCGGCTCGCAGCCTGCTGGAGGTCAGCGGCTCTGGTCCGGTCCGGACGACGTCGACCAGCTGCCAGTGGCGCAATGGGCGTTCGGGTGAGATTGCATCCCACCCCGGGTCGTCGAACACCGACATTGCCAATGCGAAGGTCGGGTAGTCCATCGCGGGCACGCGGTGGACTCGTGCGCACAATCCCGCGATGCGGGTGTCGAGCTCCATCGCGACCGAGAGCAGCAGCACGTTGCGCTCGAAGGCGGTCATACCCAGGCGGCGCGCGAGCACGATTAGCGGTGGTGGGTCGTCCTGGTCCTCTGCTGCGTCGAGGGAAATTGGCACAGCGGCCGGGCCGGGCCGCCCGATCGCCGCTGCGGGCACCGCAGGAGGCCGGGCCGTACGCCGCGCGAAGAACGCCTTTGGCTCCTGCGTCGTCGCTGTGGTGTCAGCTCGTACCTCCGGTGTCGCGGCCGCCTCGAGGCGCTCCCTCAGCCAGGCAACGGCCCCGGTGAGGAACTTGTCGTTGGCGGCGAACCAGTCGTCATACTCGGTCATGTCACTGACACCTGCTGGTCGGGCTCGAAGGTGGGCATCGGCGGGTCGCCTGAGTACTTCACGGGGATGCTGTCGACGCCGTCGACACGCAACCGGACGGGGTAGGTCTCCCTCGGCACCTCGGGTACCTCGAAGGTGATTGTCGTCGGGGTGTCTGCGAACGTCGGTGAGGCGGGGTCGGGCTGCGTAAGCGATTTTGGCGCGAGCTGGCGACCCGCTAGGAGCAGGGTGACTCGCTGCCCCGGGCGTACCCGAGGGGTGCAAGTGACCGTCAGGGTGCTGCCTGGAGCGGCGGGACCTTCGGCGGCCTTCGGGGCAACCGTGATAGACGGGGCGAGCGCCATGGCCACCGCGTTGCTCACCACGGCCGGCAGGTCGGGCGGCGTGAGCACAGCTGTCACGGAGACGAACCCTGGCGCCCACCGGCCAAGCGCGTCGGGGTCCTCGGCTAGCGGCAGTACCCGCAGTGATACTTGGTCTGCTGGCTCGCCGGGCATCGGTGGTCGGCGCTGCAGCTCGACAGGCGGCAGCGGATTCGGGAGCAGGCTGGCGAGGCGGAAAACGGTCGACGGGTCCGTGAGCCGGGTGCCGTTGACGAGAACCTCCTCGCCCAGCCGAACCGCCGCCTGGCCGCGCGGCGGCACAAGCGCATGCACGGCCGGGCCCCCTCCACTGACGGCCACCGGGCCACGGTCGTTCGGGCCCCGGGTGAGCACGGGTAGAGCGCTACGGGTGGGGCGTAGGCTGTCGATGAGCACGACGCTCACAACGTACGCCGCCGACAAGCGGTACTGCGTGGCGAACCCGCTCCACAGCTTGGACAGGTCGTCGACTGACAGCGGCACGGGGCTTATCCGGATACGCTCTCCCTGCTCCTCGACATCGCTCCCAGGGAGGGCCGCGCGGATCGTGTCACCGTCGAGCAGCGGGTGGTCGTGCAGGACGCTCATGGCCGCTCCCAGCGCTCGATGGCTCGTCGCTTTGCTGTCGGTATCCTCCGCGCCGTAGGCCGTCAGCAGGTAGTGCAGGTCAAGCGCGAGTGCGGGGAAGCCGGCTTCGCCCGGCCGCACCGCCAACGGTGGATTGAGGTTGCTCCAGCCGGCGTTGGTCGCCGTCCGGTAGAGAAAGAGGTTGAGCGAGGGGCCGCTGAGGTTGGTGCGCGCCGCGTCGGGCGTCCGGGTGGTGACTTGGAGCCCGACCAGAGCGGAGTCGAGCGCCGGCACGGCGGTGTCGAGCAGGCCGCGCAGAGCCAGTGTGATCGCGGCCACTGACAGCGAGTTGCTCACGACCGGCTCCCCTGGTTGCGTCGCTCCAGGTAGTCGTCGAGGCTCTGCGTCCTGTGCTCGCGCCGCGAGATGCGTGTCGGTGCGGGGTCGGAAACGGCTCGGATCTCGAGTCGACCGATCGACACCCGCACGACGGATTCTGCGGGACGGGACAGCTCGGGCGTCCCGCTGGCCTGCTCGGGGCGCGGCACCAGGACCTCGCGGCGCGTGGCAATGACCGGGAAACCGCCCTGATGGCCGTCCGCCTGACTCACCGGCCACTCGGATTCCGGCACGGTGAGCTCGGTGGTGCGGGGTCGCGGTGCGGGACCTTCGTCAGTCGGGCGCACCGAGCGGCGTGGCTCGGGGGGCGTACGGGCCTCCGGCGACGGTCGACGTTCGTGCGCCCGCGGGATGTCCTCGTCGGACGCTGCGGGTCCGGGTTGCGGCGCCCCCCTGTCGTCGTAGTGGCCCGGCGTGCTGGCGCTGCTGGCCTCGACCAGAACCTGCCGCTCGACGCGGACCACCTCTTGTCGGTCCCGAACAGGCTCATCCTTGGTATGGGAAGGAGCAGCCGCGTCGGTCAACGGCCCCGCCCCGGTCACTGGTGAAGCCGCGTGGCCGGGCGGCGCCGGCCGGAACGGTGCCACCACTTCGTCGCCGTCGTGGTCGCCCGGCGTGCTGGCCTTGCCGGCCTCGACCAGAACCTGCTGCTCGATGCGGACCACCTCTTGTCGATCCCGGACCAGTTCCTCACCGCCATGGGAAGGAGCAGACGTGTCTGGCCACGGCCCCGCTGCAGCCACTGGTGAAGCCGCATGGTCGGGCGGTGCCTCGAACATCGTCGGCAGTCGAGGCATCAGACTTCCGACAGTCCCCCTCTCGCGTGCTACGAGCGAGTCGAACAGGGCGCCGACTGAGCTGTCGTGGTGAACGATGCGGTGGCTCATCCGGTCACCAGCCCCAGGTATGCCGCTCGGCGATGAGGCGTCATCGCCAGGATATCGCGCTCCCGCCACCCGTAGGCGCGAGCTAGGGTATGCACCTGGCGCAGCATGCGGGGCGCCCAGGCGTTCACCTCGGTCCAGACAAACCCCACAACGTCGAGTACCTCGGTCCACCGGTGCCCGCACTCCGCGCAGTCCAGGGCCAGCTCCATCGAAGCCCCAGGGTCCCGCCTGGAGATCTCCTCGGCGAGCCGTTCAGCAACCGCTGCCGGCACTCGGCCCGCGGATGACCCCGCGACCCGCACGACGCAGCGGTCGAGCAGAGTTGCGGCCGCCTCTCGTGTTGGTCCCTCCCCGAGCACGGCGAGGACGTCTGCACTGGTTGGCGGCCGGACCATGACAGCGTAACCGTCGACGATCACGTCGACCGGACCTGAACTGCCATGGGTCTCCGGGAGCGACGCGAGCAGGGCCGACACGCTGAAAGCAATGTCCAGCTCCGCGCCGCACGCAGGGCACGAACCGATCGCCTGCACGTGATCACCGAAGAGGTCTCCTCGGAGTCGCAGCAGGGCGACGTCGCGCTCACCGAGCGACAATTGCGCCAGCTGGGTGCTGCTCATGCTGGGGTGCGCCGCCTCCAGCAGGCCGAGGGCTCGACGCGTGTGCGACGCGGCGATGCCTCCCTCCCAAGCCTTGAGCAGACCGTCCACTGTAGCTGGTCCCATGATCGCAGGTGCCCGGTCAGGAGGGTTCGGTGAAGCTGGGCTCGGCTGGTTCAGGCACTTCATAGTCGCGTTCCCAGCCCTCGTTCTCGAGCTTGAGGTGCTGGATCGCGACGGCGTTGGCGTTGGCGTCGAGGTCGGGGAGCGACTGGTATTCCGAGACCCAGCAGCGGAATATCTTGTAGGCGATTGCGAGCTGTCCTGCCTCGTTGTAAACCTCCAGGGTGATGTCCTTGCGGAAGTCCTTGAGCGACACCTCTGCCCCCAGGCCGGACCCGTAGTTCCATACCTTGTTGGCCCATTGCTCGAAGTCCCGGTCGTGGGTGACTCCGCGCTCGATGGTAATGGCGTCGTACTCAGTGCGGCCCGGGGACTTCCGGCTCGACGAAGGGTCGCCGCCCTCGCGGTGCTTGACGACCTCCGTTGTCCGTTTGAGGCCGCCGACCTTGCTGACGCCAGCAACGTAGCGGTTGTCCCACTTCACCCGAAACTTGAAGTTCTTGTAGGGGTCGAAGCGCTGCGCATTAACACTAAACTGAGCCATCATTGTCCTCCTACGCCTGGATCTGTCCGGCCAGCTGCTGGATCGTGATGACGACGAACTCCGCAGGCTTGAGCGGGGCGAAGCCGACCAAGATATTGACGATGCCAAGGTCGATGTCGTTCTGCGTCGTGGTGTCCTTGTCGCAGCGAACGAAGTAGGCCTGCTGGGGCGTGCTGCCCTGGAACGCGCCCTGCCGGAACAGGTTGTGCATGAACGACCCGAGATTGAGCCGGATCTGCGCCCAGAGCGGCTCGTCGTTCGGTTCGAACACCACCCAGTGGGTCCCGCGATAGAGACTCTCCTCGATGAACAGCGCCGTCCGCCGCACGGGCACGTACTTCCATTCCGACGCGAGCCGGTCATCGCCCTGCAGGGTGCGGGCACCCCAAACGACGCGTCCGGCGGCGGGCATGGCCCGCAGGCAGTTGACGCCGAGCGGGTTGAGTTCGCCGTTCTCGGCGTCGGTGAGCGGCACATTTAGCTCCGGCACGCCAACCAGGGTGGCCGCCATCCCGGCCGGCGCCTTCCAGACTCCTCGTTCGGTGTCAGTGCGTGCCATCACACCCGCGACGGCGCCGCACGGGACGAAGCTGTCCATCTGGCCCCCGCGTAAGGGATCGGGCTGGCGCAGCCGAGGGAAGTACAGCGCGGCGTTCTTGCTCTTCGTCCCCAACACCGCCACACCAGCTTTGGCCGCGTCCTTGTCGACCCACATCGACGGCGGGTCGACGAGGAGCATGGCCCGACGCTTCTCGCAGTACGCCGCGGAGGCAGCCACCACAGACTGATCGACGTTGCCGTCCTCAAGGTATGGCGGCAGGCACAGGAGGTTGAACAGGTCGGCTTTGCGCAGGGCGAAGAGCCCTGCCTTCGTCTGCTCCTTGCCAGGACCGATGAAGTCGTTGGCCTCCAGCAGGCCCCCATCGGACGCCATCCCGCCGACGTCGACTTTGGCGTTGGTGGCCGGCTTGTGGTCCCTCCAGACGTCCGTCTGTCCGTTTGCGAGGTCCGGCGAAGCGGCGGGCCGCGTCGCGGGCAGGGCCGCGGGGTCGGTGACCCGGATCAGCCGCGACTCGTTTGCGAGCACCTTGTCGACGCGGCGTATATGTCCGGAGGTCACCGAGAGGTTGCGGTGGTTTTCTATCAGGCCGGTATGGCCGTCGCGCACCGTCAAGTTGAACAGGTCGGCAACCCCGCCTGCTACATCATGGTCGACGCGCGCTCGTAACTGGTTGCCCCAGGCGCCAGGGCTTACCGCCACCAACGGGATGCCCACGTCAAAGGTCGCACGGTCCTGCGGGGTCGCGCCGGCCACGGCACCGTCAGCCGCCGCCTTCACGCTGGCCACGGAGATCGTGCTCGCCGCTTCGGCGGCGTCGGCCACGGCCTTAGCGGCCGATTTCTCCGGGTCGTTGGGGTAAGTGTCCGCCTTCGCCCGGCACGCTGCCGCCGCGGCCGCAGCGTCGGAGCCCTTCGCCTCGGCCGCTGTGTCCTTAGCGGCCTGTGAGCCGTCCTTGTCGGCGGCATCGTCTGCGGCCTTCTTCACGTCGGCGGGGGTAGGCTTTGCTGCCGCAGCCGTTTCGGCGGCCTTTGCGACATGATCGGCAGCACTTTTCTCATGAGCGGTGTTGTAGCTGTCGGCCTGCGTGCGGGCGGCCGTCGCTGCGGTGGCAGGGTCTCCCCCAGTGGTCGCGGTCGCTGTTGCCTGAGCTGCGACCACGGCGTCGGCGCGATCCTGGTCCGAGGCGAATACCGCATGGTGCAGGCGGACGATGACGGCCTGGCTGCCGCCGTTAAGGTAGAAGTCGCGAACGGCGTACCCGAGTTTGCTGTTCAACGACAGTCCTCCAAAAAGCCGCTCGAAGTCACTGAAGCTATTGATTGTGACCGGGTCGTCCGTCGGGCCACGGTCGGCCCGGCCTGCGAAGGCTGCGATCGCTGTCGCGACTCCGGTGATAGTGTTTACCCCGCTGCCAGCCTCGGTGACGTATACCCCTGGATAACTCGTAGTAACAGGCACTGGCCCTCCTCCATGGATGCCTCAGCTCGGGTGAACCCGAGACCCCGACAGATCGCACAAACCTCAGTGGATCCAACCTACCGACGAGGCGTTACTGCCGCGTTACTGGAGAATTGGACGGACTTTATCCAGTCACTCCTAAGCTTCACGGGAGCCGACAGGGAAGCCTGTCTCAAGTAAAAAAAACTTGAAGCTTCCATTATCGGCCAGGGACCCGATGGGCTGGTTGCCAGGGATGCGGGTCTGGACTCCGCAGGACCACCAATCTTCCATCACGGACTTCGATTTGGTGTCCCTCGGCCACGCCGAGGTGCCTGGCTACCTCGCTGCGCGGGTCGGCGGGTATTACGTGGAATCCGCACCGACGACGGCTGGGATGCCGGCCTCCCCCGACCCTGCGTGCTGATCCACCCACTCAGTGGACCAAACGCCGTCGTCATCGCCCAGGACAAGGCGAATTACGTGAACGAATGGCAGCCTGGAAAGACACTGGGACCGGCAGGCCTTACGCTGGCTATCGCAGGCGGAACCATCTCAATCCTTAGTTTCGATCTCCCCGGCAAGAAACCACGCTTCCGCGTCCAGCACCAGGTGGCAAAGCCGATCGTAGCCGGCCCGGCGATGGATGTGTTTGGCGGCGTTGCAGTCGGCGGCGGCGGCATCATCATCGTCGGCGGAAAGGTCAATAGGGTCCCGCCGAGGAGCCCCGTGATTGCCATGCTAACCCGGCTGGCCAGGTCAGCTCGGCCGAAGGGAGCCTAGGCGAACAAGCCCGGACAGCAGTCACCGGAGCCGTATTAAAGGAGATCGAGCAGTTGGCCAAGAACGCACGCCACTAAGCACGCCCCACCGATCGGCTCGAGCCCCGCGGAGCACCCATGCAGCAGCAATGCTGGATGCCGGTGCCACGTTCGGGAGACCGGAACGACTGCAAGCCGAGAATGACCAGAACATCCGGAAGCAAACGCTACCGATGCCGGTTCAAAGGCGGCGTTGACGTGGACATCGCGGCGGTCGTCCTGACGCGGTCCTGAGTCCACGCACGTTCTCTCGCCGATTCGGCAAGGGCCCCTTTTACCGTGCACGAGGTACCGGTGAAAGTCCTCGGGTCTCCTTCGATATACCGCCGCCATGGCTGATCCTGAATCAGGCTGGCCCCAAATTCGTCCTGTTCGAGCGAGTCTCTTAGAGCAATAGCGCAACAGACCGCGCCACACAGGACAGCCCCGCTACCGTAACAATGTCCGGCCCTTCTTGCCGATGAACTGCTCGAACGCGCCGTTTTCGCGGTCTTTGCTGTAGTAGCCGTCCGGTCGGGACGGAACGAGTAGGCGGCACGCCTTGTCGTCTCCTTACGGCCGGCCGCGACGCGGTCAATCGTCTCCATCGTGGCGCATCACTAATATTGGCACCCATGCTGCGGCTGGCTGCCGATCCAGGCCGAGGCCAGGAGCCCGATGTCACGGATATGGAAGGTTTACCGACTCAACAGGGCTCAGGATGACCGGGAAGAGGCTTCCTGGTTGCATCCTGGGCAACACTTCGGCCAGACGTTTTCTCAATTCGATCACACCGTCGCCCGCGGCTGCAAAGGTATGCAGATGGGTCAACTGCCGCCAGGCCAGAGCCGTTGCGTCCGTCGTGCGAGGCAGCGCAAGTGCGGACAGCCGAGTGGGAACGACGGATGTGGCATATTCGCGACCCCGAGACTCGAGTAGAAACACTCCAAGGTCCGACCAGTTCGAGTACACGACCGCTGCGTCCTCAACCATCTTCGGATCGAGGCGGTGACCAGCAGCCAACCGAATGTGCCCCGCCACGATGAGAGGCAGCGGTGAGGGCGAGGCTCCCGTGACGACATCTGACAGCTCGCCATCAGAGAGGATCGGCAACGCCGCCACCGCACTCTGCTCATGGTAGGTTCGCCACGCTTCCGCCGTGCGACCCAAGGCGTCCGTGTTCGCTAAGTCGAGATCCGTTTCGATATGGACGAGCCGACCGCTGTCGTCACGGGCGAGACGGAGGGCGAATAGCGCGCCGTGACCGACCCACGGAAGATGACAGTCGAATCGACGACCAGTGCCGCCAGGTTCCTCGCTGAGCGTCAGCACAGCTTCAATTGGGTCGCTGTCCACCCGGATCACGATGTCGTACAAGGACGTTCCCCGGCGATCGACCCGGACAAGGGTGAGTTCAGGAGCCGGACCTGACTCCTCGCCTAGCGTACCGAAATGCTTGCCTGACCAGATCTCAGCCATACCAGCGTCACCAAACGGATCTTCCCCCTCGTTGGCTCCGATCAGCTGGCCAGACGTGGGGTCCACGAATTCGACTGTCGCAGTTCGACCCAGTCGCTCAGATTCCCGCACGCTCGGCGGGCTGGTTGGAGCGAACCCGTCACATGCAAGCTCGCTCATCACGAAGCGCCCTGCCGACTGGCCGCCCTTCATCACTCGCTGCGTTCCGGCGCTCTTATACGTGCGCAGTAGTTCGGCGATTCGGGCGTTCATATACTCCTGAAGCTGGTCGATTGGCATAACGCAGTCATCGCTGTCATGCACCACCGAGTCGGCAGGGGGAGCCGTGAGTCCTGAGAGCAGCGCTTGCCCAAACAGGGTGAGACCGTCATCGACAGAGCGTGGTCCGAATGCCTGCTGCCCGCTGGAACTTCCATACAACACAGGCGCATCCAGATCCGGGTTGGACCGGGAGTTGTCCAGTGGGTTGAGCACCTGTGTACCGGTGAGGCTTACACCAAGGTCGCGCAGACGCGGATGATCGTTCCGGCAGGCGTCGATCAAGTAGAGCTGCTGCGAGACGCCGCAGGCAGCCAGAGCCTGACGCAAATCTCTGACATTGATCGCGCGGTTCACCAAGCCGCGTTGGAGGTAGTCACTCGGTAGCAATAGCTGCTCATCCAGCATCCGCTCCAAACCGTGGCCGCTGAAGAAGAACACCAGTCGACTGCGCTGTGCATTCTTGGCTGAAAGTTCGCGGGCTGCGGTGTACCACTCCCAGATCGCATCCTCGCAGTTACGGAAGGTCGGTTCCAAAACTCCGGCAAGGCCCGGCTCCGCCCGCAGCTCGTCCTCGGTCGGTGACGCGAGGAGCCAGCAGCGGGCGAGCGGTTTGCCGGACACTCGGTACGCCTCCCGCAGCCACTCCGCAAAACGGTAGGCAGTCAGCGCCGAAACGCTGAGCTCAGACAATCCATAAGTGTCCGTAGTGCGGCTAATTCCAGGCTCGCCCCCGAGGTGCGAGTAGCGGCTGGCGCCGATGACCAGCGCGAGCGTCCGAGGACCTTCGCCACGCTTTTCCGGGTCGGTCACGCCCGTCATTCTGAACCACCACCGTCGAGCCAATCCACCGCGCGGAGCTTCTCGGCGAAACGCCGGTAAAAGCTCGGGCGCTTCAAGTAGCCGCCGTGGG
This sequence comes from Pseudarthrobacter sp. PvP090, assembly GCF_040547365.1. Classification (NCBI taxonomy): domain Bacteria; kingdom Bacillati; phylum Actinomycetota; class Actinomycetes; order Micrococcales; family Micrococcaceae; genus Pseudarthrobacter; species Pseudarthrobacter sp. PvP090. The sequence continues at coordinate 171,263 of NZ_JBEPPO010000002.1, forward strand.
CGCTCAAGAGAGACAAACCACTCGAGTAGGACTCGTCGTTGACGCCTTCCACGATGCCAGCGGCGCTGTAGCTGAGGAAGTCGTTGTAATCCCACACGTTCCACCAATGACCCAATCGATCGCGCGACGGAGCCGGGGCTGCTTGATTGCGTGGTGGATGCGACACGAAAAGGTCGAGTTCCTGGAAGAGTCCGACCTGAGATGCGGTCGCGCACCAGAAGTCGATGCGAAGTTGTGCTGCGTCGGGCTCGCGCTCGAGGAAGCTGGTTGCCAGGTCGTAGACGATCTGGCCACCCATACTGTGCGTGACGACGATCATTGGCTCGTCGGGCACCAGCCGATGAGATGCAGCGCGCCTCATCGTTTCAAGCACCGCAGCGGGGATGGGACCGGGATCTCCCGGCGTTCCGCGCCCGGCCAAGTACACGAACACATCTCCGAGGAAGGTGGTGACGGCATCGTTCAAGGGCCCTCGGACCTCGGCCATCGCGCGTGACAGCACGAAGCCGGGCACATGTGTGAGTCGGCTCACGGACTCTGAGACGCGTTGCCGCCACGCCGATGGCCAGCCTTGACCTGCCCCCAATCCGATCAGTGAATCGGTTGGCCCCTGATACCGGGCCTCGACGAGCCCGAAGAGGTAGTCGACTTCCGCGTCGAGGTCCTCGCACCCCTCGACGCCCGCGCGCGTTGAGGGGTCACGCGCAACCTCGTCGGCGGCAATGGCCCAGGCCGCCATTCTCCTCTGTGCAGCCGCACACGCATCGGCATCGCCGACTTGCGTTCCAGCGAACGAAGCGAGATCCTCCGGCATTGCAGCGATGAGCAGATCGCTGAGTTCATCAGACCCGAGGTCCCTCAACGTCGAAGCGTCGACGGCCTGCGCGGGCCCGGAGGGTGCCAGTCGGTCCGGTTGCGCGAGTTGCCCCGACGGAAGCCCGAATGGATCGAAGGAGCCGGCGAACTCGGCCATCAACGCTGCGGAGACACGATCGCCGTCACCCGCCCCCAAACCGAAGAGCCGTCCGCGCGGTCTCGCAAGCCCGCCGAGTGGCGAGGATGCAGCGAGGTCGCCCCAGTACGCGATCTCCACCGCGACGTCATCCGGCCGATCGGTGATGACGGGCGCGATGTATTCGCGAAGCAACGTCTCGATCGCTTCCCAGGACTCCCGATAGCCGGAGCTGTTATCGCGCGTGGCGACACCGTGAACGTAGACGATCGGCATTTCCACTCCTACTCATCGTCGTGTGGCGTCCCCTGGTGGAACGCCCGGGCTCGAAAGCTCGCGGATCCGGTCGCTGAGATGCCTGAACGCCGTACGGCTCACCTCGTAGTCGATCTGTTCGAGGAGTTGTGCAGCCGCGAGGTCGTTCCGGGCCACAAGGACCGCAGCTAGGCTCAGGTGGCGTTCGGAACCGTGCAGCGCGCCAAGGCCCCGCCGGTAGGTTGACTCCGCCAGATCGGGCTGGTTCGAAGCCAGCAGGGCCAACCCGAGGTCGAAGTGCAGATACTCGGTATCGGCGGTGTCTGTGGAGACCGCGTTGATGTAGAGCGGGACGGCGGCGGAAGGATTCCCCAGCGAGTAGTGACACCACGCCAGAAGACCAAGGTCATCCGCACCGTAGACCGACTCGGAGCTCAACTGCCTGATAATGGCTTCGAAGTGTTCGCGAGCTAATAGGTCCTCGCCTTGGAGCCGGAGGGCATCCGCCAAACCACGCCGATGCCACGAGTTCTTCGGCTCCTGGCGCCACGCCCCGTCATAAGCTCTCTGGGCCTCCCTGAGGCGCGTCCGGGCACTTTCGTCGAGATGGGGCGGCTCACCCGGAATCCGTTCGGCGATGTCGACGAGGACGGCGTTCTCTAGTGCCCAGCCGAATTCGAACAGCGTGCCGGCGGACGGATTCGAATCCTGGAGGGGTCGGAGGACCTCCGCTGCGTCGGCCCACTGCCCGACTTTGTTGAGGGTCTGGCCGCGGACGAACCGCACCCACCCGTCCTCCAACCCGAGGTCGAGGGCCAGGTCCATGGCCAGGGCCGTCCGGTCCAGTGCTGCGTCGTATTTCTTCTCTGCGGCGTCGACCAGCGCGACGTCGGCCAGCAGAGCGGGTTCGCGCGCCCCCGACGTAAGCACACGATCTGCATAAATTCTCGCTCGCGCTGGCTTGCCCAGATCAAGGTAGACGTACAGCAGGCCGGTCATCGCTCGGACCTCGCGTGTGTCCAGTTCAAGCGCGCGCAGAAGACAGTCCCGCGCCTCCGTCGGATTGCCTGCCAGTCGCAGTGACTCGCCGCGCCGGATGAGATCGTCGACGGTCCCTGCCCCGGCGGGTTCTATGTCAGCGAAATCCAACGTACGAGCGGCCTCATCATAACGACCGAGACGGAACTCAAGATCGGCCAGCTCCCTACGGAGTGCAACGGCGCCGCTGTCGAGTTGAAGCGCGGCGCTATACGCTTCCAGCGCGTCCTCCCCCGACCCTTGCGCGCCCAGCGTTCGTGCGAGCTCCCAGTGTAGGTCTGGAATGCCGGGATGGGCTTCCAAGTCCCCGCGCAACTCGGCCAGCGCTGCATCCAACTCCCCTGCCTGCCGAAGGGCAGCGGCCCGTGCCACCATCGCCCACGCCGGCGGGTCCTTTCGTTTGAGCAACGCGTCGACGAGTTCGAGTGCAGCGTCATTCTTGCCGTTCCGCAACAGCAGGTCAACGCCGAGTTTCACCGTTTCCTCGTCGGCGGGATCCAGCTCCAGGGCGCGCTGCACAGATTGCAGTGCCGCTGCGGGCCGATCCATCTCGTCCTGGACCGCGGCCAAGCCTCTCCAGGCGTCCGGCCATTCGGGCGCCAACCGAACGAGCTCCTGGAAGGTGGACTCCGCCGCCGGGGAATCCCCACTCTGCTGGTACACGTATCCCATGACCGCGAGAGCGATCGGATGTGTCGGCTCGCGATTCAGCGCGGCCGTCGCCTGTTCCCGGGCTGCACCATGGTCGCCAGCCTCGAACTCCAAAGCGGCCAGCTCCGCCATTACCCACGGCATCTCGTCGGAGAGCTCGAGGGCGCGGAGAAGGTCGGCCCGCGCATCTGCCGTCCGCCCGAGTGCCCGAAGCACCTGGCCGCGTGTGCCGAGGTTCCACGCATCGACGGGCCCCCGTTCAACCGCTCTGTCCAGCAGCGGCAAGGCCTCGTCGAAGTCACCTCGGGCGCGCAAGACGTCCGCCTTCATGCCCATGGCAAAGACATCGTCGGGGAAGTGCGCCAATATGGCGTCCAGCGCCTCGACAGCGCGCTCGTACTCGCCGCTGATGCGCAGGATGTCCGCCTTTGCCGCCAGGGCCCTCGGATTGGCGGGCGTCAGCAGTAGCACGTCGTCGATGACTTTGAGCGCGCTCACATTGTCGCCCAGCAGGCGCAGAGCGTCCACCAGGACCAGCTGCGCGTCGACCCTCGCGGGCCCCGCTTCCTTAGCCGAGGTCGCAACCTCCACCGCTTCGTCTAGTCGACCTACCGCTAGGAGTGTGCGAGCCGCGGCCAGGTAGGCCTCGTAAGCACGCGGATCTCCGCGGGCCCACAAGCTGTCTCCGAGTAGGCGCATGGTGGTGGGATCGTCGCCATTCCCGTCGGCACTGAGGATCTCACGCAGGATCGACTCCGCCTCCTCGGGCCGGTCGCTCTTCAGCATGATGCGAGCCAGGCGATGATGCGCCTCGTGGGACGCGTCGCCCTGCTCCACCGCCCGCTTCAACGCTCGCTCCGCATCCGCCGTCCTCCCGAGGATGTCCAGCACAGCGCCGTAGTCCGCCCATGCGTACGTGGCGACGTCCCGCGAGCCGGTGACCAATTTGAACACGCCGAGAGCTCGCTCCAGCAGACCGGCTTGGTCAGCCGTGGATCGGCCGGACGAGTCGAGGAGCTGCGCGCGCAGGCTCAGAGCGGAGGCCTCGATGACGCTGAGGTCATCCGTCTCCTCGCGCCCGAGTGGTCTCGACCTCCGCAGCCGATCGATATCGACGAGGATCGTGTCAACGGCCGACTCGGCAGCCTTACTGCGTCCTGCCTCGGCATCGGTCCGCGCGCGCTCAAGGTCCAACCGCAGCCCCGTCGCTTCGACCGCCGACGACCAGATGCGTGGCCGCATCGTGGTGGGGCGCAACCTGGCGCCCCTTCTGGGGGTGCTGTCATCGGGTACGTTCATCTCGTTTTTCCTCCCGGTTCGTGGGACCCCTCGGCGTCAACCCTCGCCCCGAGCTGCGCCTCCAGAAGCCGAGCGCGGCGATGGCAAGGTCGCGGGAGCTGCCTTGCGACGTGAAGCGCTGGTACCACGCGGCATTCAGCACGTCGCGCACCGTCTGCTGCTCCGGGGAAACCTTTGACAGCGCCAAGTCCAACGTCTCCCGATCCGTCAGGGACGGCCATTCCATCGCTGCATGCCACCTGCGCGCATCGAAGCGAATTTTACCTCCCTTGGACCCGAGGAACTGGTTCATGTAATCGGACCACGCCGTCACGCGCTCGCCCGTAGCAGGCCGCGGCTCGCTTCCGACGCCGTTGTGCTGAATCGATGCCTCCCACTGGTTACGGAGGGCACCGATGAATTCCTCGAAGATGGCGTCTTCATCCATGAACGCCAGCGTCGAAAGGATCATGCGCACCCGCTCACTGTCGGAGAGGCTGTCTGGCAGATTGGCGATCGACGCCGGCACGGGCTCCAGCTTGGTGAACATGCTGGCAAGTGCATACGCCGGCCCCGCAGTGAAGGTAGCGAACGCGTCTGCCAGCGCAACTCGCAACTCGCCAGCCGACACCCCGGGCGGTCCAGGGTACTTGGCGACGAGATCGTTCTCGTCCACCACGACCAATCCGAACTGATACGCCGCCAACGGCACCGCCCAGACGGTCCAGTCGGGAAACCCCAGGCGGATCATGCGCGAGACGGACCTTACCGTGGCGCCTGCACGACCCGGAACGGCCATCGAGTGCCACAGATCGTTGCTGCCGATGTAGTAGATCTGGCGAATGAGTTCATCGGCCATGACGCAGACGTCGCGGTTGTATTCCGCCTCGTCCTCCGTCTCGTCCTCCGCCTCGTCCTCCCCCTCGTCCTCACCCTCTTGAAGGGGAGAAGGAAGCAGCCCGCCAAGGCCTGTGTCCCTGAGGGCGAGGCCGCCAAGGAACTCCACGTACTCCGAGAACAGTGCGTCGCTCTGGTCACGAATCAATTTGCGGTAGGTCTCCCACGCCTTGCCCGGTACTGTTTGGTCGATGCCGTCGATCGTGCTGATGAGGACAACCGCCTCGTCGTGGAAGCTCTGGTCGACATGGCGGTCGAATGGGTCAGCGGCAAAGGACGACCATCGCGTGCGCATCGCGCGAGCAATCTTCGCGGTGCTCGCCGCCTGCTTCTCGATCCGATCGATCTGAGCAAGCGCTTCCTTGACACTCTCCACAACCTGCTTGAGGTTGCCCCTCTGCATCTCTCCTTGCGGCTGGATGGTTTTGGCGTTGCTGAGCGCGGTGTCGAGACGTGTCCTGATCACATCCCTGATACTCGCCCTGAAATCATCGTCGCGCTCGAAGAGCATGGTCAGGCGGTGGATGTCCGAGCGCCGCCCTGCTACGAAGTCTTTGGCTCTATCCACCTGTTCGAGGTTGGTCCGGATTGTCTCCAATCTCATTCGAAGAACCACATCTCCTTCGTCACCGACATCGACCGAGTGGTCCATTACGCCTCCTTGACTACGCGCTTGATGAGGGCAAGCGCCTTCTTCTCGAGGGATGCGGGCTCGCTGCCTTCCAGACGGAGCCGCCATGCCGTGCCGATGACGTCGCGAACGGTCGTCGAGGCTGGCGGCATCGGAGTTCCCTCGAGAAAGTAGCGCTCGAGGGAGTCACCAATCGGTTTGCCGTGAAGAGCAGGCTTCAGAGGCCCTATGCCGATCTTCCAAAAGCGGCTCACCAGGGCGTCGAGCCGTATGACGGACGCCCTGTCGACCTCGACGGTGACTCCCACGCTCGAGGCCTGCCAGAACCAGGCCGAACGCAGCGCCTCGGTTTCGGTGCGGTAAGGATGCTGGAACCTTCCGGCTCGCTCATCCATCCGGCGAAGTGTCTCGAGGACCAGATGGATCCGCTTGTCCACTGACGGATGCGTGGCAGTCGATGATCTGCCGTCCTCGAACACGATCTCGGTCCTCGCATCCTTGGGGTCGAACCTGCTCAACACGAGCGCCGCCCCGTACGCCGGCCCGATCGCGCAGGTCGCGAAGAAGTCGGCGAAGAGTTCCTCACGCTGGCGGGAGCTGCCGCCTTCTACCAGCACTGCCCGCACTGGATTGTGACTCGGCTGCCCGGCGCCGCTGGTGTCGAGCGTCTGCGCAATCACATGACCCATCTCGTGGAGCGCCACCGGCAGCGACCAGAACCCACGTGCGGAGCATCGCAGGCCGATCACTCCCGTGCGGTACGATGTCCTATCCTCGGATCCAGGAACACTGAGAGCCCGCCAGTCCACGGGCAGGCCATCGGTCACTTCCGCTAGGAGATGGTCCGCTACCGCGCACAGACCCCCATCGGCGCCCCGATCCCGCAGAATTGCTCCCGCAGCGAGTGTGAGACATTCCGAAGCCAAGGCGTCGACGTCAGCCTGGTGTTCTCTCATCCGCTTCCACAACTCGGCGGTGGAGACGGCGACTGCGTCGTCCAGCATGCCAACCAACGCGTCATCTCTGGCGCGGATGGCGCGACCAGCCGTCCGCAACACAGCGTTTGGGACCGCCTCAGTCACAAGTTGGTCCGCCATCAGAATTGTCAGCTGCTGCAGGTCTGCTCTTGCCTGGACCCCACGCTCTATGACGACACGTCTCGAGATATCCACGTCGATGATCATGTCCCCGCCGAAATCCGCCAAACCACAGCGATATCTGTCACAGCTACCACTGGAGAACGGGCCTGTATTCGGTCTTCATTGGCTTCCTCACCCACCCTTGGAGCTGGGGATGGCCGCGGGATTAACTGTCCGGAAAGTGACTCTGTCATGGCGCACCTGCCATTCCATTCTCTGGGATGATCTCTCCGGGCCGCCTCGGGCTTCCCCAGGCCTCCAGCGTAGGCTCGGCCCCATCTGCTTCCGAGGCAAACCTCCCAGCGTCCTCTGGGAGGTTGAAGATGAGCGGCTCGACTTGGCCCATAGGCGAATGGATCATGGTGGTGCCCTGTCCGGACAAGGCACTGCCACTCAGCAGGCCCGCGGCCTCGCCGAGAACAGCCTGCAACCGCTCCAAGCCGGCGTTCACTTCATGGTTCATGATTTTGTTCCTGGTTCCCACCGGACCGAATCGAACCCCGCTAGTCGGGCGCCGGTCCTCGACTTTCGATGACCATAAGGCCCTGACCGTTACCACGGCGTTACGGCCCGGTTGTCACTCAATCCATCCCCTGTTGTTGCAAGGACGAATGACCACCCGCATACAAGCCGCAGGTACCGCTCCAGCAAGTTCCCCACGGGCAGCTGAGGGACCACTAAGGCGGAGCCTGGATATCTGAACGTCACGTCTCCCTCGCAGTACGTGGCGACGCCGGACAGGTTCCCGACCTTGTCAGCTGTGCGCGTGACGGCCGCCCTGACATAAGACCACTGGCTCAGGTCCCAGCCTCCGATCCCCCGCTGGGGATCACGGCTCGGCCCTCGCCCAGCACGCTAAGTCCCAACCACACCTCACATAGTCATGTGCGATCGGCATTTGCGATCGGCGTCCCGGTCCCGCCAGGTTTGCTTTTGCAGCGTACGTGGCCGCGTGCCGTGAACGGTCAAACATGTGGGCGACTGCTGCAGCCTGACCGGCAACACGCGCGGCCGCTACAGCATCCGGACGCCCGCTTCGATCGCATTGCGAGCCGCCGCAGGGGCTTCGAAGGCAGCGATACGACAATCGGTCGTTGGGAAACTTCGTCACACTCCCAGGCCCGCAGGGATTCGATTCCCGCACTCTGCCGATTGTCATTCGGCCGGCGATCCTCGAACACGGGCAGGCGCGTTCTGCGCACAGAGGGACCAGGGCCGCGATCAGGATTCTGCTTGCCCCCCGGTCCCTGCTGGATCACCAACGCACCGCGAACCGCAACGCCCTCACGGCCCTGCTCCGCGGCACAGATCTCGGAATCGACGCCCGGGCATCCCTGCGGGACACACAGATCACCGCCATCGCAGCCTGGCGGACCTCAAACAGCACCGACCCCGTGATCCGAATCGCCCGCGCCGAGGCCAAACGCCTGGCCCTGGCCGTCAAAGACCCAACCGGCCGGCTCGGCGAAAACCACAAGGAATTGGCCCAGCTCACCGAAGAATTGGCGCCGGGGCTTCAATCCGTCCCGGGGGTCGGGCCCGTGACAGCGGCGATCATAATCTGCGCCTACTCCCACCACGGCCGCATCCGCTCAGAGGCGGCCTTCGCCGCACTCGGCGGTGTCGCCCCGCGGCCTGCCTCCTACGGCAACACGACCCGGCACCGACTCAACCGCTCCGGAGACCGCCAACTCAACCGCGCCTTCGACGTCATCGTCCGCACCCGCATGAGCTTCAACCCCGACACCAAGGACTACGTGACACGCAGCCGCGCAACCGGAAAATCAAACCGCGAGATCCGCCGCAATCTCAAACGCTACGTCTGCCGCTCCATTTTCCGCCAGCTGCAGACCATCATGGCTTGACAGAACCCATAGAAGAGTCATTTTGGGTTGATGTCCCTCGCCAGATAAGCAGCAGCCCGGCGCAGAATCTCATTCTCCTGCTCCAACAGGCGGTTGCGCTTCTGCAGCTCCCGCATCTCGGCCGACTCGGCCGATGCCGGGCCGGCTCCGGAATCTTTACGTTCGGCGATGGCCATCCACCGTTTCAACGTCGTGACCGAAAGCCCGAAATCCTTGGCAATCTGCGCCAGCGGCGCCCCGCCCTTGCGGGCCACATCAATAACATCCTGGCGGAACTCCGCCCCATAAGCCGTGGGCATGGTCAACATCCTTCCACGAGCACTCGCTCGCTAGGTCAAGGAGTCAACAAAACCGTGGGCAGTCCCTTTCTCCGCACACATGGGTGGGTCCGATGACGCACACCCGACTCCGCGAGCCGAGGGCCTGTCCACCAACGACTACTGCGCCCTGCTGCCCCGCCGCCGCTACACCCACCAGGCCCACGAGCTGATCCTGAAGCTGCCCCGCACCGGCCTCGTCGTCGTCCCGACCAGGGACCACAGCTGGTCACGCTGCTTCCCAAGGAGGACCCGCTCACCTGGGCTGGCGTATTCCCTTCCTGTTCAGCTTCGGCCTGGTCATCGTGGGCATGTTCACCCGGCTCCCCGAACCCGTGCTCGAACGGCTCCTCAAGGACATCGCCGGCGCTTGGAACACCCGCGGCACCGACACGGGCCTCCTCATCAAAGTGACCGACGGCGGTCTGGCGTTCGGGGATGCTACGTCGGCGTCGCCGACGGTGGTCTCAGGACCGCTGGCGTCCGTCGTCAAGTGGGCGGCCAGACGGGGCAGCGCCAGTGTGACCGCAGTCGACGGCGCGGCTGCGCCTGTGGCGGTTCCGGCCGCCGCGAAATGGATCTGAGCCCCACCGCCTCAGCCCATCATGACCAGGAATGCCCCCTCAATCGAGGGGGCTTTCCTCACATCGCGTTCAGCCGAGTCGACAAACCCAATGCATCCCGCGCATGAGTATTTCAAAGACGCTACGAAAGAGTCCGAGAAGTTGTCAGCCAAACCCGATCTGGATCGTCGAGGCAGTTTGATGCCCGGGGCGGTGCCAGCCCACCCGGCTAACTGGCGGGAAGGCCATGGCAGCAAAGCCCACCGGCTCCTGCAAATCGCCCTCGAGGCCAGCCCCACCTACAGACTGGCCAGGCTCAGCAACCAAATGATCTGATCCGGATCGGTTGCCATGTCATGCCGTTCCCCCGCGTCCCTGCATGAACAGGTATCAGAACAGAAATTCCGGACCCGCCGCGACCCTCGGTCGACCTAAAGAATAATCAGCAAGTCATGATGTACGCGGCCCTAGCCACCATGAAGTAGTGAACGCGAAAACCCAACCAAATAGGTCTATCCGGGACCCCACACACGCGGGACATCAGATAAGAGGCGGGAGTGTGCACAATGTGCACACGAAAAACACCAAAAAGCCCCTGAGCAGGGAAAACACGTGCCCGAGGTGGGACTCGAACCGGGTTCCAGCACCTGCAAACACTGGACTCCCGCCAAAACATACGGAATCCAGCCCAGTCCGGCACCAGTACGGCCCAGTCCGAGACCCAAAGTGTGGACACTGTCCACACCCCCAGTTCTCCCCACCAGAGGCCTCCCCCAAACTGCCGCACCCCGCATTCACAGGGTGCGGCATTTCTCTGTCTTTGCAGCGTTGACCCGTCGCCGGATTCCACGATCGGTAGCGGCACGGTCATGCTCTCGCTCGGTGCGGGCTCTTGCACAGGCTGCGCAGGACTCTTCGTCACTAGGCTTTTCATATCGCTACCACCTCCGCTCATCCCCTTCATGGTCCGCAGCGTCGAGAGCCGCATGACCGCGCCTGCACAGTTGCCATCCACCGGCCACGGAGGACACGGTCCGAGCGCCAGGGCCACAGGCTGGATCAGCGCGCACTTTTCTCCCTGGACGAACTGGCCCATGGGGTTCGCTGGGCCGGGTTGTCGGACTAGTGCAGCTTCTGCGGCTCCAGGGACGTTCAACTATTGTCGGAGGCGAACGGGCGCAAAATATGATGGACCGCGAGTGTACGGTCCGCGACGACGGCGCGCCGAAGTCGGTTTCCTCCGCGCTCTCCTGGACCTGATCGGCAGGTACGGGCACACCGGCTTCTCGGGGCCTTCATGTAAGTCCAGGATCCTCCAAACCTGTTTCGGGCAGGTAGGCCGATTTAGCTCAATGGCTGTATGCGTGGTACCGAACGGTGCAGGAGCTTGAAAGTTTGCCAGCTGTCCTCCGTGGCCGTAAGACTCTTTCGGGTTCGGGCTGGATTTACTCTGGCCAGTGTCGCCACGATCCCCTGTTGGGCCGCCATTGCAGCGGTCAGGGACGGAAAAAATGACGTCCCTTCCGCTGGGGTCAGTACGATTTCATCGGCTGATTTTTCAAGTGCGGGCGAAATGTTGTCCGCGAGGACGATTACCTTGGCGCCGCGCGCCTTTGCCTCGGCCGCAGCTATAACGGCGACGTCGTAAAGCCTCCAGTAGGAGCAGACGACGAGGGTATCGGCTGCGGTCATTCTGGCGATGTGGTTGGCGATCATCGTGGGACTGTCCAAGAGCTGTCTGACGGGATAACCCGCAATATGCACGTTATGGACGAGGGCATGCCCGATGGCGGCGAAACTCCCCTGGGCGGTGACGTATATATTTTCTGATGAAGCGAGGATCTCCGCGACCCGCGTGATGCGTTGTTCGTCAAGATTCCGCAGTGACGTCGCGAGAGAATCGGCGTCTTGCCGCAAAGACGCCCGAAAGGGTGATTCCTCGGTGCTGTGTGTTTCGGAAACTTCCAGCATGGACAGATGCGCAAGGTATCGCGATCGAAGGTCTCGTTGCAGGTCGGGCCATCCCGCGTAGCCCAAGCGCTGGGCGAGTCGTGTGACGCTGGAGACGCTCGTCCCGGCCAGCTCCGCCAGCTCCGCGGCGGGAGCGAAACTCGCCTTAGCCGGCTGACTCATCATGAGACTGAACACCTGTTGAGTACTGCCCCCTAAGTCCCTGCCCGGCAGGAGGGAACGCAGCCAGTCATCGACGGAATCAGCATCAGCTGCAGCCGCTACATGGTCCGGATCAGATGCCACACGAGTTCCTATCTGCAAAGATCTTTGCACATGTCTATTGCTTGCACGGTTTCTTGCACCTAGCATGGCAGATCATGTGCACTTACATTAGCCCCTGAGGAGAAAACGTGTCCCTTTCTGCCCGGCTTGACCGGCTGCCGCTAAGCAAGCCGCACTATGCTCTATTGCTGATTGGAGGGCTCGGATACACCTTCGACGGAATGGACAGCGCCATCGTGGCTTTCCTCATGCCCGATGTCCGAGAGGTCTTTTCCCTTTCGTCCGGACAACTCGGGCTTGTAGCCTCGGCGTCTCCTTTCGGTTTCCTTTTTGGTGCCTTGCTTGCCGGATACCTTGGCGATACCTTGGGCCGGAAAAAGGTCATGATGTATGCGTTGGCGCTGTATGCGACGGCGTCGTTGGTTGCGGCGCTCTCCTGGAACTTCGAAATCTTCCTCATCGCCCGCGTACTAGCCGGGCTCGGGGCCGGAGCGGAGAGCGCCATCATTGCCCCGTTCCTGTCAGAGTTCGTGCCGAGCCATCGGCGTGGCTGGTTCATTGGGGCGTTGGCCGGATTCTTTTCCTTTGGTTTTGTGGCCGCCGCCCTTATCGGCCGCTTCGTCGTCCCGGTGTTTCCTGAGGGGTGGCGTTGGGCGCAGGTAATTACCTTCCTTCCGATTGTCATGCTGCTTTGGTGGCGGCGTTCCCTACCGGAATCTCCACGTTTTCTGCTGAACGCAGGAAAACACGCCGAGGCCGAGAGGGTGGTTCTCGACTTCGAAAACAAGGTCTTGGTGTCCACCGGCAAGGAGCTGCCGGCGACCGATCCGAATCATGCCGAGGAGCCCGAACCTGAGAAGTACTCCTTCGGGAAGGCCTTCAAGTTTCTGTGGGGTCCTCAAATGTGGCGGATCACTTCCGTGACCTGGCTTATTTGGTTTGTCATCACGTTTGCCTACTACGGCTTCTTCTCCTGGATACCGACGCTGCTGATCAGTAAGGGGCTGACTATCACCACGAGTTTCACCTTCTCGCTGTATATCTACCTTGCACAGATCCCGGGGTATTTCAGTGCTGCCTGGGTCAATGAAAAGCTCGACCGCAAGTACACAATCGCCATCTATCTTGTCGGATCGGCGATCAGCGCGTTCTGGCTGAGCTCCATGACCGATCCCGTCTGGATCACTGCCGCAGGTATCTCACTGTCCTTCTTCCTCAACGGCACCTACGCCGGCGTTTACGCCTATACCCCGGAGGTCTACCCGACCTGGCTGCGAGCAACGGGTGTTGGGCTGAGTTCCTCCTTTGGCCGGGTGGGGTCCATCACCGCACCGCTGCTTATCGGAATGTTCGCAGCACAGTGGGGATTCGCCGGAGTCTTCGGCTTGACTACAGCCGTGCTTGCCGTCGGAGTCATTTGCACGTTGCTCTTCGCGGTGCGCACGGCGGGGAGATCCCTTGAGGACATCACGATCAAAGAAACTAACACCAAGCCAGAGATCAAAGCGAAGGAAGGAGCCCGTCCGTGAGCGATATAGAACGCCTGAATCTGCAGGTAGTTGAGCAGGCTGTAAAAGAAGAGGTCGGATTCAAGCTGTTTACGATCCTGGCCTTCAGGGACCAGGGACGTGAGATGGAGAGGATCTATTCCTCTCATCCCCGCGAATATCCCGTGGGGGGACGAAAAGATGTGAGCCGTGACGTGGCCGCCGACTGGCTGGACGCCTGTCTGGTGTCGCAGAGGCCGTTTTTCGGGCCGACCCAAGCGGATGTGGAACGGATATTCAAGGACGCAGACACCATAACCAGCCTGGGATGCGGATCGATTATCAATGCCCCGATACTCCGGGGCGGTACCACTGTCGCAGCGTTAAATGTCCTCGACGCTGAAGGAGCTTACGTCGAGCAGGACGTTGACAAGGTGATGGAAATTGCACGGCTTTACAGCACCATAATTTTAGAAGCAACAGGAGAATAACCAATGACCTCGAACCTACTTATCAAGAACGCGTCCTACCTCAACGTGGCTGCAGGACGCTATGAACACGGAGACATCAAAGTATCCGGAGGCTCAATCACCAACATTGGGCCTGGCCTGAAGCCAGAAGGCGAAACGGTTATTGATGCCTCCAACATGTACGTCCTACCTGGCCTGATCGACTGCCATGTCCACGTAACAGCGGCAACCGCAGATCTGGGCCAGCTTGGTGAATGGTCCCCCAACTATGCCGCGTTCAACACGGCCAAGCTCATGGGCGCCATGCTGGACCGCGGCTTCACCACTGTCCGTGACGCAGCCGGTGCAGACTTCGGACTCCACGACGCCCAGGCAGAAGGACTACTGCGTGGCCCCAAGCTGTTTTTTGGTGGCAAGGCGCTGTCACAAACCGGCGGCCACGCAGACCCCCGCTCTCGCGGACGGGAGGCCTATGACGCCGGCTACTGCTGCCCCCACATCGGCCGCTTGGCCGATGGCGTCGATGCAGTACGGCAGGCTGCTAGGGACGAGCTGCGCAAGGGCGCCCACCATATCAAGATCATGGCCGGCGGAGGTGTTGCCTCCCCAACTGACCGGATCGATTCCACTCAATACTCCCTTTCTGAAATTGAAGCTGCAGTAGAGGAAGCCACAGCCGCAAACCGTTATGTGACAGCGCACGCCTACACCGGAAGAGCGATTAACCGCGCCCTGCGCGCCGGTGTCCGCGGTATCGAGCATGGCAACCTGCTCGATGACGAGTCCCTGGAATTGTTCAAGGAGTTCAATGCATTTCTGACCATGAATCTCGTGACTTACTGGGCCTTGGAAAGGGAAGGCCGCAACTTCGGGCTTTCGCAGGAGAACTGGGAGAAGGTCGCCGCCGTTCTGGACGGCGGCTACGAGGCGTTGGGCAAAGCACACGAAGCAGGCGTGAATCTTGCCTACGGCTCCGATCTGCTCGGCGGGATGCAGGTTCATCAGGCCAAGGAATTCGCTATTCGCGGGAAAGTCATGCCCGCGATCGATGTCATCCGCAGCGCGACGACAACGGCTGCCGCACTACTGCAGCGGGAAGGCGAACTGGGCACCATTGCGGTAGGAGCGTACGGTGACTTCGTAATCACATCAGAGGACCCGCTGAACGACCTGACAGTGCTTGCTGAAACACGACTGGACTACGTGATCCAAAGTGGGGCAGTCGTGAAGAGGGGATTTTCCACCGACACCTAGAGGCCGCATAACGGACCCTTCCGATGTCGGCGGGATCACTTGCGGCTGAAGTATTCAACGGCGCCGAAGGAGGTTGGCTTGAAGTTTGCAGATTTCGACGCGCTCAGCTTCGACTGCTACGGGACACTGATTGATTGGGAAGCCGGCATAGCAAGCGTTGTGCAACCTTGGGCTTCCGCCCAAGGGTGCACACTAAACCGGGAGCAACTGCTCGCTGCTTATGCCGAGCAGGAAAGCGAAGCCGAAGCGGCATATCCAACAGAGCGCTATCCAGATATTCTGGCCAGGTCACTGGCAAAGCTGTCACAACAACTAGGGCTCACAGTAACCATGGCCGAAATGGAACGATTCGGCTTTTCAGTTCCGGACTGGCCCACTTTTCACGACAGCGCACGGGCCTTGGTGAGCCTGCAAAAGTCACACAGGCTTATCATCCTATCCAACGTGGACAGACAATCATTCGCCGCGTCCCAAGCCAAGCTGGGCGTTGATTTTGACGCAATTATCACAGCCGAAGATGTTGGCACCTACAAACCTGATCCCCGAAATTTTGAGGCTTTGACCGCAACCATCAAGAACCTTGGAATCCAGTCCGAAAAGGTATTGCACGTAGCCCAGAGTCTGTTCCACGATCACGTACCAGCGAAGGCCATTGGCCTGGCCACGGTATGGATAGACCGGAGACACGATCGCCCAGGTTGGGGAGCTACTCCCGATCCAGGAAAGAACGTCAAGCCCGACTATGTCTTTCCGTCCATGAACGCTTTCGCTGCCGCCGTGCACAAGGAGACAACATGAGGGTCACCATGCGAAGGCATCGCTTGGGGGTCGGGATAGCTTCTGCTGCCTGGACAAGGAAAGAGAGCTGTGAGGAGGACCTCGACATCAGGGCGAGCAGATAGCGGCCGCTTGAGCCCACCAGCAGCACCGGCCGGTCCTTGCCCCGCGAGTGGGCCTCTTCATACGGCACCCCATTCCAGACGACTTCGCCGGGTTCGGAGGCCGTGGGGGGATGGCGCGCACACCGACCGCTTTCAGGGCTGAGCCGGCGTTGTATAACGACGTAGTCCATGACCGCACGAAAGCACTGTGCAGCGCATCCCCAGCGGCCGAGACTGCTGACAGCGGTCATTACGTCAACCCGGTCCGAATTCATGGCCTCTTTCGATGGACAACACTCTTTGTCACGGGACGGTCCTCGTCGTCGACGGCGGCGTCCAGGTCGTCAAGGCACAGGAACCAAAAAGGAGAACGATCATAGACTCAATCAGCGTCGCCGTCATCGGCACGGGAATCATAGGTAAAACCTGATCGAATGACCAGGCTCAGCGTCCTCATGCTCAGCGCCGGATCAGTTGCCATGTCATGCCGTTCCCCCGCATTCCTGCATCAACAGGTATCAGAGCGGGAAATCCGGACCGGCCGCAAATCCAGGTCCATCCAAAGAATAATCAGCAAGTCATGTTGTACGCGGCTCTAGCCACCATGAAGAAGTGAACGCGAAAACCCGACGAAAGGACGAACGAGGATGAACTCCCAGCAGAGACCGGTACCTGGTCTGCAGTAGAGAGCTGCTCCCCTACAAAATCGAATAGGCATTCCGGGACCCCACACACCCGGAACATCAGATCAGAGGCAAGAGTGTGGACACTGTCCACACGAAAAAAGCACCAAAAAACCCCTGACCTGCGGAAACACTGTGCCCGAGGTGGGACTCGAACCCACACACCTTTCGATACCGCATTTTGAGTGCGGCGCGTCTGCCAATTCCGCCACTCGGGCGCGGAGAACACCGGTGTAATAATCGCCCCACCACAGTGCTGTGAGCAACGCGATCGCTTCCAGTGCGCGAATTTACTCTACATGCAGATAGGCTGAATTCCAGAATCGCGCCAGTGACGCCGCATCGAACCAAACCGGTCCAAGTACAGCAGCGGTGACAACCTAAGATGGTCTAGTTCCCGCCGTACCTTTCCAAGGAGTTCCCGTGTCAGAACAGACGGAGTCAAACCCCACGTCCAAGCCGGCGCGCCGCGTGGTTGTTGCCGAGGACGAGACCCTCATCCGGCTCGACATCATCGAGATCCTGCGGGGCGAGGGCTACGACGTCGTCGGCGAAGCGGACAACGGCGAGAAGGCCGTGCAGCTCGCCGAAGAACTGAAGCCGGACCTGGTCCTGATGGACGTCAAGATGCCCGTCATGGACGGCATCTCCGCCGCCGAAAAGATCGTCAAGGCCCGGATCGCGCCCGTGGTCCTGCTGACCGCGTTCAGCCAGAAGGAACTGGTGGAGCGGGCCCGCGACGCCGGCGCCATGGCCTACGTGGTGAAGCCCTTCACCCCCGCGGACCTCATCCCGGCCCTGGAAATCGCGCTTTCCCGCCACGAGGAAATCAAGGCCCTCGAAAGCGAAGTGACCGACCTGCAGGAGCAGTTCGCCACCCGCAAGCTTGTTGAGCGCGCCAAGAGCCTCCTGACCACCAAGATGGGCCTGACGGAACCGGAGGCTTTCCGCTGGATCCAGAAGACCTCGATGGACCGCCGGCTGAGCATGCGCGAGGTTGCCGAGACCATCATCAACCAGGTCAACTAGAACTCGTCTCCCCGGATCCGGGCGGCCGCACTGCAGCGGCCGTCCGGATCCGTCCGTTTAACGCTAGTGCGCAATGTGTCCGCCCAGCTGCACGGCGGTCACCAGCGCCATCACGCCGCCGCCGACGGTGACCACGGCGATGAGCGCCGGCAGCGCTCCCCCACTCAACGCCACCCGTTCACTCTCCGATGTGGTCAGAATCGTGTGGATGCGGCGGTAGCGCCTGTGCGTCAGCCCGAGCGCCACCATGGCCGCGCCGGCGCCGAGCGCGGTGGGAATGAACGCCCACAACCCCAGGATTTCGGGCAGGATGCGGAGCGCGGTCAGGGACCCGACGGCGACCGCCAGCGCCGTCCTGCGCCAGGCCAGCGCCGTGCGCTCCACCCACAGGCCGGCGTCGAACGGCCGGTCGCCCCGGCTGGCCGCCACCTCAGGACCGCCGGCCATCAGGCGAGGACGACGCCGAGGAAGACCAGGATCCCGGCGACGGACACGGCAGCACCGATCGGCAGCGTAAGCCGCGCGGGCGGCAGCGGCGTGTCGTGGCGCAGCGCCCTTTCGGTCTTCACCCAGCCGAACCAGGCCTGCAAGGGCGCGGCGATGCCGGCGACGATGAGGACCATGGACGCTGCAAGGCGGAATCCGCCCTGCAGGTTCAGCCCCAGCGCCTCCAAAGCGATACCGCTGGCAATCAGCGCCAGCGACGTCCGGATCCAAGCCAGGAACGTACGTTCATTCGCGAGGCTGAACCGGGCGTCCGGATCAGCCCCTTGGGAATACAGGGCAGCGGGAAATCGTCGTGAAGTATCTGTCATGGCTCTTTCAGGTTGCCGTGCCGGGACGAAGGGTGAGCTACGTGGCGTGGCGGCGGCCCTGTTGTGGGGGCCGCCGCCAGGGTGCCGGTCGGTTGGTTGGTGGTGGTGTGGGTTAGTTGGCGGGGACGGTTTCGCGTGCCTGCCGGTAGGCGGTCCAGGCGTTGTAGCTGCCGTCGAGTTCGACGACGTCGTACCCGGCGCGGCGCAGCGCGCTGGCCGCGACGGAGTTCCGGACCCCGCTCTGGCAGTAGGACACGATCGTGCCGTGGGCGGGGAGTTCGTCCAGGTGCCACATCACGCGGCCGCCGCTGAGCTGGTGGGAGCCCGGGATGTGCCCGGCGGTGTGCTCGGTGCGGTTGCGCACGTCCAGGATCATCGCGGCTTCGAAGCCCTCGAGCTCCTCAGGGGCGATGAGTTTCGGGGTGCTGACCGGGAGGCCCTCGATGCCGGTGACGTACCCGGCGACGTTGTCGATCCCGACCCGGACCAGGTGGTCCCACATGTCCTGCGCGGTCCCCTGGTCCGGTGCCAGGAGCACCAGCGGGTTGGGATCGGTTTCCGGGTTCACGACCCAGGCGCCGAAGCTGGCCACGGATTTGCCGGCCGGGACGTTCAGGGACCCGGTCACGGTGCCCTGGTGGACCTGGTCGTTGGACCGGGTGTCGATGAACGTCAGCGTGTCCGCGGCCAGGCCCTGCGCCACAGTAGCGAGGTCCAGTTCGGCCAGCGGGGCACGGTCGCCCATGACGGCCGGGCCCTCACGGTTCTCCCGCTTCATCCGCCCGAAGTACGCGTGCGCGTCCGGCTGGCCGTCGAGGAGCTCATCCACGAAGCCCTGCTCATCGTTCGCCGCCAGGTACGGGCCCCACCAGGCGTAGAGCCGCTCGTAGCCGACCGTGGAGGACGGGATCGCGCCCAGGGCCTTGCCGCAGGCACTGCCGGCACCGTGCGCCGGGTGGACCTGGACATAGTCCGGGAGGGTCAGGAACTTATCCCGCAGGCTCGCGAACAACTGCTTCGCACCCGCAAAGCGGGTGTCGACCCCGCCGGCGGCTTCATCCAGCAGGTCCGGACGGCCCAGGTCCCCGGAGAAGACAAAGTCACCCGAGAGCAGGTACCCGGCCTGGTCACTGAACGCGCCGTCGGTGACCAGGAACGACAGGTGCTCCGGGGTGTGGCCCGGGGTATGCAGGGCCTTGATGCTGATGTTGCCCAGCGTGATCGTGTCGCCGTCGAAGAGCCGCTCGCCCTCGAACCCGTACTGCCAGTCCGGTCCGCCCTCGCCCGAAATGTAAATCTTCGCGCCCGTCGCCGCGGCGAGCTCCCGCGTGCCGGACAGGTAATCGGCGTGGATGTGGGTCTCGGTGACCGCGACGATCTTCATGCCGTTCTTCGCCGCCAGCGCCTGGTACACCGCGATGTCCCGGCGGCCGTCCACCACCACCGCCTCACCCTTGGCCTGGCAGCCGATCAGGTAGCTGGCCTGGGCAAGATCCTCGTCATAAATGCGTTCCAGAAGCATGTGCTCTCCTTCGTAAAGAGTGGGGTCTCCCCCGTCGACTACTAACAACAATAATACCCCCGGGGGTATCTTGCAAGGCGGGCCAACATTAGCCGCGACCAGGCCTGCGCCCTGACAGCCAACCCACGAGCCGCCGCCAGCGGCCAGGCCGGGGCGTGTCCCCCAGGTCCGGGGCATAGGTCACCGGATGACCGTTGCGGTACCACTCGGTGATGCCGCCGGCGACGTTCACGACGTCGTAGCCCCGCCCGGAAAGCAGCGCGGCCGCCTGGCTGCTGCGCTTGCCGGACCCGCAGAGCAGGTAGACCGTGGTGTTCGGCACGTCCTTGAGGCGGGACGGGAGCTCATCCAGCGGAATGTTGATGCTTCCCGGAATGGAGGCGACCGCATACTCCTCCCGGCTGCGGACGTCGACCACAGCGATGCCGGGCCAGACGCCGGCGAGATCGTCCGTAGTCACGGTGCGGGTGGGGATGGGCGCGATGCCACTGTTTGCCATCAATCAATGATATACCCCCAGGGGTATTGCACCACCAGGGCGGCAAAAAAGGGAGGGTTCCCGCCGTGTGAACGGCGGGAACCCTCCCTTCTCTACAAAGACTCTGAAGCCGCGGGACTAGATCTTGCCGTTCCGCTTCTTCTTTTCCGGCCACGGGCCGAGCTTGTCCTTGGTGACTTCGGCTTCGCCGAGGCTGCCCGCGTCGGCCAGGTCGCCGACCTTGTGGACCTTCAGCATATTCGTCGAACCGGCCTTTCCGGGAGGCGAACCGGCGGCGATAACCACCATGTCGCCGTCGTCGACGAGGTCCATGTTCAGCAGGCTGCGGTCAACCTGGGCGGTCATCTCGTCGGTGTGGCCCACCATCGGGACCAGGACCGGCTGGATGCCCCAGGTCAGCGCGAGCTGGTTCCAGACATGCTCCACCGGGGTGAAGGCGAAGACCGGGCGGATCGGGCGCAGCCGTGACAGACGCCGGGCGGAGTCGCCGGACTGGGTGAAGGTACAGATGTACTTCGCATCCAGCTGGTCGGCGATCTCGACGGCGGCACGGGTGATGGCGCCGCCGCGGGTCTTGGGCTTGGTGCCCAGCGGGGGGACGCGCTCCAGGCCGTGGACCTCGGTGGATTCGATGATCCGGGCCATGGTCTTAACGGTCTCGATCGGGAACTTGCCCACGCTGGTCTCGCCCGAGAGCATGACTGCATCGGCGCCGTCGAGCACCGCGTTGGCGCAGTCGGAGGCCTCGGCGCGGGTCGGACGCGGGTTGTCGATCATGGATTCCAGCACCTGGGTTGCCACGATGACCGGCTTGGCCCAGCGGCGGGCCAGTTCAACGGCGCGCTTCTGGACGATCGGCACTTCCTCCAGCGGGAGTTCCACGCCGAGGTCGCCACGGGCCACCATGATGGCGTCGAAGGCGTCAATGATCTCGGGGAGCTGCTCCACGGCCTGCGGCTTCTCGATCTTGGCGATGACCGGCACGCGGCGGCCTTCTTCGTCCATGATCTCGTGGACGCGCTTGATGTCCGAGGCATCGCGGACGAAGGAGAGGGCCACCATGTCCACGCCGCGGCGCATGGCCCAGCGGAGATCGTCCTCGTCCTTTTCGCTCAGCGCCGGCACGTTGACGGCAACGCCGGGCAGGTTGATGCCCTTGTTGTTCGACACGTAGCCGCCGACGATGACCTGGGCGACGACCTTGACCTCGTCGACGTCGATCGCGCGGAGGGCGACCTTGCCGTCGTCGATCAGGAGCGCGTCGCCGGGCTTGACGTCCTCGGTGAGGCTCTTGAGCGTCGTGGAGCAGATGTCCTTGGTGCCCGGGACGTCGTCGGTGGTGATGGTGAAGGTGTCGCCGACGGCCAGCAGGTGCGGCCCGTCCACGAACCGGCCGAGGCGGATCTTCGGCCCCTGCAGGTCGGCCATGATGGCGACCGGCTTGCCGAGCTGCCCGGCAGCCTTGCGGACGTTCTCGTACGTGGTGTCGTGCACGGCGTAGTCGCCGTGGCTCATGTTCATGCGGGCCACGTCGACGCCGGCTTCGAGTACGGCGAGAGTGTTCTCGAAGCTCGCGATTGCCGGTCCGAAGGTGGCCACTATTTTAGCGCGTCTCATATACCTACCCTAGTAGTCGATTGCATGGATGAAGTTGTTGGCGGAATGTGACCGTCGCCGGCCAGCGGTGAAGCAGCTGCGGCCTACAGGACGGCCATGGCCCGGTCGGTCGGCGCCACGGGAGCCGGAAGGATGGTGCTGCCCATCAGGAACTTGTCCACCGCGGCGGCGCAGGCGCGCCCCTCGGCGATGGCCCACACGATGAGCGACTGTCCGCGGCCGGCGTCTCCGGCGACGAAGATGCCTTCCGTGTTGGTCATGTAGTAGCCGTCGCGGGCCACGTTGCCGCGGCCGTCGAACTCGGCGCTGACCTGCTCAGTGATCCCTGCCGGTTCCGGACCGGTGAAGCCCAGGGACAGGAAGACCAGGTCCGCCGGGATGATCCGCTCGGTGCCGGCCTTGGGGAGGCGCTTGCCGTCGACGAATTCCGTCTCGGCCACCTTCACGCCGGTCAGCTTGCCGTTCTCGCCGACGAACTCCACGGTCGAGGCGAGGTAGGTGCGTTCGCCGCCTTCCTCGTGGGCGCTGGCAACTTCGAACAGGGTGGGGAACGTCGGCCACGGCTGGTGGCTGGCGCGCTCCGCCGGCGGCTGCTTGCCGATCGCGAGGGTGGTGACGGACGCGGCCTGGTGCCGGTGCGCGGTGCCGAGGCAGTCCGCGCCGGTGTCGCCGCCGCCGAGGATGACAACGTGCTTGCCGCCGGCGTTGATCTGGTTCTCGACCGTCTCCCCCGCCACCACACGGTTGGCCGGGACGAGGTAGTCCATCGCGAAGTGCACACCCTCGAGCTCGCGGCCCGGAATCGGCAGGTCACGCGGGACGGTGGCGCCGGTGGCGACCACGACGGCGTCGTACCGGCGGCGCAGCTGCTCCCAGGTCACGTCCGTGCCGACGGCGACGCCGGTCCGGAAGCGGGTGCCCTCGGCCTTCATCTGCTCCAGGCGGCGGTCCACGTGCTCTTTTTCCATCTTGAAATCGGGGATCCCGTACCGCAGGAGGCCGCCGATCTTGTCATCGCGCTCGTAGACGGCGACGGTGTGGCCCACCCGGGTCAACTGCTGCGCGACGGCGAGCCCGGCGGGGCCGGAGCCAACGACGGCGACCGTCTTGCCGCTGAGGCGCGCCGGCGGCAGCGGGTTGACCCAGCCGTTCTCGAACGCCTGGTCCACGATCGAGACCTCGACCTGCTTGATGGTCACGGCCGGCTGGTTGATGCCCAGCACGCAGGACGCCTCGCAGGGGGCCGGGCAGAGCCGGCCGGTGAACTCGGGGAAGTTGTTGGTGGCGTGCAGCCGCTCCATCGCCTCCTCGCCCTTGTCCCGCCAGATGAGGTCATTCCACTCCGGAATGAGGTTGCCCAGCGGGCAGCCCTGGTGGCAGAACGGCACGCCGCAGTCCATGCAGCGGCCGGCCTGCGCCTTCAGGACACCCTTTTCCTGGGCCTCATAGACTTCCTTCCAGTCCATGATGCGGACCGGAACGGGACGGCGGGGCTGGGTTTCGCGCTGACGTACTTTCAGAAATCCGCGTGGATCAGCCACCGGTCACCTCCAGGATTCGAGACCAAACTTCTTCGCCGTCGGGGTCAAGGCCCTCTTCGATGGCGTCGAGACGGGTTTGCAGGACAGCCGCGTAGTCGCGCGGCAGCACCTTGGTTATGCGGGCTGCGGTGTCGTCGAAGTTCTCCAGCAGCCGTGCCGCGAGCAGCGACTCGGTCTCCTCGGAGTGCTTCAGGAGCAGCCCATGGACAATCTCGCGGTCCTCGGCGTCCAGTTCGCGCAGCTGCAGCTCACCGGCTTCGAGGGCCTGCTTGTTGACGCGCTCGGTCTGCAGGTCCAGCACGTAGGCCGTGCCGCCGGACATGCCGGCACCGAAGTTCCGGCCGGTGCGCCCGATGATGAGCGTCTGGCCGCCGGTCATGTACTCGCAGCCGTGGTCGCCGATGCCTTCGACCACCGCTGTGGCGCCGGAGTTGCGGACCAGGAAGCGTTCGCCGACCTGGCCGCGCAGGTACATCTCGCCGCTCGTGGCGCCGTAGCCGATCACGTTGCCGGCGATCACATTGCGCTCGGCCGGGAACACGTTGGTGCGGTCCGGCCGGACGATGATGCGCCCGCCGGAGAGGCCCTTGCCGACATAGTCGTTGGAGTCACCGAACATCCGCAGCGTGATGCCGGCCGGCAGGAACGCGCCGAGCGACTGGCCGGCGGTGCCGGTCAGCGTGATGTCGATGGTGTCCGTCGCCAGCACGTCCGTGCTGAAGGTCTTGGTGACCATATGGCCCAGCATCGTGCCGACGGAGCGGTCCGTGTTGATGACGTCGACGGCGATCTTGACCGGTGTGCGGTCGCTCAGGGCTTCCGCGGCCATCACCATGAGGCGCTGGTCGAAGTGCTTGTCCAGCTCGTGGTTCTGGCCGGTGAGGTTGCGCAGCGGGGCGTCGTCGTCGAACTCGAGCCCGTGCAGGATCGGGTCCAGGTCCAGCCCTTCGGCCTTCCAGTGGTTGATCGCCTCGCGGGTGTCGAGCATTTCGGCGTGGCCGATCGCTTCCTCGATGCTCCGGAAGCCAAGCTCGGCCAGGATCTCGCGGACTTCCTCGGCGAGGAATTCGAAGAAGTTGACCACGAATTCCGGCTTGCCGTTGAAGCGGGAGCGGAGCTCCGGGTTCTGCGTCGCGACGCCCACCGGGCAGGTGTCGAGGTGGCAGACGCGCATCATGATGCAGCCGGAGACCACCAGCGGGGCGGTGGCGAAACCGAACTCCTCGCCGCCGAGCAGCGCGGCGATCACCACGTCGCGGCCGGTCTTGAGCTGGCCGTCGACCTGCACCACCACGCGGTCGCGCAGGCCGTTGAGCATGAGCGTCTGCTGCGTTTCGGCGAGACCCAGCTCCCACGGCACACCGGCATGCTTGAGCGAGTTCAGCGGCGAGGCGCCGGTGCCGCCGTCGTGCCCGGACACCAGGACGACGTCGGCCTTGGCCTTCGTGACGCCGGCGGCCACCGTGCCGATCCCGACCTCGGAGACCAGCTTGACGTGCACCCGCGCCGAGGGGTTGGCCCGCTTCGCGTCGTAGATCAGCTGGGCGAGGTCCTCGATCGAGTAGATGTCATGGTGCGGGGGCGGGGAAATGAGCCCGACGCCGGGCGTCGAGTGCCGCGTCCGGGCCACCCAGGGGTAGACCTTCTGCGCCATCAGCTGGCCGCCTTCGCCGGGCTTGGCACCCTGCGCCATCTTGATCTGGATGTCATCGGCGTTGGTCAGGTACAGGCTGGTCACGCCGAACCGGCCGGACGCGATCTGCTTGACCGCCGAACGGCGCGTCGGATCGAGCAGCCGGTCCACGTCCTCGCCGCCTTCACCGGTGTTGGACTTGCCGCCCAGCCGGTTCATGGCGATCGCGAGGGTTTCGTGGGCCTCCTGCGAGATGGAGCCGTAGCTCATCGCGCCGGTGGAGAACCGCTTGACGATGCTGGAGACGGACTCCACTTCCTCGAGCGGGACCGCGGGGCGCAGCCCGGCCTTGAACTTCAGCAGCCCGCGCAGGGTCATGAGGTTCTCGGACTGGTCGTCCACACCGCGGGTATAGGACTTGAAGATGTCGTAGCGGCGCTCACGCGTGGCGTGCTGCAGCCGGAACACGGTCTCCGGGTTGAACAGGTGCGGTTCGCCGTCGCGGCGCCACTGGTACTCGCCGCCGCCCATCAGGGCCTGGTGGGGCTGCTCGATGCCGTTCTCGGGATACGCCATCCGGTGGCGTGCCGCGACCTCGGCCGCGATGACGTCGAGTCCGACGCCGCCGAGCTGGGAGTGCGTGCCGGCGAAGTACTCGTCCACCAGGTCCTGGCCGAGGCCCAGGGCCTCGAAGGTCTGGGCTCCGGTGTAGGAGGCCACGGTGGAGATGCCCATCTTGGACATGATCTTCAGGACGCCCTTGCCGAGGCCCTTGATCAGGTTGTAGACGCCGTCCTGCGGGGTGACCCCGAGGACGTCGCCGGTGGAGATCAGCTGCTCCACGGACTCCATGGCCAGGTACGGGTTCACGGCGGAGGCGCCGTAGCCGATGAGCACGGCCACGTGGTGTGTTTCGCGGACGTCGCCGGCCTCGACCACCAGGGCGGTCTTGGTGCGGTTGGCGCTGCGCAGCAGGTGGTGGTGCACGGCGCTGACCAGCAGCAGGGACGGGATCGGCGCCCACTGGGCGTTCGAGTCACGGTCCGAGAGCACCACGTACTGGACGCCGCGGTTGATGGCGCCGGACACCTGCTCGCAGATTTCGGTCAGCCGGGCGCGCAGCGCGTTCTCGCCGCCCTCGGGGCGGTAGAGGCCGCGGACCTTCATGGCGACCTTGTCGCCGTCGGCGTTCTCGATGTTCGCGATCTTGGCGAGCTGGTCGTTGTTGATCACGGGGAACGGCAGCGAAACCTGCGGCTGGCGGACCTGCTTGGTGTCCAGCAGGTTGCCGTTGGGTCCGATTGCGCAGGTCAGCGACGTGACGAGTTCCTCGCGGATGGCGTCCAGCGGCGGGTTGGTGACCTGCGCGAAGGACTGCACGAAGTAGTCGAACAGCAGCCGGGGCCGCTTCGAGAGCACGGCAACGGGGGTGTCCGAGCCCATGGCGCCGAGCGGTTCGGCGCCGGTGCGGGCCATCGGGCCGAGCAGGATCTTCAGTTCCTCGGTGGTGTAGCCGAAGGTGCGCTGGCGGATGTTGACCGACGCCGCGGTGTGCACGACGTGCTCGCGCTCGGGCAGGTCCTTGAGGTCGATCAGGTTTTCCTTGAGCCAGTCGGCCCAGGGGTTGGCTGCCGCGACCTCGGCCTTGACCTCGGCGTCGTCGATGATCCGGCCGGCTTCGGTGTCCACGAGGAACATCTTGCCGGGTGAGACGCGGCCCTTCTTGACCACCTTGGAGGGTTCGACGTCGATCACGCCGACCTCGGAGGCGAAGATGATCAGGCCGTCCTCGGTGATCCAGAACCGGCCGGGGCGCAGCCCGTTGCGGTCGAGGGTGGCGCCGACGAGGTTGCCGTCGGTGAAGGACACGGCGGCGGGGCCGTCCCACGGTTCCATCAGCAGCGAGTGGTACTCGTAGAAGGCGCGGCGGGCCGGATCCATCGTGGCGTGGTTTTCCCAGGCCTCGGGGATCATCATCATGATCGAGTGCGTGATGGGCCGGCCGGAGAGCCAGAGCAGTTCCGCGACCTCGTCGAAGGACGCCGAGTCGGAAGCGCCCGGGGTGCAGATCGGGTACAGCTCCTCGGGCGAGTCCCCCAGCAGCGGGTTGGCGAGCTGCGACTGGCGGGCCCGCATCCAGTTCCGGTTGCCCTTGACCGTGTTGATTTCGCCGTTGTGGGCGATGGTCCGGAACGGCTGGGCCAGCGGCCAGGACGGGAAGGTGTTGGTGGAGAAGCGCGAGTGGACGATCGCGAGCTTGGTCTTGAAGCGCTTGTCCGAGAGGTCCGGGTAGAACGGCTCAAGCTGGGCGGTCGTCAGCATGCCCTTGTAGACGATGGTCCGGGAGGACAGCGACGGGAAGTACACGCCGAACTTGTTCTGCGCCCGCTTCCGGATGCGCCAGGCGCGCGAGTCGAGTTCGTTGCGCTCCAGCACTTCCCCGGTGCTGGAGGCAAAGAACGGCTGCGAGAAGTAGGGCATGCAGGCCCGGGCCATCGCCCCGACGAGGTCGGCGACGATCGGCACTTCGCGCCAGCCGAGGACCTTGAGGCCCTCGTCGGCGGCAAGGCCTTCGATGCCGGCCTTGGCGGCGTCGGATTCGCGCTGCTCCGCGGGGAGGAACGCGGTGCCCGCCACAAACTGGCCGGGGGCGGGAAGTTCGAAGTCGGTCACGGCGCGGAAGAATTCGTCCGGGATCTGCATGAGCAGCCCGGCGCCGTCGCCGGTGCCTTCGTCGGCGCCCACGGCACCGCGGTGCTCGAGGTTGCGCAGGGCGGTCAGGGCGGCGTCAACGATGTCGTAACCCGGCTCCCCCCGCAGCGTGGCGATGATGGCGAGGCCGCAGGCGTCCTTTTCCTGCTCGGGGTTGTAGAGCCCGGCCGCTTCGGGAAGCGCAGCGAAGCGCTTGAAAGGTGAGATGGCGGCCTGCTGGGGCTCGGACCAACTGGGGCTGTGCAGGGTTTGGGTCATGGGAGACGTCCTTCCTCCTGATCGTGCGTATGGGAGGGACAACATTGGCCCGGATCGGTGCGCCGGTGTGACGGGCACAACAAAGTGTTTTCTTATTCGAATTGTAGGCCAGGGCCGCGTCCTGCACTAACAGTTACGCGACCGCCGTCCCGGGTTTGCGCGAACCGCAACTGTCTGCAGTCCGCCGCACTCCCTGCTGCCACGACGCTGTGGATACGGGCTCTGCGAGGGGTGACTCCGCGGCCCGGTTTGCCGGGGCTGAGCTACTTGGTGCCCTCAGCTTCCGGAGCGGTTCCGGTGGCCTGGTGGCCGGGTGCTCCGGCCGCCGGTACTCCGGTGGCGGGCTTGGTGCCGCCGGTGGATTCCTTTGACGCTTCAGCTGGGGCGGAAACGTGGCCTGGACCGCTTTGGTTATCAGGGAGATTATCACGCGATTCACTATCTGAGACAGCAGAATCCGAATGGCGGACATTACCGTGGGAAGAACCAGCGTCGGCCGGAACGGTGGCCGGCACCTTGTTTTCGGTGGCCGGGACCTTGTTTTCCGTGTCCGTGCCGGAGTTTTCGGTGCCGGAGTTTTCGGTGCCGGAGTCTTCCGCGCTAGCGGCGGATGGTTCGTGGCCCGGAAGGTAGACCGTGTCGGGCTCCGTGCGCTTGCGCAGGCCCAGGATGATGAACGCGGCCAGCGCGCCCAGCAGGACGAAGATGCTGGTCCACACGTTCAGCCGGGTGGTGATGCCGAAGAGGTTGATCTGCTCGGCGTCGTCAATCCGCATCGCTTCGATCCAGACCCGGCCCAGCGTGTAGTAGACCGCGTACAGGCAGAACAGGCGGCCGCGGCGGAACCGGAACTTGCGGTCGAGCAGCAGCAGGATGCCGACGCCGGCCAGGTTCCAGAGGGACTCGTAGAGGAAGGTCGGGTGGAAGAGTGTCTCCGCGGCCATGCCGGGCGGGAAGTTCGGGTTGTCGGCGTCGATCTGCAGGCCCCACGGCAGGGTGGTGGGCCCGCCGAAGAGTTCCTGGTTGAAGTAGTTGCCCCAGCGGCCGATCGCCTGCGCCAGCAGCAGGCCGGGAGCGGCGGCGTCGAGGAAGGCGCTGAGTTTGACGCCGGCCTTGCGGCAGCCGATCCACGCGCCCACGGCGCCCAGCAGCACGGCGCCCCAGATGCCCAGCCCGCCGCGCTGGAGCTGCGGGATCAGGGACAGGTCACCGGTGCCGTCGAAGCCGGGGCCGAAGTACGCGTCCGGTGAGGACACCACGTGGTAGAGCCTGCCGCCGATGATGCCGAACGGGATGGCCCAGATGGCGATGTCCCAGACGCTGCCTTCCGGGGCGCCGCGCTTGGACCAGCGCACGGAGGTGAGCCAGAGGCCGGCGATGATGCCGAGCAGGATGCACAGGGCGTAGGCGTGGATGCGCAGTGACCCCCACGGCAGCGGGATGTCGAAGCCGGACCAGTCCGGGCTTTCAATAACCGCGGGGATCATCGCCGCCGCGTGGAGGACTGACTGCATTGCTTAGGCTTCTTCCCTGGTAAGGCCGGTGCTGAGGTCTTTCGTCAAGGACGCTACCGCATCCACGCCGCCGTCGCCGATGGCCACGACCAGCGCGGTGCCGACAATCACGCCGTCCGCGTAGGCGGCGATTTCGCGGACCTGGTCCGCGTTGGACACACCCAGCCCGACGCAGACGCGTTCGGCGCCGGCGGCGTGCGCGGCGGCCACAACGTCCTTCGCCGCCGAGCTGACCGAGGTGCGGGCGCCGGTGACGCCCATGATCGACACCGCGTAGACGAAGCCGCGGCTTGCCTCCACGGTGCGCTTCATCCGCTCGGGCGAGGAGGACGGGGCCACCAGGAACACCCGGTCCAGGCCGTATTTGTCCGAGGCCGCCATCCATTCCGACGCCTCGTCCGGGATCAGGTCCGGGGTGATGAGCCCGGCGCCCCCGGCTTCGGCCAGCTGGCGGGAAAATTCGTCCACGCCCATCCGGACCACGGGGTTCCAGTAGGTCATGACCAGTACGGCGGCGTCGGTCTTGCTGGTGATGCCGCGGACGACGTCGAAGACCTGTTTGACGTGGAAGCCCTTGGCGAGGGCCTCCGTGGTCGCGGCCTGGATGACCAGGCCGTCCATGACCGGGTCGGAGTACGGGATGCCGATTTCGATCAGGTCCGCGCCGTTTTCCGCGAGGGCGATGCCGGCCGCGATGGTCTCCTCGACGCTCGGGTAGCCGGCGGGCAGGTATCCGATCAGGGCCGCGCGGCCCTGGGCTTTGGCGCGGTCAATGGCCGCTGCCGATTTGCTGGCGGCCGGGGCGGTTCCCGGGTCCTGGACGGTGCTCACAGCTGCTCCCCCTCTTTGGCGATCTCGTGTTCAGGTGAATCCTTGTCCAGCAGATCGAACCATTCCGCGGCGGTGGCCACGTCCTTGTCGCCGCGGCCGGAGAGGTTCACGAGCACGATCTTCTCTGATGCATCACCTTCGGCGGCCAGCCGCCGGCCGACCTTGATGGCGCCGGCCAGGGCGTGTGCGGACTCGATGGCCGGGATGATGCCCTCGGTGCGGCAGAGCAGCCGGAACGCGTCCATGGCCTCGCTGTCCGTGATGGGCTCGTAGCTGACGCGTCCGATGTCCGCGAGGTAGGAGTGCTCCGGGCCGACGCCGGGGTAGTCCAGGCCCGCCGAGATGGAGTGCGATTCGATGGTCTGGCCGTCGTCGTCCTGCATGAGGTAGGAGCGGGCGCCGTGCAGCACGCCGGGCTTGCCGAGCGTGATGGTGGCGGCATGGCGGCCGGTTTCGACGCCGTCGCCGCCGGCCTCGAAGCCGTAGATCTTGACCGACGGATCGTCCAGGAAGCCGTGGAAGATGCCGATCGCGTTGGAACCGCCGCCGATGCAGGCGCAGACGGCGTCGGGCAGGCGGCCGGTCTGCTCCAGGATCTGGGCGCGGGCCTCCTCGCCGATGACCTCGTGGAAGTAGCGGACCATGGCCGGGAACGGGTGCGCCCCGGCGGCGGTGCCCAGCAGGTAGTGCGTGTTGTCCACATTGGCGACCCAGTCGCGGAGCGCCTCGTTGATGGCGTCCTTGAGCGTCTGGGACCCGTTGGTCACCGGGATGACGGTGGCCCCGAGGAGCTCCATCCGGGCCACGTTGAGGGCCTGCCGGCGGCAGTCCTCCGCGCCCATGTACACGACGCATTCCAGGCCCATCAGGGCGGCGGCGGTGGCGCTGGCGACGCCGTGCTGCCCGGCGCCGGTCTCCGCGATGACGCGGGTCTTGCCCATCCGCTTGGCCAGCAGCGCCTGGCCCAGCACGTTGTTGATCTTGTGCGAGCCGGTGTGGTTGAGGTCCTCGCGCTTGAGGAAAATCCGCACGCCGCCGGCGTGCTCGGCGAAGCGCTTGGCCTCGGTCAGCAGTGAAGGCCGGCCGGAGTAGTTCTTGTTCAGCTCCGCGATCTGCGCGGTGAACTCGGGATCCGCCTTGGCTTTTTCGAAGGTGTCCTCCAGCTCATCCAGGGCTGCGATGAGTGACTCGGGCATCCATCGGCCGCCGTAGGAGCCGAAGTAGGGTCCGGGGGCGTGCCGCAGGGATTCTCCACCCTGCAGGAACGCGTCCACGGCGCTTTCGTCTGAGCCGGCTGCTGGCGCATCGACCATCAGTCTCACCATCCTGTTCCACTGTTTATTAGATCTGGGTGCTGCACGGAAGCGACGCAGGCGTCCTGCCGGGCGTCGCCCGGCAGGATCGCGGGTCAGGAACGTGCGGCGATTGCTTCGGCCCCGGCGGCCATGAATTCAGCGATCCGCTCCCGCGGGGTCGCGTCGCTGACGAGGGCTTCGCCGACGAGGACCGCGTTGGCGCCGTTCGCGGCGTAGTGCCGGACGTCGTCGACGCCCCGCACGCCCGATTCCGCGATGACGAGCGCGCCGGCGGGAATGCCTCCGGCGAGTTCAGCGAAAACGGAACGGTCGACGTCGAGCGTCTTGAGGTTGCGCACGTTGACGCCGATGATCCGGGCTTCCGCGGCAACCGCCCGCTCGATTTCCTCGGCGGTGTGCGTCTCGACGAGGACGTTCATGCCGAGTTCGCGGCTGAGCGCGCTGAACTCGCGCAGCTGCGCGTCGGACAGGGACGCCACGATCAGCAGGATCAGGTCGGCCCCGTGTGCCCGGGCCTCCCAGATCTGGTACTCGTCGATCATGAAGTCCTTGCGCAGCAGCGGGGTGTCCACGGCGGCCCGGACGGCGTCGAAATCGGCGAGTGAGCCGTTGAAGCGGCGCTGTTCGGTCAGGACGCTGATCGCGGCAGCGCCGCCGTCGGCGTACTGCACGGCGAGCGAGGCGGGGTCCGCGATGCTGGCGAGATCGCCCTTGGAGGGGCTGCGGCGCTTGATTTCAGCGATGACCTTCAGCTGCCCGCGCGTCGCCGAAGGGCCGCCCAGGGCGGTCCAGGCGTCGCGTGCGGGCGCGGCAGCGGCGGCGCGCTCCTTCAGTTCCGCGAGCGTGACGAGGCGCTGACGGGCCTCCATATCCTCCCTGACACCGGCGTTGATGTCATCGAGAACAGTCACCCTTAGTGGCCGGAGTTCTTCAGCTTGCTGCCGCCGACGCCGTAGCCGGCTTTGCGCATGACGAAGCCGATGACCAGGCCAGCCAGCATCACAACGCCGCCCGCGATGAAGATCGTGGTGTTGGCGATGACGAAGGCGATGGACATGATGAGGGCGCCGACGAGCATGACGAAAACGGTGGTCCAGGCGGCCGGGCTGTTGCCGTGGCCGGTCGGTTCGCGGTGATCGATGTCGTCGTAGGAGTAGCCGGTTCCGGCAGCGGGCTTGGGGGCGGAAACAGATGCTTTGCTCATTGAAATCTCCTCAGGGTGAATACTGCTTACATTCTGCCATTTATTGGCAGCGGTGTTGGCCGCGTTACCGGCCGCGTCACTGGCCGCGCGCGGCGATCGGCTCAGGTGGGGTCGTCACCGCGTGACAACCGGTCCCAGCTGTCGATCTCGTCCGCCGGCCCGGCCGGCGCGGCGGACCCGCCGGCGGCCGCACCCGTTGCGGCGGTGTCATATTTCGTGCGCGACTTCCAGTAGCGGCCCGCCGGGATGACCAGCAGGGCGCTGAGCCCCAGCAGGACGCCGGCGACGACGGCGAGGGCCGGGAACACCGTGACATCCACCTGCACGTTGCTGCCCGTGATTCCGGTGGCGGCGGCGATGGAGCCCTGGGCGGCGGCCAGCGGGTCCGCGATGACGATCGCGGCGGCGCTGACGATGCCAGCGGCGGCGAGCAGGATGAGCGCCGTGATGATCCAGCGGGCGATCCGGCCGGCAATCGACGCCGCGAGTCCGCCGGCGAGGGCCACCAGCGCCAGGGCCGTCACCGTGGTCGCGGCTTTGCTGCCCTGCACCTGCAGGCCGCCCTGGCTGTCGACGGCCTGGCCGAGCTGCGCCGGGTCAAGGTGGACCGTGAGCCAGGTCTGCGTGGTGGTGCCGAAGACGGCCAGTGCCAGGGCGGCGATGGCCAGCACGAGGGTGGATTTCCGGGCCCAGCGGGGAACGGCAGGGCTGGAGCTCTTTACCGTGGTGCCGCTCATGCCTGCGTCCCGGCGTCGGGAATGGAATCGGCCGTGATGTTGCGCAGCGACCGGGCCGTGTGGACGGCGCGCATCGGGGCGGCGGCCTTGTTGACGGTTTCGAGGGCCTCGGTGGCGTTCACCGAGTCGGCGACGATGCCGCCGCCGGCCTGGACGTAGGCGCGGCCTTCCCGCAGCAGGGCCGAGCGGATGGCGATGGCCATGTCCATGTCCCCGGCGAAGTCGAGGTAGCCCACCACTCCCCCGTAGATCCCGCGGCGGTGCGGTTCCAGCTCGTCGAGCAGGCGCAGCGCACGGGGCTTGGGGGCGCCGGACAGCGTTCCGGCCGGGAAGGTCGCCTTCAGCACGTCGTAGGCCTTCGCGGTGGGGGCGAGCTTGCCGACCACAGTGGAGACCAAGTGCATGATGTGGCTGAAGCGCTCGACTTCCATGAACTGGGTGACGTCGACGGAGCCGGCCACGCAGACCTTGGACAGGTCGTTGCGGGACAGATCCACCAGCATCAGGTGTTCGGCGCGTTCCTTCTCGTCCGCGAGGAGCTCCTCGGCCAGGGCCTTGTCCGCCTCCACGGTCTTGCCGCGCGGCCGGGACCCGGCGATGGGGTGCGTGATGACTTCCTCGCCGGTCACGGTCACGAGCGCCTCCGGGGAGGAACCGACGATCGAATACTGCCGGCCGTCGGCGTCCTCGAGGCTGAAGATGTACATGTACGGGCTGGGATTGGTGTTGCGCAGCACCCGGTAGACGTCCAGCGGGTCCGCGCCGCATTCCATTTCGAAGCGGCGCGAGATGACCACCTGGAAGACTTCGCCGTCGACGATCGCTTCCTTGCCGCGGTCCAGGGCGGCGAGGTAGTCCGTCTCGTCCCAGCGTTCCTGCACGCTGGAGGCGAAGTCCAGGGCGGCGGGGTCCAGCACGGAGACCGGCTGCTGGACGGGGGTGCTGACCTGCGCCAGCAGGGCCTTGACCCGGGCGACGGCGTCATGCCAGGCCTCGTCGACCCGCTCGGTGCTGTTGTCGAAGTTGATCGCGTTGGCAATCAGCAGCACGGTGCCGTCCATGTTGTCGTGCACGGCCATGTCGGTGACGAGGTTCAGTGCCATTTCCGGCAGGTCCAGGTCGTCCTCGGGCGGGCTGGTGAGCTTCTCCCAGTGCCGGACGGTTTCCCAGCCGAGGAAGCCGACCAGGCCGGAGGTGAACGGCGGGAGGCCGTCGAACCGGTCGGTGCGCAGCGCCTCGACGGTGTCGCGGATGGCGTCCACCGGGCTGCCGCCGAGCGGTACGCCGACGGGCGGTTCGCCGAGCCAGTGCGCCTGGCCGTCCTTGGTGGTCAGGGTGGCCCGTGAGCGGGCACCGATGAAGGAGTAGCGGGACCAGGAGCCGCCGACGGCGGCGGATTCCATCAGGAACGTGCCGGGCTGGCCCTGGGCGAGTTTGCGGTACAGCCCGATCGGGGTTTCGGCGTCAGCCAGCACCTTCAGCCGGACGGGGATGACACGGCTGTGGCCTGCGAGTTCACGGAACTCCTCCAGGCCCGGGCTGATGATTCCAAGGTCCTGCATGGCTGTGGTTTCCGCCTGTTCTTTCAGTGGTCCTGAAGGTTGAGTGTGTGGGGCTGTCCGCCGGTGGGGCTGTTCTCTGCGGCTGTTCCGTGCGGCCGGGCGCCGCAGTCAGCTGCCGGGTCAGCCGGCGTGGCCGGTGACGACGTCGAGCCCGCGTCCGTCGAAGCAGGTCCGGGTCCCGGTGTGGCAGGCCGCGCCGACCTGGTCCACGCGGACCAGCAGCGCGTCGCCGTCGCAGTCCATCGCGAGGGATTTGACCCACTGCACGTGGCCGGAGGTGTCGCCTTTGCGCCAGTACTCCTGGCGGGAGCGGGAGTAGAACGTCACCCGTCCGCTGGTCATGGTGCGGTGCAGGGCCTCGTCGTCCATCCAGCCCAGCATGAGCACCTCGTTGGTGTCGTACTGCTGCACGATCGCCGCGACCAGGCCGGCGCTGTCCCGCTTCAGAGCGTCAGCGAGGCCCGCCGGGAGCGGGCCTGCGGACGGGGCCGGGCCGGGAACGGCGGTGCTGACGGGCTCTCCCGTGACGGTGGTTCCATCAACGGGGTTTCCACTAACGGGAGTTCCATCAATAAGGGCGGGGGCGGGCTGCTCAGACATCAGCTCAAGTCTAGTGCCTTGGCGCCGGGCGCCGCCCCGGTGCCCGGCGGCCCGCTTAACATCGGCGTCACCACGGCGTGAAACACTGCCAGGGGCCAAACGACGGCGGTTCAGGTGCACACGCACCGTCGTCTCGTGCTAGTTTCACAAGTGATGCATTTCGTCGATCCGTCCCGAGAAGTTCTGGCCGAAACCTTACTGGCGGCCGGTCCTGACTCCCCCACGCTCTGTAAGGGCTGGCAGACCAGGGACCTTGCTGCCCACCTGTACCTGCGCGAGCGTAAAGCCGCCGTCGGACTCGGCCTGCTGATCAAGCGCCTGGCCAAGGCGTCGGACCAGGCCACGGCCGCCCTCGCGGCCAAGCTCACGACGCCGGAGGAGTACAACAAGCTGGTCAACTCCTTCCGCGCCGGCCCCTCCGCGTTCTCGCCGATGAAGATCAAGGCGCTGGACGAAAGCGCGAACCTGATCGAGTACTTCGTCCACACCGAGGACGTCCGCCGCGCCGTCGACCGCTGGGCGCCCCGCGCCCTCGATGAGGAGTATTCGGACGCCCTCTGGGATGAACTGGTGAAGCGCGCCGCCATCCTCTATCGCGGCGTGGACCTCGGAATCGTGCTGGTGCGCCCCTCCGGCCCCCGGCACGTCGCCAAGCGCGCCCCGGTGTCCGTGGCGATCGTCGGCGAACCGGGCGAACTCCTGATGCACGCGCACGGGCGCACCCGCCACGCGCTCGTGACCTTCGAAGGCCAGCCGGACGCCGTCGCGCTCCTGCAGTCCGCCGAAGTCGGTCTCTAGCCCCAACCACCCCCACACGCGCGACTCCCCCAAACACAGCAACGCGGGGCCACTTGTCGCCCATAATCCCCTCCGGGATGGGCAGTAAGTGGCCCCGCGTTGCTTTAAGCGGGCGGGCGGGTGGGTGGGCCCACACCCGCCGGGTTCCCTGTCCGTGGAGCCGCACCGGCGAGGGCCCCAGTCCGAGCTTGCGAGGGCAGGGAGCCGGTGTGGACTTGCGAGGATAGGCGGCGGGTGGGTGGGCCCACACCCGCCGGGTTCCCTGTCCGAGCTTGCGAGGATAGGGAGCGGGTGGGGACTAGCGGACGTCGAAGCCGGCGTTCCGGATCGCTGACTTAACCTGGGCGATCATGTCCAGCGGGCCGAAGTGGAAGACGGACGCGGCGAGGACCGCGTCGGCGCCGGCTGCCACCGCCGGCGGGAAGTGCTCCGGTTTGCCCGCACCGCCGGAAGCGATGAGCGGCACCTTGACCGCGGCCCGCGCGAGGCGGATCAGTTCCAGGTCGAAGCCGTCCTTGGTGCCGTCGGCGTCGATCGAGTTCAGCAGGATCTCCCCCACACCGCGGTCGGCCGCTTCACGGGCCCAGGCGAGGGCGTCGATGCCAGTGCCCTGGCGCCCGCCGTGCGTGGTGACCTCGAAGCCGGAGGGGGTGGGCTGCGAACCCGGGCGGGTGCGCCGGGCGTCGAGGGACAGCACCAGGACCTGGGACCCGAAGTGCCGGGTGATCTCGTCGATCACGTCGGGACGGGCTACGGCGGCGGTGTTGATCGCCGCCTTGTCCGCGCCGTAGCGCAGGAGCTTGTCCACTTCGGCCACGCCGCGGACGCCGCCGCCAACGGTCAGCGGGATGAAGACCTCCTCGGCGGTGCGCCGGACGACGTCGAAGGTGGTCTCCCGGTTGCCCGAGGACGCCGTGACGTCAAGGAACGTCAGCTCGTCGGCGCCGCCGTTGTCGTAGCGGTGCGCCAGTTCCACCGGGTCACCGGCGTCGCGCAGGCCTTCGAAGTTGATGCCCTTGACGACGCGGCCGGCATCAACGTCCAGGCACGGGATAACGCGGACGGCTACAGCCATGACTTCTCCTGGTAGTTGCTCACAAAAGGTTCACCCGCGCCGGGTCAGATGCGGCAGGCGTGGATGGTGCTGACCAGGATGGCGCGGGCGCCCAGGTCGTAGAGCTCGTCCATGATCCGGTTGGTCTGCTTCTTCGGCACCATCGAGCGGACAGCAACCCAGTCCGAATCGCGCAGCGGCGAGACCGTGGGAGACTCCAGTCCGGGCGTGAGGGCGGCGGCTTCTTCCACGAGTTC
The DNA here is from genome assembly GCF_040547365.1 of Pseudarthrobacter sp. PvP090. Classification (NCBI taxonomy): domain Bacteria; kingdom Bacillati; phylum Actinomycetota; class Actinomycetes; order Micrococcales; family Micrococcaceae; genus Pseudarthrobacter; species Pseudarthrobacter sp. PvP090. The sequence continues at coordinate 209,358 of NZ_JBEPPO010000002.1, forward strand.
CTTGCGGATGTCGTAGTCCATCATGACGTACTGGTGCGCCACGAGGACGCCCTGGAGCCGGCGGATCAGTACGTCGGCGGCCGGGTTCTGCTCGCCCTTGCGGCCGATCAGGACGGCTTCCGAGTGCAGGATGGGGAGTCCGAAGATCTCCATGCCGGCAGCCTTGAGCGTGTTGCCGGTTTCGACGACGTCGGCGATCGCGTCCGCGACGCCGAGGCGCACGGAGGATTCGACGGCGCCGTCAAGGCGGACGACCTTGGCCTTGATGCCGCGCTCGGCGAGGTAGCCGCGGAGCAGTCCGTCGTAGCTGGTGGCGAGGCGCTTGCCCTCGAGCTCTTCGACCGTGGCGAAGTCGCCGACCGGGCCGGCGAAGCGGAAGGTGGAGGCGGCGAAGCCCAGCGGGAGCAGTTCCTCGGCTTCCACCTCGGCGTCGAGGAGCAGGTCGCGGCCGGTGATGCCGACGTCGAGCGTGCCCTGGCCGACGTAGACGGCGATGTCGCGGGGGCGGAGGAAGAAGAATTCAATGTCGTTGTCCGGGTCCACCATGACCAGCTCGCGGGTGTCGCGGCGCTGGCGGTAGCCGGCCTCGGCGAGCATGGCGGAGGCGGCTTCGGACAGGGATCCCTTGTTCGGGACGGCAACTCTCAGCATTGGGGAAGTCTTTCTGGGTCAGGATGGGTCAGTCAGTGCAGGCACAGCGGGCCACGCTAGGCACCGGATCCGCAGGGCAGGGCCTGGCGGTCTCCGGCGCGGACGTGGCTAGAGATGCTTGTAGACGTCTTCCAGGCTGAGTCCTTTGGCGAGCATCAGAACCTGCAGGTGATAGAGCAGCTGCGAGATTTCTTCGGCGGCGGCCTCATCGGATTCGTACTCGGCAGCCATCCAGACCTCGGCTGCTTCCTCCACGACCTTCTTGCCGATGCCGTGGACTCCGGAATCCAGTTCGGCGACGGTGCGGGAGCCCTCCGGACGGACGGCTGCCTTCTCACTCAGTTCTGCGAACAGCGATTCGAAATTCTTCACACCCTCCAGCCTACTTGCTCGCGGGCGGAGGGCGCCTGCCGGGCCCTTGCATGACGGCGGGGATGTGAGCGATTACACACCTGCCGGGTCCGGCCGGAGTCAGTCCGGAGTCCGGCCGGGCCCCGTGCGGGGCACGGCCGAAACCTCGGCTGCAGCTTTAGCTGAACTGCTTGAGCGTCACTGCGGTGGCCAGGGCGGCCGTGACGGCTTCGTGGCCCTTGTCCTCGGTGGAGCCCGGCAGCCCGGCCCGGTCGATGCCCTGCTGCTCCGTGTCGCAGGTCAGCACGCCGAAGCCGACCGGGACGCCGGTGCGCACCGAGACCTCGGTCAGGCCGAGCGTGGCCGCCTCGCAGACGTACTCGAAGTGCGGGGTTCCGCCGCGGATCACGACGCCGAGCGCCACGACGGCGTCGAAGTGCGGTGCCAGCCGGGCGGCGGCGACGGGGAGCTCGAAGGTGCCGGGGACGCGGAGCACGGTCGGTTCGCTGACGCCGGCGTCCTTCGCCGCGCGCAGTGCCCCGTCCAGCAGCCCGTCCATGATCTGGGTGTGCCAGCTTGCGGCCAAGATGGCGAGTTTCAGCTGGGAGGTTTCCTCCGGTTTGAAGGTGCTGAGGTCAATCTGTGGTGCGCCGTGTCCGCTCATCTGGGAATCCTTGTTCTGCTCAGTCGTGGTGTGCGTGTCGAAAAGTCGGGCCAGCCCCGGGTGGGGCCGCCTGAAAGTCTTTCAGTCTTGTTCGTGCTCGAAGCCGCGGGGTCCGGCCACCGGTGCGGCCGGCTCCATGTCCAGGACCAGCCGGTGGTCCATCCGGTCCTTCTTGGTCTGCAGGTACCGGATGTTCTGCTCGCGGGAGGGAACCTCGGTGGGCACCATCTCCACAACGCGGACGCCGGCCTGGGCCAGCCGGTCCTGCTTGTCCGGGTTGTTGCTCAGCAGGCGGACCTCGTGCAGGCCCATGTCCGCGAGGATCTGGGCCGCGGCCTTGTAGCAGCGGGCATCCACGGGGAGGCCCAGCTGCTCGTTGGCCTCCACCGTGTCGAAGCCGGCTTCCTGCAGGGCGTAGGCCTTCATTTTGTTCGCCAGGCCGATCCCCCGGCCCTCCTGGCCGCGCAGGTACAGGAGTGTCCCGCCGAATTCGTTGATCATCTCGAGGGCATACGCCAGCTGCTCGCCGCAGTCGCAGCGGTAGGAGCCGAACACGTCTCCGGTGAGGCACTCGGAATGCAGCCGGACCAGCGGCGCCGTTCCGTCGACCGGGGGCAGCGGGGAGCTGACCGCCAGGTGCTCGGCGCCGGTGGCCAGGTCGGTCCAGGCCTGCGCCACGAAGTCACCAAAGGCGGTGGGCAGCTGGACGACCGGACCGGCGCTGACCGGATGCGGCTGGCGTCCGGCAGCCCGCTGTTCTTGTGCTTCCGACGTCGTCATCGTTTCTCCTCCATCAAACCGGGTCCGTCGCGTGGCCGGCAGGCTGCCCGGCCTCAAGGTAGGCCACCAGGTCCGCAATCGAGACCAGCGGGCAGCCGTGCTCCAGGGCGAAGCCCCGGAGTCCGTCCAGCCTCATCATTTCTCCGTTGTCGTACACCACTTCTGCGATCACACCCACGGGCTCGAGTCCGGCCAGCTGGCACAGTTCCACGGCCGCTTCGGTGTGGCCGGGGCGTTCCCGCACTCCCCCCTTAACGGCGCGGAGCGGAAAAACATGCCCGGGACGGGTCAGCGCCGCCGGCTGGCTCCCCGGATCGGCCAGGATCCGGGCGGTCAGGGCCCGGTCCGTGGCGGAAATTCCGGTGCTGACCCCCACCGCTGCGTCGCAGGACACCGTGTAGGCGGTGCCCTTGGCATCCTGGTTGATTTCGACCATCGGCGGCAGCGCGAGGGCGTCGGCCCGGCCGGCGTCGAGCGGTACGCAGATCACGCCGGAGCTGTACCGGATGGTCCAGCCCATCAGGGCCGGGGTGGCGTGCTGCGCGGCGAAGATGATGTCGCCTTCGTTTTCGCGGTCCTCGTTGTCGACCACCAGGACGGGGCGTCCGGCGGCCATGGCGCGGATGGCGTCCTCGATCCGGTCCAGGCCTGCCGGCGGGGTGACTTGGGCAAGCTCAGCAGGCTGGGCGGCGTCCGCCGGCTCAGTCAGAAGGGGCTGCGGGGCAGGGATGTCCTTGACTTTGTTCACGCTGTTGCCCCCTTCGCGTGTACTGCTGCTCCCCCGGCTGCTGCGCCTGAAAATGCGAGCAGGCGCTCAGTGTACTTCGCCAGGACGTCAACTTCGAGGTTCACGCGGCTGCCGGGTGCTTTCGCACCCAGTCCGGTGTCCGCCAGCGTGGTGGGGATCAGGCCCACCTCGAACCACGGCGCCGGTTCAGCGGCCGGGCTCACGGCGGTCACCGTCAGCGATACGCCGTCGACGGCGATGGACCCCTTCTCGGCGATGTAGCGCGCCAGCCCGGCGGGGACGCCGAAGCGGAGCCGGTCCCAGTTGCCCAGTGCCTCGCGCTCCAGCAGCTGCCCGACGCCGTCGACGTGGCCCTGGACGACGTGCCCGTCGAGCCGGCCGCCGGCTGGAACGCAGCGTTCCAGGTTGACCGCGTCCCCGGCGGAGAGTTCGCCGATGGTGCTCCGTGTCAGGGTTTCGCCCATCACGTCAACACTGAACTCCTTGCCGTCGATTTCTGTGGCCGTGAGGCAGACACCGTTGACCGCGATGGAGCCGCCGAGCGCCAGTCCCTCGGTGCTGCCGGGTGCGTGGAGCCGGACGGTGGCGCTGATGTCGCCGTTGCGGTCAACGGACAACACCTTCCCCTGCTCGGCAATAATTCCGGTGAACATCAGTTGCCTCCTGCGGCGGTGTCCGCGCCTGTGCGGAGCGGGGTTGAATCGGTTGAAGTGTTGGTGGCGGCCGGCACGGGTGCCGGGACGCCGGTTGTGGTGGCGCTGTCGGTAAGGGCGCCGTCCGTAAGGGCGCCGGCGGCCAGGGCGGGGCGCAGGTGCAGCCGGAGGTCGCGGCCGAGCGGCTGGACTGCCCCGCCGGACGCGGGGTCCCATTCCCACTGCTGGGCGTCGGCCAGGGTGGTGATCCCGAGGTCCTCCAGTGCCGGGGTTCCGGAGCCGAGGAGCGTCGGGGCCAGGTAGACGATGAGCTCGTCCACGAGCCCGGCGGCCAGGAAGGCACTCAGGATCCGGGAGCCCCCTTCCACCATGAGGTGGCGGACTCCGGCGGCGAACAGCTCGTCCAGCGCTTCCCGCGGATCACGTGTGGGCAGGTGCAACACCTTGCCGTCGTCGCCGTTGATGGCGGCGCCGTCCGGAATCCCCCGGTAGCCCATTACCACGCGCAGCGGCTGGTGGCTGGCCGGTTCGCCGTCGGCACCGCGGGCGGTGAGACGCGGATTGTCGACCAGCACCGTCTGGGTTCCGACCAGGATCGCGTCGATCCGGCCACGGAGGGCGTGGTTGTCGGCGAGCGATTCCGGGCTGGAAATCCACTGGCTGGTGCCGTCGCTTGCGGCGATGCGGCTGTCGAGGGTCTGCGCGATGTGCAGGGTGACGAAAGGGCGCGTGGCGGCCACGGCGTCGAACCAGCGCCGGTTCAGCTCCAAGGCGGCCTCAGCGCCGAGCCCGGAGCGGACGCGGACTCCCGCGGCGCGCAGGGTGGCCGCGCCGCCGGCTGCGGGGTCGTGCGGATCGTCGATGGCGTAGACGACGTCCGCGATGCCGGCCGCGATGATCGCCTGGGCGCAGGGCCCCGTGCGTCCGCAGTGGTTGCACGGCTCCAGCGTGACCACCATCGTGGTGCCGCTGAGGTCCAGGCCGGCGGCCTTTGCCTGGTCGATCGCGTCGGCTTCCGCGTGGGCGGTGCCGGCCCCGCGGTGGTAGCCGGTGACTATCCGGGTTCCGTCAGCGTTGATCACGACGGCGCCGACCAGCGGGTTCGCGCCCCGCGGCCCCTGCCGCGCTGCCGCGAGGGCGGCCTCCATGGCGGCGACCTCGGCGGTGCTGAACCCGGCAAGGGCCACGGCCGCGGCGTCGTCCGCCGTTGCGTGCGTAGAGTGTTTGAGGCTCATCAACCTGCCACCGGGCCTTCGAAGACCGCAGTGGTGGTGAAGAGCCATCGCAGAGAGTTCATGTGTGTGTCGTTCCTTCCCTCAAAAGCCGCGATGGCTCCGGGGGTATACGACAGCGAACTTCCGCGGCGCCACGAGGGCGCCGCAGTAACAGCTGTACGTGCTTCTCTCATCCAGACTTTAACTGTCGGTACCGGAGTTCCACCGGTTCAACCGTCTGCCGGCAGCCTTCCCGAGGGAAGCGCCGGCTCGCGGGTCGCGGACTATAACCGCCGGTTCGGACTTACACCGACCCCGGAGCACGTATGTGTCTTGCTATTCTGGCACAACCGCCGGGTAGCCTGGCCTATTCCCGCCGTCGTGATGTTACGGAGTGCGTCATTTTTCACCCCGGCGCGCAGGCGGCCGGCGGCGCGGCGGGCGCGGGCAGCCGCTGCGGCTCCTGGCGCCGTTAGCGCTGGCCTGCGGTGCGGAGCCGTTCGATGGCCTTGGCCGGATCATCGGCGCCGTAGACGGCCGAACCGGCCACGAAGACGTTGGCGCCGGCGTCCGCGGCGCGCCAGATGGTGTCCTCGGTGATGCCGCCGTCGACCTGCAGCGCGACGTCCAGGCCGGACGCGTCAATGGCCGCCCGGGCCCGGCGGATTTTCGGCAGCGTGAGGTCCAGGAACTCCTGCCCGCCGAATCCCGGTTCCACGGTCATGATCAGCAGCATGTCGATCTCACCGAGCATGTCCAGGAAAGGTTCCACGCCGCTGCCGGGCCGGAGCGCCAGCCCCGCCTTGGCCCCGCGGGCCCGAAGCTCCCGGGCCAGCTTGATCGGCGCAATCGACGCCTCGGCGTGGAAGGTCACGGAGGCGACACCCGCGTCGGCGTAGGCCGGCGCCCAGCGGTCCGCGTGCTCGATCATCAGGTGGGCATCCAGCGGCACCGGGCTGATCTCCTGCAGGCGCGCCACTACCGGCAACCCCAGCGAGAGGTTGGGGACGAAGTGGTTGTCCATGACATCCACGTGCACCGCGTCCGCGGTGCTGATCTTGCGCAGTTCGGCTTCGAGGTTGGCGAAGTCGGCGGAGAGAATGCTCGGGTTGATACAGCACTTGGCCATGTGGAATTCCTTGTCGTTCTGCTGAGATGTCCTGTGGAAGGCGCGGGCTCCAGTGCCCCAGTATTCCCTGTTGATCAGCCCTTTTTGTGGATGAGCGCCAGGAACATGGCGTCCGTCCGGTGAACATGCGGCCAGAGCTGGGCGGTGAGTTCGTGTCCGGCGTCGAGGTGGCCGGTGAGGCTGACGCTGTCCAGCACAGCACCGGCGTCGAGCAGTTCAAGGTCCTCACGTTTGCGCATGACATCGCTCACGACGGCGGTTGTCTCCGCCGGGTGCGGCGAGCACGTCACGTAGGCCACGACGCCGCCGGGCTTCACGGCCGCCAGCGCGGACTTGAGCAGCTCGCGCTGCAGCGGGCCAAGGTCCGTCAGGTCCTTGGGCGTCCGGCGCCAGCGGGATTCCGGGCGGCGGCGCAGGGCGCCGAGTCCGGTGCAGGGGGCGTCAACTAGCACCCGGTCAAAGCTCTCCGGCATCTCCGTGCCCACGTCGCGGCCGTCTCCGGTCCGCACGTGCCAGACCTCGTGCGGCACGGCGGCGAGGGCCTGCCGGACCAGCTTGGCGCGGTGCGGTGCCGGTTCGTTGGCCAGCAGGGTGGCGCCCCGCTCCCGGGCGAGGGCGCCGAGCAGGGCCGCCTTGCCGCCGGGGCCGGCGCACATGTCCAGCCACCGTTCGGCCGCCGGTTCCGTGCCGGGGCTCTGGTTGCCTGCAGTGCCCGTGCTGCCGAGGTCGACGGCGGCCATGGCGCGGGCCACGAGCTGGGACCCGACGTCCTGGACGCGGGTGGTGCCTTCGCGGACGGAGGCGAGCCGGCCGAGGTCCCCGCCGCTGGAGAGCGCCGAGCCCTCGACGAGTTCACCGAGGGTGGCGCCGCCCTCGAGGGCTTCGTCCAGGCTCCCAAGCCCCGGCAGTGCCACGAGGTTGACCACCGGTGCGGCGTTGTCCGCCTCGAGGAGGTCGCTGATTTCGCTGACCGGACGCCCGTGGGCCACCAGGGACTGCCGGAGGGCCCGGACAATCCACTCAGGGTGGGCGTAGCGGATGGCGGCTTTTTTCGTTTCGTCCGTCTCGTCGCTGAGCAGCAGGTCCAGCCACTCCTCGAGCGTGCGGGCGGAGACCTTGCGCAGCACAGCGTTGATGAGGGCCGACGGTCCGGCGCCGATCACGGCACGGGCCAGGCCGACGGTCTGGTCCAGGGCGGCGTGGGCGGGGACGCGCATGGCCAGCAGCTGGTGGGCGCCGATCCGGAGCGCGTCGAGGATGGCCGGGTCCAGCTGGTCCAGCGGCCGGTCCACGCAGCGGGCCAGGATCGCGTCATAGGTGCCTTGGCCGCGCAGTGCCCCGTAGCTCAGCTCCGTGGCGAAGCCGGCGTCGCGCTTCTCCAGGCCGTGGTGCCTGATCCGGACAGGCAGGACGAGGTTGGCGTAGGCATCCTCTGAGGAGACGGCGCGCAGGACCTCGAAGGCCACCAGCCGGGCAGGATCCGCCCGGCGGGTGCGCTGGGACGGCGCGTTCTCGGTGAAACCGCGCTGCGGGCCACGGTTGCGTTCCCGGCCCTGCGCGTTCCGCTGGCTCCCGTCCCGGCCGCGGCCGCCCTGCCCGCCCTGCCCGCTTTGGCCGGCGCCGCGCTGGCCGCCGGATCCGCCGCGCTGGGGGCCGTTGCCTCGGCCGCTGCCGCTCGTCCCGGACTCGCTCATTCGAATACCACGCTTTCAAGTGTTGCCTGTCCGCGCGCCCAGTCGGCGGCGGTCATCATTTTCTTCCCCGAGGGCTGGACCCGGGTGAGTTCCACCGGGTGTGAGCCGGTCCCCACCAGCACGCTCTTGCCCTCCAGGGCGAGGTGCCCGGGTTTCAACGCCGCATCGCCGGGCCGCAGAATGACCGGTTCCAGCTTGACCCGCTGGCCGTCGAGGGTGGTCCAGGCGCCGGGTTCGGGGGTGACCCCGCGGGCCCGCCGTCCGATCGCCAGGGCGGGCTGCTGCCAGTCGAGCCGGCCGTCCTCGAGGGTAAGTTTGGGGGCGAGGCTGACCTCGCCCTGCTGCGGCACCGCGGCGGCCTTGCCGCCGTCGACGGCTGACAGCGTCTGGGTCAGCAGCACGGCTCCGCTGTGGGACAGCCGCTCGAGCAGCGCCCCGGCGGTGTCGTCGGGGCGCACGGCCTCGGTCAGGGTGCCGAACACCGGGCCGGTGTCCAGTCCTTCCTCGAGCAGGAAGGTGACGGCGCCGGTCACGTCATCGCCGGCGATCAGGGACCGCTGCACGGGCGCCGCGCCGCGCCAGGCCGGCAGCAGGGAGAAGTGCAGGTTGATCCAGCCGTGCCGGGGAATGTCGAGTGCCGCCCGGGGAATGAGCCCGCCGTACGCCACGATGGCGGCGACGTCGGGGGCGGCGGCCGCGATCTGCTCCGTCACCGCGGCGTCAACCTTGGAGGCGTGGATGATGCTGATGCCCAGTTCCGCGGCACGGGCAGCAACGGGCGACGGCGTCAGCACGCGTTTGCGTCCGAGCGGCGCGTCCGGGCGGGTGAGGACGGCAACGACGTCGAACCCCGCCGCGACGAGGGCATCCAGGGACGGCACGGCCACGGCCGGTGTCCCGGCGAAGAGAACCCTCACTGGGTGTTACCGAAGGAGCCGAAGCTGCCTGAACCCGCGCTGCCGGAGCCGAAGCTGGTGCCGACCGTCCTGGCGCGCTTCGCCGTCGTCTGTTCGGTGATGGAGTCGTAGTTGGCGTTCCGGATGGCGCGCAGCGCGGTCTTCCGGTCTTCACCTTCGAGCCGGTCCGTGAAGAGGATGCCGTCGAGGTGGTCGGTTTCGTGCTGGAAGGCCCGCGCCAGCATGCCTTCGCCCTCCACGGTGACGGGGTTGCCGTGCAGGTCCACGCCGGTGACGCGGGTGTGCCGGTGCCGGCGGACCGGGAAGCCGAGGCCGGGGATGGAGAGGCACCCCTCGACCTCGTCCGGCTGGAAGTCGTCGCTGTTGTCCAGCACGGGGTTGATGATGTGTCCCTCGACGCCGCCGATGCGGTAGGTGAAGACGCGCTGGCTGACGCCGACCTGGGGTGCGGCCAGTCCGGCACCGTCCACGTCCTCCATGGTTTCGGTCATGTCGGCAACAAGCTTCGCCAGCTCAGGCCCGAATTCCGTCACGGGATCGGCAACTGTGCGCAGCACAGGATCCCCGATGATGCGGATATTCAAAATGGCCATGTGCAATCTGTCCTTACAGTGGGCGGCGACGGGATCCAGTCCAGTTTAGTTGCACACGGGGACCCGGCCCGGACGGGTTCGTGGAATCGGCTTGGGCGGGGCTGATGGGCGTCCCGGGTAGGGCGGGGCGCGGGCGGCGTGGGATCGCGGGTTGCCCGCCGTGGTCTGGGCCAACCCGGGCCGCGGTTCCCGGTCCTGGCAGGCCAGGGTTCCTCAGATAGCGGACCGGGCCGGCGCTGGCGGCATGAACCTGGCCCAAGTCCGTGCCCGAGGCTGGCTGGAATCTGTGCCTGACGCTGGCCAGCGCTTTTTTGTCGGAGCTCGCTGATGTAATTGATTCATGGAAGCCGCTAGGGATTTCATCACCGTTGAGGACTCGGGCCGGGGCATCGCTCCAGCCGGGCCCTCCGGTGTGGCCCGTATGGAGGGTGTGGATGCCGCCCTCGCCACGCTCCGGGAAGTGGGTTTGACGGCGGTCGAGGACGCGGCGCTGCTTGGGTTCCAGACCGCGTCGGATTTCGCCGGCACCGTGGAGGAGCTCTCGCGGGTTATGGAATATCTGCAGCTCGTGGCGGCCGGGGCCGTGGACCGAACCCGGAAGCAGGCCGCCGCTTCCGCCTCGAAGGCGGGCACCTCATGGACCACCGGCTGGCGGGAAACCACCGGTACCGGCGCTTTCACGGAGTCCGGGACCGGGACTGCCGGGCCGGACAGTGTGACCGCTGATGCGGGAGCCGCGAACGCCCCTGCAGCCGCTGACGGCCCGGCTGTTGCTGTTGGTGCTGTTGTTGAAGCTGTTGATGACGGGTACCGGAACACCACGGAGTTCCTGCGGGCGCGGTTGCGGATCAGCGCCGCCGAGGCCCGCCGCCGGCTCTGCCTCGCGGACAGTCTGTTGCCGCGTCAGGGGTTCACCGGCGAACCCCTGCCGCCCGTACACGGGGAGCTCGGCTCCGCCGTCGCCTATGGTGAGGTCGCATCCCGGGCCGCGACGATCATCACCCTGGCGTTGGAGCGTGTCCGGCACCTCTGCGACGCCGAGGCGTCCGCCGGGATGGAGCACGCCCTGACCCGCACCGCGGCAGAGAACGATCCGGATTTCCTGGCCCGGGTGGCCAGGAGTTGGACCGACGCGCTGGACCAGGACGGGGCCGAGCCCTCCGAGGAGCTCCTGCGCCAGCTCCAGGGCGCGTTCATCCGCAAACCCCGCCACGGACTCCAGCACCTGGAGATCTTCGCGACCGCCGAACAGTTCGAACACCTCCTCACCGTCATGAACACCGCCACCAACCCCCGCACCACCGCCGCGGAGACACCGGAAACCGCCGCCGCCGGTGGGGCACCGGACAGAGGGAATGACGGCGTGGACGTCCCGCTCGACCTTCGCTCACGCCCGCAGAAACGCCTCGACGGCCTCGTCGGCGCCGCCAAAATCGCCCTCGCCGCCGGCACGCTGCCCGCCGCCGGAGGACTCCGCCCCCAGGTCATGGTCACCATCGACTACCGCGACCTCCTCACCCGGCTCGGACGCACCAACGGGACCAGCGACGCCGACCTGCAGGGCACCGCCGGCGGCCCGTTCCGGCCCGGCGCCACGACGGAGCACACCGGAAACCTGCTCTTCACCGGCCCGGTCACCGCCTCCACGGTCAGGAAGATCGCCTGCGACGCGGACATCATCCCGGTGCTCCTCGGCGGCGAAGGCCGGATCCTGGACATCGGCCGGACCTCACGGGTCTTCCCGCCGCACCTCCGCAAAGCCCTCACCGCCCGCGACCAGGGCTGCGCGTTCCCCGGCTGCACCATCCCCGCGCCCTGGTGCGAAGCGCACCACATCGACTACTGGTCCCGCGGCGGAACGACCGGCACAGAGAACGCGGCACTTCTCTGTTCCCATCACCACCACGTGATCCACAAGGAACACTGGACCATCCAGGTACGCACCGGCATCCCCTGGTTCATCCCGCCACCCCACATAGACCCACGCCAAAAACCTAGACGCAACTACTACTTCCGCCCCGCAGACCTCGGCAGCACCGCAGCCTGACCCTGGGGTCGGACTACCGGGTGATAGGCGGCGGTAGGAGTGGGAGCAGCGCCGTTCCGGCGGCAGTGGTGTCGGCGGACATTTCCCAGACGCGCCGCAGGGCGCAGAACTTCCACCAGTGGTGCTTCAGGACTTCCGGGTTGGCGCGCAGTGGGCGGACTTCCGTCTGACCGATGGCAACCGCGAGCAGGATAGGCGATTCACCGTGCTGCCAGGCTTCCCACTCCCCTGCAACCGGGTCCACGAGGCTTTCCTCGGCCTTCATGCCGGCCACGAGCTGCATGACTACTTTGTCATCCAGGGGTTTGACGGTGCCGTCGCGGCTGGTGCCCTTGGTCTTGTAGTCGATGAGGCAGGTACGGCCGTTGATCTTGGCAACGAGGTCCAGGGTGCCGGCGTAGCCGACGGTCTTGTTCCAGACGGTAATTTCCGGAGCGATCGGCTCCACCTGGAAGAGTTCCCACCACTCGTCGAAGCGGGCCGCGAAGGCTTCGTCACCGTTGGCCGCGAGGGCGTCGCGGGTTTCCTTCATCTGGTGCGGGCGACCCAGTGCACGCAAGGCAACCTGTTCGCAGTAGTTGTGCACCCGGTCCCCTCGCTTCGCCGCGTCGTCGCGGTAGGTCTCCGCCGCCTTGGCAGCGCGGCTCACGGCCTGGCGGACCTTGGCCGGGCTGCCGAGAATGCCGGGAAGTGTCGGGTCCTGGGCCAGGCTGTTGGCGCCCATGTATCCAAACCATCCATCCAGGCCGTGGGGCTGCTGCCCGATCACGGTGGTAATGGACGGCACGGAGAACTGCTCCGAGGTGGAGCGGGCATACATCCGGCCGTAGTCCGTGGCGTGCGCAAGAAGTGGGGCGGTCATGGCAAGACTCTTTCACGGGGCTCTGACAGTGGGGCCAACAGCAGCCCAACTGCACTAACAACAATGGTCCGCCCCGCTCGGTGAGCGGAACGGACCATTTCTTGGGTGGGCGATACTGGGTTCGAACCAGTGACCTCTTCGGTGTGAACGAAGCGCGCTACCACTGCGCCAATCGCCCCAATGCCATTGAATGCTAGCCCACCCTGGCGGAATTTAGAAATCGGAGCGCTGCGTTCCGCGCAGGTCACCGAATGAGTCCTCCGCTGAGGTGCTGGAAGCCAGCCTGGGCCAACGGAAGCCGGCTTGAAATCGAGCGCGAATTACAGGGCTGTAATTAGCAAGAACCGCTAAAACTCAACGATGCAGCGCTCTCCGCGTCCGCCGTCGCCCTCTCGATTTGTAAGTTCCATGAACCTCCTATAGAGTTCTTACTCGTTGGAACGCGAGGAAATGCCGATTGCGGCGGGGAATTGCAGACAATAATGCGGACGTAGCTCAGCTGGTAGAGCACCACCTTGCCAAGGTGGATGTCGCGAGTTCGAATCTCGTCGTCCGCTCGCAGGACACTGTCACGGTAAGGTTCTTCGGAATCCTATCTACACGGTGGGTTGGCCGAGAGGCGAGGCAGCGGCCTGCAAAGCCGTATACACGGGTTCGAATCCCGTACCCACCTCGGTGAAAACCCTGGTTTCCGGTTTCGGTCGGATGCAAGGGGCGATTGGCGCAGCGGTAGCGCGCTTCCCTGACACGGAAGAGGTCACTGGTTCGATCCCAGTATCGCCCACCAGAGCAAGGCAACTTGCTTGATGCAGTACCACCGGCCCAGCCGGCATGGACTAAAATGCGGACGTAGCTCAGCTGGTAGAGCACCACCTTGCCAAGGTGGATGTCGCGAGTTCGAATCTCGTCGTCCGCTCTCTTCATTACAACTCCACTCCGGATCCTTCCGGTTGCGGGCGATTGGCGCAGCGGTAGCGCGCTTCCCTGACACGGAAGAGGTCACTGGTTCGATCCCAGTATCGCCCACCACAAGAGCAGCTCCCCCGGAGCTGCTCTTTTTTGCGCCCTGCGGCCCCGGGCCACGGGGCCGGTTCCCCTGACCCCAGTCCTCGCTCTGGGGGGGCGTTATACCCTGTGCACCTGGCCCGGCATCTTTTACCCTGTGGGCGGACACCCTTGGCACCCCCGCTGCCTCCCGCTAGGGTAGAAATCGCTAGGAGCGATCTGGCTCCGCGACCGAAGGGAGGTGCCCGTGGGTTTACTTGACGATCTAAAGGGCAAGGCTCAGAAAGTAATTGGTGGCAACGAACAAGCCATCAAGGACGGCATCGAAAAGGCCGGCGATTTCGTCGACTCCAAGACCGGCGGAAAGCACGCCGACAAAATCGATTCCGTGCAGCGAGGCGCTTCCGACTTCGTGGACAAAGCGAACGACCGGCCGAACACGGCCCCCGTCGCCGAGCAGAATCCCGTCGCCGGTCAGCCCCCCGTTACCGGGGAACCCCGCCAGCCTGGCCTCTGACCCAGATACGTCAGCGAGGTGCCGGTCCCGCCGAGAGGTGGCACCGGCACCTCCGGCGTTTAACGACGCTTTGGCAGCGTCGAACGGCGCCTAACGAAGCAACCTACAGTCACTTCCGGCCCATCCGATGCGTCGGGATGGGCCGAAAGTGACCCCGCGTTGCTTTAGGCGTTAGGAGGGTTCGTGGTTCTGGCCCTCGCGGGCCAGGGCGGTGAGCCTCGAGACGGCGCGGAAGTACTTCTTCATGTACCCGCCGGTCATCATGTCCTCGGTGAAGAGCTGGTCGAACGGGACGCCACTGGCCAGGATGGGCACGTCCTTGTCGTACAGCCGGTCCGCGAGCACCACGAAACGCAGCGCGACGGCCTGCTCGGTGATGGTGTGGACGTTTTTCCAGACCACACCCTCGATCCCGTCCAGCATCTGGCGGTACCGGCTCGGGTGGACACCGGCCAGGTGGTTGATCAGGGTGCTGAACTCGTCGCGGGCCACCGTCTTGCCGTGGAACTCGTTCTGCATGTGGTGCGTCAGCTGGTCGTTCGGCAGCGGCTGCGGCGCGGCGGGCAGGCCGCGGTGGCGGAAGTCCTCGCCGTCGATCCGGACCACGTCGAACTGGTCCGCCAGCACCTGGATCTCCCGGGCGAAGTCGACGGCGGCAAAGCGGCCGTCGCCGAGGGAACCCGGCAGCGTGTTGGAGGTGGCCGCGAGCTTGACGCCGGCGTCGGCCAGTTCCCGCATGAGGCGGGACATCAGCACCGTGTCGCCCGGATCGTCGAGCTCGAATTCGTCGATGCAGACCAGCTTGTAGTGGCTCAGGGCCTCGACCGTCTTCCGGAAGGAGAGCGCCCCGACCAGGTTGGTGTATTCAACGAAGGTGCCGAAGGCCTTGGGCCCCGGGGCTGCGTGCCACAGCGAGGCGAGCAGGTGGGTCTTGCCGACGCCGAAGCCGCCGTCGAGGTAGATCCCGGCGCGGGACATGTCCTTCTTGCCGAAGAGGCGTTTGAAGAGCCCGTCGCCGTCGCGGGCACCGACGTTGGCCGCAAATCCCTCCAGCGCCCTGACCGCGGAGGCCTGGCTGGGCTGCGCCGGATCCGGCCGGTAGCTGGAAAACGAAACCTCACCGAAGCGCGGCGACGGATAAAACCCGTTGAGGAGTTCATCCACTGAAACTGCCGGGGTGCGGGCGGCGAGCTGTTCGATCTGTACCAAGGTGGTCCGTTCTGCTGGTCTCTTGTCCCCAGAAAGAATACCGGCAATGCGCGGACTGCCCGTCGGCACGCGTGGGCCGGGCGGACAGCACGTGACGAAGGCCATATTTCCGAGTGTGAACCCGGAGGGGCAATCCCGGCGGGGCGTGGCTAGTGTTGGAGAAGGCCCGGCGCCGCACGCGATCCCTCCATGGCCCGGCCTCCTGACCGTTTCAGTGAAAGGCCATTTCAATGCCCTACCCCGTTGAGCAGAACGAGAAGTTCGCCGCCTACGCCCACCCCGGGCGGCTCGTGTCCACCGACTGGCTGGCCGCCGCGATCGACTCCGGCGCCCTCGCCGACGGCAAGCTCGTGGTGGTGGAGTCCGACGAGGATGTGCTGCTGTACGAGGTCGGCCACATCCCGGGAGCCGTGAAGATCGACTGGCACACGGACCTGAATGACGAGGTCACCCGCGACTACGTCGACGGCGCCGCGTTCGCCGCCCTCGCCGCGGCCAAGGGAATCTCCCGCGACAGCACCGTCGTCATCTACGGCGACAAATCCAACTGGTGGGCAGCCTACGCCCTCTGGGTCTTCGAGCTCTTCGGGCATGAGGACGTCCGGCTGCTCGACGGCGGCCGGGACAAGTGGATCGCCGAGGGCCGCGCCCTCACCACGGACAAGCCCGTAATCACCCCCGGCGAGTACCCCGTCGTCGAGCGCAATGACGCCCCGATCCGCGCGTTCAAGGACGACGTGCTGGCCCACTTCGGCAAGCCGCTCATCGACGTCCGTTCCACCGAGGAGTACACCGGCCAGCGCACCCACATGCCGGCCTACCCCGAGGAAGGCGCCCTGCGCGGGGGGCACATCCCCACCGCGGCCTCCATCCCGTGGGCCCGGGCGGCCGCCGAGGACGGCACCTACCGGACCCGCCCCGAACTTGAGGCGCTGTACCTGGGCGAGGCAGGGCTGAAGGAAGGCGACGACGTCGTGGCGTACTGCCGCATCGGCGAGCGTTCCAGCCACACCTGGTTCGCCCTCAAGTACCTGCTGGGCTTCGAGACGGTCCGCAACTACGACGGTTCCTGGACCGAATGGGGCAACGCCGTCCGCGTCCCGATCGTCAAGGGCAGCGAACGCGGCGCGGTCCCCGCCGCCCGCTAGCCCGGGCGTAAGCTGGAAGAGATGAATACTGCTGCCCTCCCCACCGCACTGGCGGAAATTGTTGACGACTTCCAGGCCGTCACCGAACCCGAACGGCTCCAGCTCCTGCTCGAGTTCTCCCGTGAACTCCCGGAGCTCCCGGACCGGCTCAAGGACCACCCGGAACTGATGGAGCAGGTGGTCGAGTGCCAGTCGCCGCTGTTCCTGACCATCGAAACGGAAAAGTCCGACGGCGGCGCTGCCGAGAGCGTCCGGCTCTACTTCAAGGCACCGCCCGAGGCCCCCACCACCCGCGGCTTTGCCGGTGTGCTGCACGAGGGCCTCGACGGGCTGAGCCCCGCGGAGATCCTGGCCGTGCCGGACGACATGCCAGAGCTGCTGGGCCTCACCCGGGCCATCACTCCGCTGCGGATGCGCGGGATGACGGCAATGCTGGGCCGGATCAAGCGCAAGGTTGCTGCCCTCCCGCAGCAGCCCTGACGCCCGGTCGCCCACCCACGCAGGCACCCGGACAAATTGGCACGCAAGCAGGCGTCACAGGGAACCCCGGCCACCGCAGCACTGGCGGCCGCCGGGGTTCCCTTCGTCGCCCACCCGTACAGCCATGACCCTGCGGCCGCCAGCTACGGGCTGGAAGCCGCGGAGGTGCTCGGCGTCGACCCGGCCCGGGTGTTCAAAACCCTGATGGTCGACGTCGACGGCCGGCTCGCCGTCGGCGTCGTGCCCGTGAGCGGCAACCTGGACCTCAAGGCGATGGCGGCCGCGCTGGGCGGCAAGAAGGCGACCATGGCGGATCCGGCGGCGGCAGAGCGCCGCACCGGCTACGTGCTCGGCGGCATCTCGCCGCTGGGACAGCGGCAGCCCTCCCCCACGGTTGTGGATGACAGCGCCCTGGACCTGGACACCATCCTGGTGTCGGGCGGGCGGCGCGGCCTCGACATCGAACTGAGCCCGGCGGAACTGATCCGCCTCACCGGGGCACGCACGGCGCGGATCGGCTCCGGCAGGACCTAAGCGGGAGCAGGCGCCTCGGGATCCTGCTGGCCAGGATTCGGGCGGGGTGCTATCTGCTGCCCCAGCCAGGCGGCGACCAGCCGTTCCCAGCGCTCCGGATCCACGTTCCATTCCTTGGTGTGCCGGGCACGGTCGAACATCTCAAAGGTGACCATCTCCGGGTTCTTCTCGGCCAGGGCAGCGGACGGGCCATAGGGGACGTATTCGTCGTCGACGCTGTGGATGATCAGGGTCGGCGTCCGCAGTTCCACTGCACGGGACACCCAGTCCATTGCTTTCAGGTCCACCGGCGCGGCGAGGCCGGTCAGCCGCCGGCCCAGTTTGTGGCTCATCATCAGCTGTCCGTACCGGCCCACCGCCGACGGGATCCGGTTGAGCTCGGCGTGGTGTGCCAGCACGTTAACCCAGTTGATCACCGGGGCATCGAGCACCATGGCCCGGATCAGGTGGTGGTACCGGGACAGGTCGGCGGTCTGGAGGCAGATGGCGCCGCCCATGGACCAGCCAAAGAGCACCACTTCACGGGCCCCCTGCTCCAGGGCAAAGCCGATGGCTGCCTCGACGTCACGCCACTCGGTGGAGCCCAGGCCGTAGCGTCCGTCCTGCGCCGAGGGCGCCAGTCCGTCGTTGCGGTAGGTGATCAGCAGGCTGGACATGCCCAGTTCCCGTGCCGTCCGGACCGCCCGCAGGCATTCCTGCCGGCTCGCGCCGCGGCCGTGCACCATGATCGCCCAGATGCCGGATTCCTGCGGTGCCCGGACCAGCCACGCCGGGGCCGTCCCGCCGTCGACCGCGATGTCCACGTCTTCCGACGGAAGGCCGATGCTGGCAGGGTCCGGGTAGGCGGCTCCGCTCCAGTATCCGCGGCGGGTCTTGCTGAGGTCGCCGCTGTAGACGGCCTCGACTTCGCGCTGCACCGTGCGCTCCGCCGGCGAATAGGACACGATCCGGCCGATCCGGGCGTGTCCCCGGCCGCCGTCAAAGAACAGTCCGTAGACGCCCTCGACCGTTGCCTCGGGCGTGGCGGCGAGGATGACCTGCAGCCGGTGACCGCCCCGGATCACTGCCAGAACCTCCTGGTCCTCTTCCCGGACCTTGGCCGGAGTGATCACACGCCGGGCGAAATAGAGGGCAAGGGCAGAGGATCCTGCGGCGAGCAGTCCGGCCGCGGCGCTGCCGCCGATGATGCCGCCCAGCGCCCATTTGGCACTGCCTGTGACCGAAACTTCGCCGGCGGAGTCCGCGACGGCGCGGGCAGCTTTTCCACGGACGGTGGAGATCAGCTGCGGGTCCGGCAGGAGGCGTGAGGAGGAAGCCATGGCACCATTCTTACCGAACTCAGCGTCCGGAGTGGCATCCGGGGCGCCAGGGACCACCGACGGTGGGCACACGGGCTCCAATCCGTGCGGGCCCACCGGGGCGCGACTAGGCTGGGGGCATGAGTGATCCAATCGTCATCCTGACAGAAGAGCCCCTGGGCGCGGACGACCGCGTCAACATCGAAACCCTGCTCGCCGGGGGTGATGCACCGCTGGTGGTCCTGGTTCCGGCCAGCACCGAGCGGCACCTCCTGGTGGATTTCCTGGAGAACCTCTCCCTGCTGGAAATCTCCAAGGCCTTCCGTGAGCTGACGGGACACTCCGACCCCGCCGGGGAACGCGCCGAAGCCGCCGAGACCCTGGCCGTCTCCCTCGCGGCCCTGGCCGGACTCGGCAGCGGCGTGACCGGCGAAATCCTCGAGGGCAAGGCCGTCGACAGCATGGTCGCCAAGGTCAAGGAACTCGGCGCCGGGCAGGCCGTGGTGATCACCCGCCCGCACGCCGTCGCGGATACCTTCCACACGGACTGGGCCACCAAGGCCCAGGACAAGCTGGGCCTGCCGGTCCTGCATCTGTACGCCGGATCGGGATTTATCGGGGACTCCTGAGCGTTATTGAGGCTATGAGCATCTTTAGTAACAAGCCAAAAGTCACGCCTGTCGCCGCCCCCGCCGGGTCCGGTGCCGGCAGCGCCACAGAAGGCCGCACCGCGCAGCTTGGCACCTCGCCGGCTGACAAGTCCGACGAGCAGTGGCGCCAGGAACTGACGCCCGAGGAGTACCGGGTGCTCCGCCAGGCGGGCACCGAGCGGCCCTACACCGGCGAGTACTGGGATACCCACACCGCGGGCGTTTACCAGTGCCGCGCCTGCGGTTCGGAGCTCTTCACCAGCCAGGAGAAGTTCGACTCGCACTGCGGGTGGCCCTCCTTCTGGGCACCGCTCGCCGACGGCACGGTGAAGTACATCCACGACCGCACCCTGGGGATGGAACGCGTCGAGGTCCGCTGCGCCAACTGCGATTCGCATCTGGGCCATGTCTTTGAGGGCGAGGGCTACGGGACCCCGACCGACCAGCGCTACTGCATCAATTCCGTCTCCCTGAAGCTGGTCTCAACGGACGACGCCGGCCAGTAGCCTGGCGCCGGGGCCGGATTTCCCTGGGGACCCCCGCCGGAGCCGCACCCGCGGGCCCGGCGGGGGTCCCCTGCAGTGTGGGGCAGCCCCGCGGCCGCTGGAGCTGACCCGGTCTGCGCAACCCACTTGCCACAGACTTTCTTATGCTCAACCCGATTTTGCATTAGGGCTCCTGTTTGCTTGCTACGCTCGTTTTATTCACTGACGAGCGACGCTCCCAGTACACAGAAAGGCGCCCGCTGACGATGACCACCACCGCTATCACCACCACTGCCCCGATCTCCGCCAGCTCCCCGGAATGGCTGCAGCTCAAGGCTGCCGCCACCGCATTGCAGGCACTGCAGGTTCAGGACGGCTCCGTTCCGGAGACCGCGAACCACGAGGCGGCCGCGGAGCATGTCCGCACGATCACGGCGGCCATTGAGGCCCTGGCTCCCGCCTTTCCGCACGACGCCGACTACCTCTCCCTCCTCGTGACGGACTTCGGCCGCTGGGCCGACGGCGGCTTCGGCGTGCCCGACTTCCTGGACTCCCTGCAGGCCTTCCAGCCGCAGCAGCACCGCGTGAACGGCCTGCGGCACCTCGTGGTCTTCCCGATGTACACCCAGAACGGCAGCAGCAACCGCCTGGTCGAGGCGGTGCTGATCGAGGTCATCTGGCCCGAGTTCATCGCCGGCCTGGAGGAGGGTGAATACTCCAACAAGCTCTTCGTCCCGATCCGCTTCCTGGACTTCACCCCCGGCTACGACACCAACTCCGCGGTGCTGTTCCCGGAAACCGTCGCCGTCCGCCAGACCCCCACCTTCACCTGGGGCGCCATCTTCGCCGACCGCGAGGCGGCCCGCTTCCGCCGCGTGCTCCGCGCCGCCGCGGACATCACCTCGCTGCAGCTGCCGGCGGACGCCGCCGGCCTGCTCGAGGACCAGGAGCTGACCCAGGAAACCTTCGTGATGTGGGACCTCATCCACGACCGCACCCACATGCGCGGCGACCTGCCCTTCGACCCGTTCATGATCAAGCAGCGCATGCCCTACTTCCTCTACTCCCTCGAGGAACTGCGCTGCGACCTGACCG
The DNA here is from genome assembly GCF_040547365.1 of Pseudarthrobacter sp. PvP090. Taxonomy (NCBI): domain Bacteria; kingdom Bacillati; phylum Actinomycetota; class Actinomycetes; order Micrococcales; family Micrococcaceae; genus Pseudarthrobacter; species Pseudarthrobacter sp. PvP090. The sequence goes on from NZ_JBEPPO010000002.1 coordinate 230,082, forward strand.
CCTTCCGCGAATCCGTAAAGATCGAAAAGGACGAGGACGCCGATCCCGAGGCCCGCCGGCACGCCAAGCTGGTCCAGTACGCCGTCATCTTCGACCGGATCTTCCGCTTCGCCATCACCGGCACCCGGGTCCGCAACTACGACGGCCTCGGCGGCCAACTGCTGTTCGCGTGGATGCACCAGCACCACGTGCTGCACTGGACCGACAGCAAACTCAGCATCGACTGGGACGAGGCCGCCGACGTCGTGGTTGAACTCGGCGCCAGGATCGAGGAGCTTTACTGGCGCTCGATCGACCGCCCGAAGATGGCGCACTGGCTGGCTGCCTACGAGCTGATCTCGGGCACTGTCACGCCCAACCCTGCCTCGGTCTGGGCCAAGGGTCCGGACGCGCTGCCGCTGGCCGGCCCGCCGCGCGGGCTCACCGACCAGGTGCTCGACGACGAGTTCCCGCTCTCGATGTTCTACGAGGCCCTCGAGAAGAAGATGCGCCCGGTCATCGAGTCCACGGCCGGCATCACGGGCACGTCCGACACGGGCTCCACCGGCACGGCAAACACAGCCCTGAACGCCGGATGAGTACCGGACGCCCTCTGAACGTCCTGGTCACGGGCGGCAGCGGCCCTTCGGGGATCGCTGCCGCCCGCGCCCTGCGCCACGCCGGGCACACCGTCTTCACTGTGGGCTCGGACGGGCCCCGGATTGAGGCGGCCGCCGCGGAAGCCGGCAGCGGCGTCACGCCGCTGGTGTGCGACCTCGCGGACCTCGCCGAGGTCCGGTCGCTGCACACGGCGGTGCATGCCCGGCTGGCCGGAACGGGAGGGTCGGTCGACGGCGTCATCCACCTGGTCGGCGGCTGGCGCGGCGCGAAGGGCATCACGGACCAGAGCGACGAGGACTGGGAATTCCTGGAACGCGGCGCCATCACCACGCTGCGGAACGTCACACGGGTCTTCTACGACGATCTCGCCGCCTCGGACGCCGGGCGCTTCGCCATGGTTTCCTCCACCGCGGCGGCCAAGCCGACGGCGGGCGGCGCCAGCTACGCGGCCGCCAAGGCCGCCGCTGAAGCCTGGACCCTGGCCCTCGCCGACGGGTTCCAGGCGAGCCAGTCTGGCCGCAAGGAAGACCCCGTGGAACAGCGCAGCGCCGCGGTGGTCTTCGTGGTGAAGGCCCTCGTGGACGCGGCCATGCGGGCGAAGTCGCCGGAGCGCCGCTTCCCAGGATTCACCGACGTGGAGGACCTGGCGGCTGCCGCCGTCGGGCTCTTCACCTCCCCCGCGGCCGAGCTGAACGGCCGTCGGATACTGCTGGGCCCCGAGCCCAAGCCCTGAGCCCGGACCCTGGACTTAGCCCCTGGGCCCGGACCTCCTTAGACTGAAAGCGTGAGCAAACCGATGACAAGCACAGTTGAAATTGCCCCTGCCAGCACTGCCGTGCGGCTCCACGATCCCTCCGTCCGTGGCTTTGCCTCGGACAACTACTCCGGCGTCCACCCCGAGGTGCTGGCCGCCCTGGCCGCTGCCAACGAGGGCCACCAGGTCTCCTACGGCGAGGACGCCTACACCGCCCGGCTGCAGCAGCTGATGGAGCAGCACTTCGGTGAGGGAATCGAATGCTTCCCGGTCTTTAACGGCACCGGCGCCAATGTGCTGTCGCTGCAGTCCCTGCTGCCGCGCTGGGGCGCCGTCGTCTGCGCGTCGACCGCCCACATCAACATGGACGAGAACGGCGCACCGGAGCGGATCGGCGGCATCAAACTGCTCCAGGTCCCCACGGCGGACGGCAAGCTCACCCCCGAGCTGATCGACAAGGAGGCGTGGGGCTGGGGCGACGAGCACCGCGCCCAGCCGCTGGCGGTGTCCATCACCCAGACCACCGAGCTCGGCACCTGCTACACCCCCGACGAGGTCCGGGCCATCGCGGAGCATGTCCATTCCAAGGGCATGAAGCTGCACATGGACGGCGCCCGGCTGGCCAACGCCGCCGCCCACCTGGGCGTGCCGCTGCGGGCCTTCACCCGCGACGCCGGCGTGGACATCCTCTCCTTCGGCGGCACCAAGAACGGACTGCTCTTCGGCGAGGTCGTGGTGGCGCTGAACCCGGCCGCGGCCCAGGGGCTGATCTACCTGCGCAAGATGAACATGCAGCTGGCCTCCAAGATGCGGTTCATGTCCGCCCAGTTCATCGCCCTGCTCGAGGGTGACCTGTGGCTGCGCTCCGCTTCGCACGCCAACGCGATGGCTGCCCGGCTGCGTGCCGGCGTCGAGTCCATCCCCGGCGTGGAACTGAGCCAGAAGACCGAGTCCAACGGCGTGTTCGCGATCCTGCCGGCCGGAGTTGCGGACCGGCTGCGCGAATCCTTCCGTTTCTACGACTGGAACGAGGCGAAACGTGAGGTCCGCTGGATGTGCTCGTTCGACACCACCGAGGACGACGTTGATTCCTTCATCGCTGCCATCAGGCGCGAACTCGCTGCCGGCTGACCCCGGCGGCAGGACGGCCGCCGTCGCCCGGCCCGGTGAAAGCCGGACGGGGCAGCGGCGGCGAGCCTGCCGGGCTTGGGAGCGCCCCTTGCATAATCTTCCATTGTGAACGCACTCGACCAGGTTCCGGCGGATTTTCTCTTTGCCTTGGGAACCCTTCGGCAGGCACGAACCCGCAATGAGCTGCGCCTGGAGGAGATCCCGGCGCCCGCGCGGCTGGCGCCATTCTCCGTCGCCCTCGGGGCAGAAGTTGTCGCCCCCGGCGGGGCGGCGCCCTCCGTCGCCGTTCACGGCCCTGCGGCCGCGGCCTTGGCGCGGGCGTCCGCCAGCGACGACATCGAGCTGGCCACCGGCCGCTTCATCCTGCTGCACGATCCCGACGGGTCCGCGGTCTGGGAGGGCGAGTTCCGGATTGTCACCTACATCCGCGCCCAGCTGGAGCCGGAAATGGGCAACGACGAAATGCTCGGCTCCGTCGCGTGGGCGTGGCTCGCTGAAGCCCTCGAAAACCATGCCGCCCCATACCGCTCGGCCGGCGGCACCGCGACCCGGGTGCTGTCCGAAAGCTTTGGGACTCTAGCGGACCGGCCCAATTCGATCGACATTGAGCTCCGGGCATCCTGGACTCCGGCCACACCCGACATCACGTCCCACCTTGAGGCCTGGTCGGACATGGTCTGCACGTTCGCGGGCCTTCCCCCGCTGCCCGAAGGCGTCACGCCGCTGCCGCGCTGGCGCCGCGGACTGGCCTGAAATGCGGCCCGCGCACCGGGGGAACGTGCTTCGCTTTGGCGGAAGCGCGGCCCCCGACACCGTGTTGTCGCTAAACTGAAGTCATCATGACCCCTCATATTCCGGAAATCACCACCGCGGGCGCGGCCGCCAACACAGTGCAAAGCAAGACCGAGGCGGCTGACACCACAGCCCACATCGCGGTGGACGGCTTCGACAGCCTGGTCCCCGAGATCATCGATCTCGATGCCCCCCGCGACGGTGTGCCGCTTGTCATTGAAACGCAGTCCGGCCTGGAACGCTGCGCCGCGGCCCTCGCAGCAGGCCACGGCCCCGCGGGAGTGGACGCCGAGCGGGCCTCCGGTTTCCGGTACGGCCAGCGCGCCTTCCTGGTCCAGATCCGCCGGGAGGGCTCCGGCACCTGGCTGATTGATCCCGAACCCTTCAAGGACCTGGCCATCGTCAACGACGCCCTGCACGGCGTCGAATGGATCCTGCACGCGGCCAGCCAGGACCTGCCCTGCCTGTCCGAACTCGGCATGTGGCCGGACAAACTCTTTGACACCGAGCTCGCGGCCCGCCTCGCCGGGCTCCCCCGGGTGGGACTCGCCGCCGTGATCGAACAGCTCCTCGGCTTTGGCCTCGCGAAGGAACACTCCGCGGCCGACTGGTCCACCCGGCCGCTGCCGGAACCGTGGCTGCGCTACGCCGCGCTCGACGTCGAGGTCCTCACCGAGCTGCGCGAGGAACTCATTGAGCTCCTGGTCGCCGACGGCAAGCTGGACTTCGCCGAACAGGAATTCGCCGCCATCCTCGAGACCGGGCAGGCGCCGCCCCGCGTGGACCCGTGGCGCAAGACCTCCGGGCTGCACCAGATCCGCGACCGGCGCCAGCTGGCCGCGGTCCGCGAACTGTGGCTTGAGCGCGACTCGCTGGCACAGAAGCGCGACGTCGCCCCCGGCCGGCTCATCCCCGATTCCGCCCTCGTCGCCGCCGCCAAGGCCATGCCCGCCACCGTGCCCCAGCTGCTGGGCACCAAGGGCTTCCACGGCCGCGCCGCCCAGCGCGAGGCGCCGCGGTGGCTGCGCTGCATCAGCACCGCCCGCACCCTCGAGGACCTCCCTCCCCTGCACCTGCCCACCAACGCTCCCCCGCCCCCGCGCGTCTGGGCCGACCGGGACCCGGAGGCCGCCGCCCGGCTTGCCACCGCCCGGCCGCTGCTGCAGGCCAAGGCCGAGGAGCTGAACATGCCGGTGGAAAACCTGCTGACGCCGGATTACCTCCGCCGCGTCTGCTGGCGCCCGCCGGTCGAGCCCAGCGACGAAGGCATCGCCGAGGAACTGGCGAACCTGGGGGCCCGCCAGTGGCAGATTGAACTCGTCGCGCCCCTCGTTGCCGAGGCCTTCCAGAACCCGCAGCCGCTGCCCGTGAAGGAAGCCAAGTCCGTGCCGGCCACGACGGACGCAGCGCCGGACACGGCGCCCTAGGACCGGCCGCGCCGGCTCCCGGAACTTCTCCCCGGCGGCGCGCCACGAACTCCTTGCCAGCTATGTTACTGACGAGTAACATGTTGTCTGATGTCGCCCGGCCTCCTGCTGCCCCTGGCTCCTTGAGCCCGGGGCGCGGATCCGGCACCCATGTCTCGATGAGGAGTAACACGTGAGCCAGCCCCCCAGCAGCGGCAACCCCAGCAGCGGAAAAGACAGCGGCGCAAAGCCGAGCCTCGGAAGAAACAGGACCGCGGGTCCCCGCGCCGCACGTCCCCGCGCCATACGCGATGTCGTTTTTGTCGACGGCGTCCGCACCCCGTTCGGCCGCGCCGGCGAAAAGGGCATCTACGCCGGAACACGCGCCGACGACCTGGTGGTCAAATGCATCCGCGAACTGATGCGCCGCAACCCGTCCCTGCCGGCCGAACGCATCGACGAAGTGGCCATCGCTGCCACCACCCAGACCGGCGACCAGGGCCTGACCATCGGCCGCACCGCCGCCCTGCTGGCCGGGCTGCCGCGGACCGTGCCGGGCTTTGCGATCGACCGGATGTGCGCCGGCGCCATGACGGCCGTGACCACCACCGCGAGCGGCATTGGCTTCGGCGCCTACGACGTCGTGATCGCCGGCGGCGTCGAACACATGGGCAACCACCCGATGGGCGCCGGCGCGGACCCCAACCCGCGCTTTATGTCCGAACGGATCGTGGACCCGGCGGCCCTGAACATGGGCAACACCGCCGAGAACCTGCACGACCGCTTTCCCGCCATCACCAAGGTCCGCACCGACGCCTACGCCGTCGCCTCCCAGGACAAGCTCGCGGCCGCCTACGCCAGGGAGCAGATCCAGCCGGACCTGGTGCCCGTCGCCACGATAAAACCGGGCCAGGGCTGGACCGTGAACACGGTGGACGAGCCGCCGCGGCCGGGCACGTCGGTGGACGACCTCGCCGCGCTCAAGACCCCGTTCCGCGCCCATGGCCGGGTCACCGCCGGCAACGCCGCCGGACTCAACGACGGCGCCACCGCCGCCCTGCTGGCCTCCGCCGACGCCGCCGAGGAACTGGGCCTGCCGGTCAAGATGCGCCTGGTCAGCTACGCCTTCGCCGGCGTCGAACCCGAAGTCATGGGCATCGGCCCGGTCCCGGCCACGGAGAAGGCGCTCAAAAACGCCGGGCTGGGCATCGGGGACATCGGCTTGTTCGAAATCAATGAGGCCTTCGCCGTCCAGGTGCTCAGCTTCCTGGACCACTTCGGCATCGCCGACGACGACCCCCGGGTCAACCGCTACGGCGGGGCGATCGCCGTCGGCCACCCTCTCGCGTCCTCCGGCGTGCGGCTGATGAACCAGCTGGCCCGCCAGTTCGAGGAGGACCCCACGGTCCGCTTCGGCATGACCACGATGTGCATCGGCCTCGGCATGGGCGCCACCGTGATCTGGGAGAACCCGCACCACCCCGCCTACGGCCTCGCCCTCGAAGAGACGACCGCCACCACCACCGAGACTGGAGCCTCAGCATGAGCGCCGCCGATTTCCGCAAGCTTGCCGACCTCTTCCCGAACGAGACCGTCACCCACTCCTACGTCCAGGACATCGACCTGCCGGCGGTGGACGGCAGGAGCCCCGGCACCTTCGCCCTGGTCACACTGGACAACGGCCTGGACCACTCCAAGCCCACCACGCTGGGTCCCAACACCCTGATCGAACTCGGCACCGTCCTGGAAGGGCTCAGGGAGCGCGCCGCCCGCGGCGAGATCGTGGGCGTCGGCGTCACCGGCAAGCCCTACTTCCTGGTCGCCGGCGCAGACCTGTCCACGGTGAAGTCCCTCAGCGGCCGCGAACACGGCCTGTGGATGGCCCAGCTCGGCCACGACGTCTACTCCACGCTGGCGAATCTGGGTGTGCCCAGCTTCGCCTTCATCAACGGCCTCGCCCTCGGCGGCGGGCTGGAGATCGCCCTGCAGTCCACCTACCGCACCGTGTCCACCGGGGCCGGGGCCCTGGCCCTGCCTGAGGCGTTCATCGGGCTCATCCCCGGCTGGGGCGGGGTGTACATCCTGCCGCGGCTGATCGGGCCGGAAAACGCCGTCAAGGTGATGATCGAGAACCCGCTGAGCAACAACCGGACGCTGACCGGGCCACAGGCGTTCAAGCTGGGCATGGCGGACGCCATCTTCGAGCCCGCCGACTTCGTCGAGCAGTCCGTCGCGTGGGCCGCGCAGGTCATCGCAGGCTCCGTGAGCCCGGAACGCACCAACGCCGTTGATCCCTCTACCCCGGAGGTCGCGGCCCGCTGGGCGGGCGCCATCGCCGCGGGCCGGTCGTACGTGGAGGCCAAGACCTCCAACGCCTCCCCGGCGCCGGCCAAGGTCCTCGAGGTGATGGAAGCCAACCGCACGCTGACGCAGGCCCAGTCCGCGGAGCTGGAATGCGAGACGCTCGCGGACCTGATGCAGACCGACGAGTTCCGCTCCACCGTCTACGCCTTCCTTGACCTCGTGCAGCGCCGGTCCAAGCGCCCCGCCGGCGCCCCGGACCGCAAGCTGGCACGTCCGGTGACCAAAATCGGCGTCGTGGGTGCCGGCCTGATGGCCAGCCAGCTCGCCCTGCTCTTCGCCCGCCAGCTCAAGGTGCCCGTGGTGATGACGGATATCGACCAGGCCCGCGTGGACAAGGGCGTGGGCTACGTGCACGCCGAGGTGGACAAACTGCTGCAGAAGGGCCGGATCAGCCCCGACGCCGCCAACCGGACCCGGGCTCTCGTCACCGGATCGGTGTCGAAGGAAGCGTTTGCCGACGCCGACTTCGTCATCGAGGCGGTGTTCGAGGAGCTCAACGTCAAGAAGCAGGTCTTCAAGGAGGTCGAGGCGATCGTTTCCGCCGACTGCATCCTCGCCACGAACACCTCCTCGCTGTCCGTCACCGCCATGGCCGAGGACCTGGAGCATCCGGAGCGCCTTGTGGGCTTCCACTTCTTCAACCCCGTGGCCGTGATGCCGCTGCTGGAAATCGTCCGCGCCCCCAGGACCGACGACGCCGTGCTGGCCACCGCGTTCGAGCTCGCCAAGGGACTCAAGAAGTCCGCCGTGCTAGTCAAGGACGCGCCCGCGTTCGTGGTCAACCGCATCCTGCTGCGCCTCATGGGCGAAGTGACGGCCGCGTTCGACGAGGGCACTCCGGCCGGGGTGGCGGACAACGCGCTGCGCCCCATGGGACTGCCGATGACGCCGTTCGTCCTCGGCGCCATGGTGGGGCTGCCGGTCGCGCAGCACGTCCAGGAGTCCCTGCACACCGCGTTCGGGGACCGTTTCCCGGTCTCGCAGAACCTGCAGAAACTCATCGACAACGGAGTGAAGTCCATCTGGGATCCGGCCTCGGTGCAGGCCGGCGAGCCCGTGATCCCGGCAGATACCCTGGCGCTGATGTCCTTCGGCGAGACACCCTCCACCGGCGAGGAGGTGCTGCGCCGCACGCAGGATGCCCTGGCCGAGGAAATCGGGCTGATGCTGGACGAGGGTGTGGTGGCCGGCCCGGAGGACATCGACCTCTGCATGATCCTCGGGGCGGGCTGGCCGATGTTCCTGGGCGGCATCACCCCGTACCTGGACCGGGTGGGAGCCTCCGAGCGTGTCACCGGCCGGAAGTTCCTGGCCCCCGGCGTGGCGTCCGAACCGGCCGCCTGAGCCTGATCCGCGAACCGCGGCGCCGCCCGCACTGCCAACGCAGCGCGGGCGGCGCCGCCGTGTCAGGATCCGGTGGTGCCGGCCGGGAGAGCCGCGGCACCGCGGCGGAAGTATCGCCGGGCCGAGGGCAGCCAGACGAGCACCGCCGCCACCAGACCCGCGAGGAGCGGCAGCCCCTGGGAGAGGACCGTCAGGAAGATCGCCGGCGCCAGCCCGCCCGCGGCCCCCGGGCTCCCGGCGGGCAGGGACGAAACGCCGGCGATGGTGGCCAGGACGAGGAGCGTGAGTCCGGCCAGCGGGATGAGGGTCACGATAGGCCGGACGAACGGCTTTCCCCGGCGGACCGGAGTGACACAGACGAGGTCTGCTGCCGCCACTGCAGCAAGCGTCAGCCAAAGCACCAGCGCCGGAGTTGTGTTCCCGCCGGAGCCAAGGGTTCCCACGAAGAGGACCAGCCCCAGCGCCGCCTGCAGCGCGGCGACAACCCCGGCGACAACCAGGATCCAGCCTGCCGCCGTCACAGCCTGTGGCACCCGGCCAGACGGGGGTTCCGAACCGGCTGGCGTTTCCAGCGGGTGCGCAGCACGGCCGGCGAAATAGGCGTTGGCCGGTGGCAGCCACATGAGCACCGTGGCGGCGACCGCAAGCACCCCGACCCCACCGGCGGGAGAGAGCAGCACGACCTGCCAGGGGATCCCGCCGGGGGGCGGGCCGCCGGGGAGGAACAGGAGTGCCGGAAGGATCACCACATAGGCGGACAAAACAATGCGTGCCGGCCGACGGCCCCGTCTCAGGACCACAGCAAGCACAGCAGCCGTCACAAACACGGCCGCGCTGGCCAGGTAGAGCGCCAGCGCCGGGAGGTACGTCTGCGGCGCGACCATCCCGCTGAAGGCCAGGACCATGAGCAGTCCCATCAGCGTCCAGACGGTTCCGAGTGCCCCAAGCACCAGCCAGATCCCGGACGAAATCGTGAGGACGGCCGGAACCTCGGCAATTGTGGTGGTGCCGGCTTGGGTGCTCATGGCCCCATGCTCGGCTACCCGGCGGGTGGACCGGTAGGGTCACAAGCCCCCTGCCCGTCAGGTTTGCCGCAGACTCCCGGCGCTGAGCTCGAGGACGCGGTGCGCGGTGGCCCGGGCGTAGGCGGCATCGTGGGTGACCAGGACGACGGCGGCGCCCCGCGCCGCCGCGGCCGAAACGGAGTGGTCCAGCCGCTTGAGTCCGTGCCGGTCCAGTCCCACGGTGGGCTCATCCAGGGCGAGCACCGCCGGCCTGCGGGCCAGGACGGTGGCAAGGGCCAGGAGCCGCTGCTTTGAGGCGGGCAGCTCCGCCGGGTGCCTGCCGGCGTCCCCGGACAGCCCGACGGCGTCCAGCGCCTCGTGTGCCCTGGCACCGGCTTCCTTGCCATGGAGCCGTCGCAGGCCGAAACTGACCTCGCGCAGCACGGTCCGCTCGAACAGCTGGTCGCGGGGCTGCTGGAAGAGCAGTCCCACCGACGCGGCCACCCGGCCCGCCGGGAGACCGGCAATGCTGTTTCCGGCGATCCGCACCGTCCCCGTATCCGGACGAAGCAGCCCATTGAAATGCCGCAGCAGCGTTGATTTGCCGGCGCCGTTCCTGCCGGTAACCGCCACCACCTCTCCGGGCCGCACCGTGAGCCGCAGATCCCGCAGCAGCGGCTCCCCCGCAACTCCACCGGCCCCCGGGAAGCCAAAACCGACGCCCGCCAGCTCAAGCAAAGGCCCGGCTGCCGGCTCCGGATCCGCGGCCCGCACGTCGGACACGGTGTGGGTGACCGCGTGCAGCACCGTCCCGGTCCGGGCCAGTTCCGCTGACCGGATCAGCTCCCGGGGCGTGCCGCTGGCGGTGGCGGTGCCGCCGTCGAGGATGATCCAGTGCGCGGCGGAGCGTGCAAGGCCGTCGGTTGCCTGGCTCAGCACCACGACGGCGGTACCGGCCGCGGTGAGCCGGGCGATCAGGTCCCGGACCAGGACGACACCCGCAGCGTCCAGGGAGGCCAGGGGTTCGTCGAGGATCAGAACCCCGGGGCCGGCGATGACGGCGCAGGCCATGGCCAGGCGGCGCAGTTCGCCGCCGGAAAGGGTGGCGGGATCCCGGTCCAGGAGCGCGGTGAGGCCGGCCAGTTCCGCGATGCCTGCGACGTCCCGGAGCATCTGTGGCCTCGGGGTGCCGCGGTTTTCCAGGCCGAAGGCGAGTTCCTCGGCGACGGTGGAGCGGACCGTGGATAGCATGGCAGCCGCATCCTGGGGGACGTAGCCCACCCGGTCCGACCAGGCGGCGGGATTGATCCGGGGGTCGTCCTCGCCGCCGCGGAACTCCAGCAGCTCCCCGGCCAGTGCGAGCGAACCGCTGAGCTGTCCGGCCGGGCCGGGCCGGAGCCAGCCGGCCAGCAGTTTGCCCAGGGTGGTCTTCCCGCTGCCGGAACCGCCGAGGACCGCCGTGACAGTCCCCGGACGCGCGCTGAGATCCACGTCGTACAGCGCGGGGGCGGTGTCGCCGTGGAAGCGGAAGCTGCCGATCCGGGCGGCCAGCACGGCCCCCGTCGTGGTGGCGGTGGGATCAGCGGCGGTCTGCGTGGAGATCGGGGCGGGCGTGGTGGGCCTGGTCATCGTGGCGTCAGGATCAGCGCTGGTCATAACGGCCCCGCTGCCGGCCAGGAAGCGCCGAGGCGCACGGCTACGGCCGCGGCTGCGAGCAGCAGCAGCACGGCCCGGAACCGGCGCTCGAGGAGAGGGTCGGCAACCTCGCGGTAGCTGGTCCGGGGCCCCGGGCCGCCGAAGCCGCGTGCCTCCAGGGCCTGGGCACGGCTCCCGGAGTCCTCGATGAGGCCCAGCACCAGCGGGACCATCTGCAGCCGGACAGCGATGAGCCGGGACAACACCCCGCCGCGGAGCACCAGCCCGCGGGCCTCCTGCGCCGACCTGATGCTCTCCAGCCGGCCGGCCATGGCCGGCAGGAGGGTGAGCGCGGAGGCCAGCACGAAGCCGAACTGCGGCGGCAGCCCCCGCGCAGCCAGCGCCGCCACCAGATCGGGGGCGCTCACGGTGAAGGAGAAGAGCAGCAGCGCCATCACGCAGGCACCCGTGCGGGTGCCCGCCTCCAGTGCGAAGGCGAGGCCCTCTGCCGTGACCCGCGCGGGCCCCCACACGGCCAGGACGGTCGGGCCTTCCGGGAAGAAGAGCCCGTGCAGCATCAGCAGCGACAGCCCCAGCGGCACCAGGACCGCCGCGGCCGTGGCCAGAACACGGCGGCCGGCGCCGGCCCGCACGGCCAGCACCGCTGCCGCGAGGCCGACAGCGACGGACAGCGGCCAGCTGCCGGCCGCCGTCGTGATCACTGCTGTGCAGCCGGCCGCCGTCAGCGACGTCAGCGGATGGAGGGTGGGGCGCATTCTGCGGGGAGTCCGGTTCAGTCTTCGGGCGTTCCGGGAGCCTTGCCGGCGAGCACCCGGTGGCGCCGCACGAACGGGAACTGGAGGGTGGTGCGGCGCGGCAGGGCGTAGACCAGCAGCGCGGCGATTGCGAAGACAATGGCCTTGTCCATCGGGTCCGAGATCAGCGCCTGCTTGGTGATGGCTGCGAGCAGGGTGTCGCCCATGGCGCGGAAGGCGCTGACGACCGCTCCGGTGCCGAGGCCCGCGGTGCCGCCAAAGACGAAGGCTGCGATCGGCGCGGAGACGACGCCGGCGAGGATGCCGGTGACGAAGCCGGCCACGGGTGCCAGGTAGAAGCGGCGGAACAGGCCGCCTCGGGCAGCGAGTCCGGCGAGGAAGCCGATCAGTGCCGCCCCGGCCGCGAAGGGCAGCACGGTCGGGTTGACGAAGGACCAGACGATGCTGCTGAGGGCGCCCGTGGCGGCTCCCGCAGCCGGCCCGGCGAGGACGGCAATCAGGACGGTGCCGATGGCATCGAAGTAGAACGGCAGCCCGGTGGTGCCCATGAGCTGGCCGAGGACCACGTTCAGGACCAGCGCCACCGGCATCAGCACCAGGGTGGACGTGGGCAGGACCGGAAGTGCAGCGGCGATCAGCAGGACCGCACCGAGCAGGAACCCGCCGAGGGCGACGAGCGCGGAGAAGCTGGCCGGTCCGTTGGCGATGTACGCAGGCTGGGTGAGGACAAGGAAGACATAGGTGGCCACGATCGCGGCGGCACCGGCGAGCTCCAGCAGGCGGCGGTTGCGCCGTGCAGTGGCTGTGCCGGCGGCGGAACCGGCGCCGGGGCCGGATCCGGTGGCAGGGAGGGTCAGGGACTGCTGTGACATGGGGATGGTCCTTCGGTGGGGGCTGCAACATCCGCCTATGTCACCTCGGCGCAGCTACCATCCTAGCCAGTGGCGGGACGACCGGCGGACATGCTCCGCCGCGCCAGCGCGCCCACGGAGGAAATCAGCTCCTCGAAGCACTGCTCCGGGTCATTGGAGGCGACGATCCGGGCGTTGGGCGGCAGGCCCCACAGCCCGCGGAAGTCCGCCACCGTGGTGCCGACCAGCAGCGGTGAGGCGGTTTCGACGTCGACCGTGGCCACGCGTGTGGTGAACGGGGTGCGTCCGACGGCGGCGCACGCCGCGAAGGCGTCATGCATGTGCGCCACGTAGCCCTGGTCGTAGAGCCGGTGGAATTCCATGTAGAACCGGATCGCATCCGACAGGCAGGCCACGAGCGGGCTGGCCGAGGCGCTGCGGAGCCCCTCGGGCTGGTCCGGGAGGACCAGTTCGGGCCCGGCCCCGGCGGCCTCGCCAAGGCGCCGGAGGTGGTCCGGGAGCATTTCGATCCGCTCCGTGGTCTCCAGCGCGCACAACACCGGCAGCTTGTCCTCCGGCAGGCCGCGGTAGGCGGCGAAGACTTCCCGGGCCGCGTGCGGGTCCACCGAGACGTTCCATTCCGCGGTCGGCGTCGTGTTGCCCTGGTAGTAGAAGCTCCCGCCCATGATCACCAGGCCCTTGAGCAACATCGGCAGCTCCGGCTCGCGGCGCAGGGCCAGGGCGAAGTTGGTCAGCGGCCCCGTGATCAGCCCGGTGATCTCCCCCGGGTGCGCCCGGACTTCCTCCACCCAGACGTCGACGGCGTGGCGCGGGGAGATCTGCTGCGCGGGCGCCGGCAGTTCCGCGTGGCCGATCCCCTGCGGGCCGTGGGTCTCCTCGGTGGTGACCAGCGGGATTTCCAGCGGCACCTCGGCGCCGATGGCCACCTCAACGCCGGCCCTGCCGCACAGCTGAAGCAGCGCCAGGTTGTTGAGCGCGACCTGGCGGGCACCAACGTTGCCGGCCGTGCAGGTGATCGCCTGCAGGTGGACCTCCGGGCGGGACAGCAGGTAGACGAGGGCCAGGGCGTCGTCGATCCCGGTGTCGACGTCCATCAGGATGGTCTGCGGCACAGCAGGAACGCCAGGCAGGGCCCCCGGGGCTGGAGCCATTTAGAGCAGCTCCATCTAGAACAGCGCGACCTTCGGCGTGCGCGGGAAGATGTCGTTGAGTTCGGCACGTTCCGCGGCGCTGGGAATCCAGGCCACGGCGGCGGCGTTCTGCCGGACCTGTTCGGGCCGGGTGGCACCGGCGATGACGCTGCTGACTGAGGGCTGGGCGGCGAGCCAGGAGAAAGCCACCTGGATCTCGTCCAGGCCGCGCTCGGCGGCGAAGGCACGGAAGGCAGCCAGCTGGTCCCAGTCGGCGTCGTGGACCAGGTGGGTACGGGTGTGGCTGAGGCGTGAGCCCTCCGGCGCGGTGTCCTTCGCGTATTTGCCGGTCAGCAGGCCGTTGGCCAGCGGGAAGTACGGCAGGACGCCCAGCCCGTAGGCCTCGGCGGCGGGCGTGACCTCGAGCTCGGCGCGGCGGTCCAGCAGGTTGTAGTGGTTCTGGCTGGAGATGAAGCGCGCTCCCCCGCGGGTGCGGGCCACGAACTCCGCCTCGGCGATCTGCCAGCCGGCACGGTTGGAGTGGCCGATATAGCGGACCTTGCCGCTGGTGACGAGCTCGTCGAGGGCGGCGAGTGTCTCGTCGATCGGGGTCAGGGGGTCGGGGGTGTGGAACTGGTAGAGGTCGATCCAGTCGGTCCCGAGCCGCCGCAGCGAGGCCTCGGCGGCCGTGATGATGTAGCCGCGGGAACCTCGGGCACCGAAGTCGTTGCCGTTGACGCCGCGCATGTCCATGCCGAACTTGGTGCCGATCACCGCGTCGTCGCGGCGGCCGCGCAGGGCCTTGCCCAGCATCGTCTCGCTGAGGCCCGGCTCCCGGCCGTAGGTGTCGGCGACGTCGAAGAAGGTAATCCCGGCGTCCAGGGCCGCATGCACGACGGCGTCGGTCCCCTCCTGCGACTCGGTCGCCGTCTTGGACCGGCCCAGATTGTTGCAGCCAAGCCCCACGACGGAGACGGTCAGTCCGGAATTTCCTACGCGGCGGTATTCAGTCATGGGGTTCAGCCTATAACGGCCGGCAGTGGCTCCCGGGCAGGGCAGGGAGGGGCGCCGGCAGCGCCGACGCCTACCCTGCGGGCAGTTCCAGCCCGTGTTCGTCCAGGGCGTCCTCAAGCTGGGCGAGGGTCCGCGGGCACATCCCGTGCAAGCCGGCAAGGGCACGGCGGCCCAGCGCCACCACCTGCTCGAGGGTCTCGACGCCGGCGTGGGCGAGGGCCCGGCGGGCGGGAGCCGCGATCCCCCGCGGCAGCGGGGTACGGCCAGGTTCAACGGATTTCGGTGCCATGATGCATGCCTTCCAGTCGTTGTCCCCCAAAACTGATGTGAATCGTGCAGGTGGAACTGCCCTGGACTTACAGGGCGAAGCTGTTGGCCGGCTTCGGGGAGTGCTTGAGCTTGAAGGCGGTCTCGCCGAACGCCGCGGCGCCGATGCTCAGTTTGGTGAAGTCGAGGTCCTCGCCGCGGATGCAGACCTTGATCGCATTGACGGCCTTGTTGACGTCCGGGGTGAGGATGAAGATGTTGAGCTTGGCATCGGAGAACTCCGAGCGGTCCACAATGCCGAGGCCGCGCCAGGCCAGGTGGCTGATCAGGGCGTCCTTGGCCTTTTCCTCGAGGTAGCGGTCGCGGTCCGTGCCGTCCTTGGTCTTCAGGGCGTACTGGGCCACGACCCAGAACTGCTCCTCCTCGGGGATTTCGGCGAAGCCGTCCTCGGCGCACTGCACGGCGAAGGCATCCATCAGGCCTTCCGCGGCGGCGGCGTCGGCGACGTCGGTCTCGTCGGTCTTGCTCTGGTGCCCGACGACGCCGTAGTTCATCACGAACTGGCTGTAATCCTCGTCAAACCAGCCCTCCCTGAACTCGAGGACCCCTTCGTCGTTGCGTTTGTAAACCCGGATAATTCCGCTCATGCCCGTCCTCTCCTGAACCATTCGCGGTCTGCGCCGTCGAACGGTGGCTGTTGTGCCTTGACGGCCTGGTAAAGCTGATCCGACGCCGCGCTGATCCGGTCCACCACGTCTGCGGGGTAGTCCATTTCAACCCGGTGCTCGGCAAACTCGTCTTCATCGTCCACGTACACCCCGCGGTCCACGGTGCGGATCACGTCCAGGTCCATGTCGATCAGGTGGAACTCGGTGACTCCCGGCCGGATCGTGTTCCAGCCGTGGCCGGTCGCCAGATCCACGTAGACCTGGACGCCGGCGGGATGCGCCTCGTCGTAGAACGTGGCCACGTACTCGCCGGAGCGCGGGACCAGCAGCACGGCGTCGGATTCGGCGTAGAACGCCGCACCCGGCCGGGAGCAGAACTCGTTGGCCCCCTGGAAGATCCACCACCCATGGCGGTCCTCGCCGAGGTAGGTGCCGGGCACCACCCAGTGGGCCTTGCCGTTCCATTTCCGGTTCCGGGACACCACCAGGTCGCCCGGCGCCAGTCCATCGGGAATTCTCACGGGGATCCTCACAGGATCGGCAGGCTGCCCGTGCTGGGGTGTTCCTGGCCCGGGAGGGGCCGCGCGAAGGGCACCTTGGTCCCCAGGACCTGCGCCACGACGTCGTGCGTGATCTGTTGGGCGGTCAACCCGACCCGTTCGAGTACCTGGCTGCGGGATCCGTGGTCGAGGAACTCCACCGGGAGGCCGACCTCGTTCAGCGCGGTGTCCACGCCGGCGGCCCGCATTTCCTGGCGGATCCGGGACCCGACGCCGCCGGCACGGACGCCGTCCTCGATGCAGATGACGAGGCGGTGGTGCGAGGCGAGGGCGATGATCGACTTGCGGACCGGGAGCAGCCAGCGGGGGTCCACGACCGTGGAGCTGATGCCCTGCGCGCCGAGCCGGTTGGAGACATCCAGGGCCAGTTCGGACATCGCCCCGACGCTGACGATCAGCACATCGTTGTCGCTGGAGCCGGCCGGGCGGCGGGCCAGCACGTCCACGCCGTCACTGAGCCGCTCGATGGCCCCCACCTCGGCGCCCACGGTTCCCTTGGAGTAGCGGATCACGCTGGGGGCATCCTCGATGGCGACGGCTTCGCGGAGCTCCTCGCGCAGCCGGCTGGCGTCGCGCGGCGCGGCGAGGTGCAGGCCGGGAACGATCTGGACCATGGCCATGTCCCACATGCCGTGGTGGCTGGCGCCGTCGGGCCCGGTGACGCCGGCCCGGTCCAGGACGATCGTGACGCCGGCCTTGTGCAGGGCGACATCCATCAGGAGCTGGTCGAAGGCGCGGTTCAGGAACGTCGCGTAGACGGCGACGACGGGGTGCAGCCCGCCGAAGGCCATGCCGGCGGCGGAGGTGAGGGCGTGCTGTTCGGCGATGCCGACGTCGAACACCCGCTCCGGGTGCCGGGCGGCGAACTTGTGCAGCCCGACGGGGATCAGCATGGCGCCGGTGATGCCGACGATGTCCTTGCGCTCGTCCGCGATGTCGGCGATCTCGTCGGCGAAGACGGCGGTCCAGGACTTCGCACCGCCGGCCTCGGTGGGTTCGCCCGTCTCCGGGTCGATGATGCCGACGGCGTGGAACTGGTCCGCTTCATGGGCACGGGCGGGCGCGTAGCCGTGGCCCTTTTCGGTCATGGCGTGCACGATCACGGGCCCGGCGTAGGTCCGGGCGGTAGAGAGGGCATGTTCCATGGCCTGGAGGTTGTGGCCGTCCACGGGGCCGATGTACTTCATCCCGAGGTCCTCGAACATGCCCTGCGGGGCCCACCAGTCCTTGACGCCCTTTTTCATGGCGTGGAGGCTGCGGTAGGTGAACTGGCCCGCGGGTCCGCCGTTTTGCAGCTTTTTCCGCCACCAGTCCAGGGTGCCCTCGTAGGCCGGCGCGGCACGGAACGAATCGATGGTGGGGCGCAGCGAGGCGAGGTAATCGGCGAATCCGCCGACAGTCGGGGCGTAGGAGCGGCCGTTGTCGTTTACGACGATCACGACGCGGCGCTTCGTGTCCGCGGCGATGTTGTTGAGGGCCTCCCAGGCCATGCCGCCGGTCAGGGCGCCGTCCCCGACGACGGCGATGACGTAGCGGTCGCCGTCGCCGGTCAGCTGCCGGGCGCGGGAGATCCCGTCCGCCCAGGAGAGCGAGGAGGAGGCGTGCGAGCTTTCGACGATGTCGTGCTCGGATTCGGCGCGGTCCGGGTAGCCGGACAGGCCGCCCTGCTGGCGCAGGGTGCTGAAGTCCTGGCGTCCGGTGAGGAGCTTGTGCACGTAGGACTGGTGGCCGGTGTCGAAGACGATGCTGTCGCGGGGTGAATCGAAGATCCGGTGGACCGCGATGGTGAGTTCGACGACGCCGAGGTTCGGGCCCAGGTGCCCGCCCGTCTGGGAGACGTTGCCGATCAGGAATTCCCTGACCTCGGCTGCCAGCTGATCCAGCTGCGCCTCTGACAACTTGCTCAGGTCCTGCGGATTCCGGATGGTCTCCAAGATTCCCAACGGCCCCTCCTTCGGGTGGTAGACATGCCTTCTAACTCTAACGCCTCCGGAGTAGCCCTCGTGCCGGAACGCGTCCGGAACGAGGCCGGAACACGCCGGGCATGGAAAAGCCCCGGCCGGTCAGTGACCGGCCGGGGCTTTCGCACCTGGCAACTGTTCCTCCCCTGCGGAAGGAACGCTGTGCTAGCTGGCGGAGATCTGGCGCAGTACGTACTGCAGGATGCCGCCGTTGCGGTAGTAGTCAGCCTCGCCCGGGGTATCGATGCGCAGGACCGCATCGAAGGACGTGACGGTGCCGTCTTCGGCCGTGGCGGTCACCTTGAGCGTCTTCGGCGTGGTGCCTTCGTTGAGGGCGGTGACGCCCTCAACCGCGAAGGTTTCCGTGCCGGTCAGCCCGAGGCTGGCAGCGTTCTGGCCGGCCGGGTACTGCAGGGGCAGGACGCCCATGCCGATCAGGTTGGAGCGGTGGATGCGCTCGTAGCTTTCGGCCACGACGGCCTTGACGCCCAGGAGTGCGGTGCCCTTGGCTGCCCAGTCACGGGATGAACCGGAGCCGTACTCCTTGCCGGCCAGGACCACCAGCGGGGTGCCGGCAGCCTGGTAGTTCTGCGCGGCGTCGTAGACGTAGGCCTGCGGACCGTCGGCCTGGGTGAAGTCGCGGGTGAAGCCACCCTCGACGCCGTCCAGGATCTGGTTCTTGATCCGGATGTTCGCGAACGTTCCGCGGATCATGACCTCGTGGTTGCCACGGCGTGAGCCGTAGGAGTTGAAGTCCTTGCGCTCCACACCGTTGGCCAGCAGGTACTGTCCGGCCGGGGTGTCCGACTTGAAGGAACCTGCCGGGGAGATGTGGTCCGTGGTGACGGAATCGCCCAGCTTCAGCAGCACGCGTGCGCCGGTGATGTCCTGGACGGGCTCCGGCGTTGCCTTCATGCCGTCGAAGTACGGGGGCTTCCGGACGTAGGTGGACTTCGGATCCCAGGCGAAGGTGTCGCCGGCCGGCGTGGAAAGTGCCTTCCAGCGGTCGTCGCCTTCGAAGACGCCCTCGTAGCCGCGGGCGAACATTTCCTTGTCGATCGAGGAATCGATGACCTGCTGGACCTCCACCGGGTTCGGCCAGATGTCCTTCAGGAAGACGTCGTTGCCGGCCTCGTCCTGGCCCAGGGCGTCGGCCTCGAAGTCGAAGTCCATGGTCCCGGCCAGGGCGTAGGCGATGACCAGCGGCGGGGAAGCCAGGTAGTTCATCTTCACGTCCGGGTTGATCCGGCCTTCGAAGTTGCGGTTACCGGACAGCACGGCGGTGACGGAAAGGTCGTTGGCCTGGATGGCCTCGGAGATTTCGGCGTCGAGCGGGCCGGAGTTGCCGATGCAGGTCGCGCAGCCGTAACCGACGATGTAGAAGCCGAGCTTCTCCAGGTACGGGGTCAGGCCCGACTTGTTGTAGTAGTCGGTGACGACCTTGGACCCGGGAGCCACGGAGGTCTTGACCCACGGCTTCGAGGTCAGGCCCTTGTCGACGGCGTTGCGGGCCAGCAGTGCGGCGGCCAGCATCACGGACGGGTTGGACGTGTTGGTGCAGGACGTGATCGAGGCGATCGACACCGCACCGTGGTCCAGCTCGAACTCGCGGCCGTCCGCGGTCTTGACGCTGACCGGGTTGGACTGGCGGCCGTCGGCAGCCGGGCCGTGCGCGTGCGGGGCCTCGTCCGTGAGGTGGCTTGCGGAGCCCGTGAAGGACGGCGAGTCGGAAGCGGGGAAGCTTTCGTCGATTGCCTCGTCCACGCTGCCGCCGGCCAGTTCTTCCTTCACATAGTTGCGCAGGTCCTGGCGGAACTGGTCCTTGGACTCCGTGAGGATGATGCGGTCCTGCGGGCGCTTCGGGCCGGAGATCGACGGGACAACCGTCGACAGGTCCAGCTCGAGGTACTCGGAGAACTTGATCTCGCGGGAAGGATCGTGCCAGAGGCCCTGTTCCTTCGCGTAGGACTCCACGAGGGCGACGTTCGCGTCCGAGCGGCCGGTGAGGCGCAGGTAGTCGAGGGTGACGTCGTCGATCGGGAACATGGCGGCCGTGGAGCCGAACTCCGGGCTCATGTTGCCGATGGTGGCGCGGTTGGCCAGCGGCACAGCCGCGACGCCTTCGCCGTAAAACTCCACGAACTTGCCGACCACACCGTGCTTGCGCAGCTGCTCGGTGATGGTCAGGACGACGTCGGTGGCGGTCGCGCCGGCCGGGATGGACCCGGTCAGCTTGAAGCCCACGACGCGCGGGATCAGCATGGAGACGGGCTGGCCAAGCATGGCTGCCTCGGCTTCGATGCCGCCGACGCCCCAGCCCAGCACACCCAGGCCGTTGACCATGGTGGTGTGCGAGTCGGTGCCGACGCAGGTGTCCGGGTAGGCCCGGACAACGCCATCGATTTCGCGGGTCATGACGGTGCGGGCCAGGTACTCGATGTTGACCTGGTGCACGATGCCGGTTCCCGGCGGGACGACCTTGAAGTCGTCAAACGCAGTCTGGCCCCACCGCAGGAACTGGTACCGCTCGCCGTTGCGCTGGTACTCGATCTCCATATTGCGCTCCAGTGCGCCGGAGTTGCCAAAGGCGTCGATCTGCACGGAGTGGTCAATCACCATCTCGGCAGGTGCCAGCGGGTTGACCCGCTTGGGGTCACCGCCAAGCTCCTTGACTGCTTCACGCATGGTGGCAAGGTCCACAACGCAGGGCACGCCAGTGAAGTCCTGCATGATCACGCGCGCCGGCGTGAACTGGATTTCAGTGTCGGGCTCGGCGCTGGGGTCCCAGCCGGCCAGTGCTCGGACGTGATCGGCCGTAATGTTGGCGCCGTCCTCGGTCCTCAACAGGTTTTCAAGCAATACCTTGAGGCTGAACGGAAGGTTTTCTGCACCTTCAACGGAGTTCAACCGGAAAATTTCGTATTCGGTACCGGCTACATTAAGTTTGCCTTTTGAACCGAAGCTGTCCACAATGCTCATCGCAGGACTCCTCTCGCAACAGTTTCATCTTTGTCGCGCCGCAGACCCCTTGCTAGTTAGGTGGCCCTAACTAGTGCCGGCCTTGTTCGCACAAGGTCCAGTACAGGGTGCAGGAGGTCAGCCGTGATTACGGAGCGCGACGTCGGACTACTCCGCCCATCCTAGTGGCCTTAGGCCCGGGGAGTCAGCAGCGCCACAGTCTCCATGTGGTGCGTATGCGGATACAGGTCAAAGGCCCGCAGCCCCGCCAGTTCCCAGCCGGACTGCCGGAAGTAGCCCACATCGCGGGCAAAGGACGCCGGATCGCAGGACACATAGGCCACGGCCCGGGGACCCGTTCCGACCAACTGGTTGACGACGGCCTTGCCGGCACCGGCCCGGGGCGGGTCCAGCAGGATGGCGTCGAAGCTGCGTGCCTTCTCGCGCAGGACCCGTTCCACCCGGCCCTGGACGATCTCCACCTGGGTTGCGTCATGGAGGTTCTTGCGGGCGTCCCGGCTGCTGCCGGGCGATCCCTCGACGGAGAGCACGGACCCGGTGACACCCACGGCGTCCGCGAGCGGCGCTGTGAACAGCCCGGCCCCGGCGTACAGGTCGGCCACCGCGGCGCCCGGTGCCAGGAAGCCGCCGTCGTGCAGGAATCCGGTCACGGCCCCGACGAGGGTGTCCGGGCCGTCCCGGTGGATCTGCCAGAAACCGTCGCCGGTGACACGGTAGTCGTGGCCGGACGCGGTCTCCTGGACGTAGGTGCGCCCGCGAAGCCGCAGCACTTCGCCCTTGACGGGATCGAAGCTGGCCACCGAGACGTCCTCGGGCAGCTGGGCGAGGACCGCGCTGAGCCGCTTGGCCCGGGTTCCCGCGGCCGGGACAAGGAGCACGAGCGGGCGGGAGCCGTTGGCCGGGGCGGCGACCTCAATGCGCTCGATGCCCTGCAGGTCGATGTCCCAGAGCCGGAGCGCGTTGATGGCGTCCGAGGCCAGGGGCATCTCCCGGACCGGCAGGACGGTGTCGGAGCGGTGCGCGTGCATGCCCAGCTTTCCGGCGGGGGTCACGGCGAACCCGGCGCGGGTGCGCCAGGCGAGGCCCGCCGCCGCCCCGGGTCCGGGCTCCCCCACGGCTTCCACGGTGATGGGGAGGTCGACGCCGGCGAGGCGGCGCAGCTGTTCGGCCAGCACCTCGGCCTTGAGGCTGCGCTGGCGGTCGAGGGAGATGTGGCCGAGCTCGGCCCCTCCCAGCGGCGGGTGGCGGTGCGACCAGGAGCGCACGGAATCGGCCAGGTCCCAGAAGTGCTCCACCCGGTCGGGGGAAGCCGCCAGGACCTCCACGACGTCGCCGCGCCAGAACTTGGCGTCCGGGCCGGACTCCGTGAGGCGGACCCGGACCTTCTCGCCGGGGATGCCGTGGCGGACGAACACCACACGCCCCTCGTGCCGGGCCACGCAGTGCCCGCCGTGGGCAACCGGCCCGACGTCGACGATCAGTTCGGTGTGCGGTTGCGTCTGGGTGTCGGAGCTCATTGGATGTCCTGCAGTCTCTTGGCTTCTTCGGATGATTTCAGCTGCCACGGCACACTACACACCATGACGCCCGGCTCGAAGTGCAGCCGGGTCTTGATGCGCAGTGCGGTCTGGTTGTGCACCAGTTGCTCCCACCATTTGCCCACGACGTATTCGGGGATGTAGACGACGATCAGGTCGCGGGGCGAGTCGCGCCGCATGTTCTTGATGTATTCCATGATGGGCGTCACCGTTTCGCGGAACGGACTGGCCAGCACCGTCAACGGTACCGGGATTTCCAGCTTCTCCCAGTCCGCGACCGTTTGCTCGGTCTCCTCGGCGCTGATGTCCACGGTGATGGCGTCCAGCCGGGAGGGCCGCGACGCGCGGGCGTAGGCGAGCGCCCGGAGCACCGGCTTCCGGACGTGCGAGACGAGCAGCACGGCGTGCACGCGGGTGGGCAGGGCCCGCGGCGAGGAGTCCTCGTCCACGGCGAGTTCCTTGGCCACATTGTCGTAGTGCGCCCGGATGCTCCACATGATCAGGAACAGCACGAACATGGCCAGCAGCGCGATCCAGGCACCCTGCTGGAACTTGGTGATCAGCACGATCAGCAGGACCGTGGCGGTCATGCCGAAGCCGATGCCGTTGATGGTGCGCGATTTGAGCATCCGCCGCTTCACCGCGGGGTCCTTGGCGAGTTTCAGTTGCCGGCCCCAGTGCCGGACCATGCCGAGCTGGCTGATGGTGAAGGAGATGAAGACGCCCACGATGTAGAGCTGGATGAGCTTGGTGACGTCCGCGTTGAAGGCGATAATCAGCACCAGGGCGCCGGCGGCCAGGGCCAGCACGCCGTTGCTGAAGGCCAGCCGGTCCCCGCGGGTGCGCAGCTGTCGGGGCAGGTAACCGTCCTGGGCCAGGATCGAGCCGAGCACCGGGAAGCCGTTGAAGGCCGTGTTGGAGGCGAACACGAGGATCACGCCGGTGGCGGCGACCACGATGAAAAAGAAGATAGACCCGCCGCCGAAGATCGTCTGGGCAATCTGGCTGATCGCCGGGCTCTGGATGTACCCCTCGGGCGGCGGCTGTCCGTCCAGCAGGAACTCGGTGGCCGGGTCCAGCACGATGTGCACCTTGGTGGCGTTCGCGAGGTAGATGATCCCGGCAAGCATGGAAGCGGCGATCACACCGAGCAGCAGCAGCGTCGTCGCGGCGTTCTTGCTCTTGGGCTTCTTGAAGTTCGGCACGCCGTTGCTGATGGCCTCAATGCCGGTCAGCGCGGCGGCGCCGGAGGAAAAGGCCCGCAGCAGCAGGAACGCGCCGGCCAGTCCCACCAGTCCTTCGTCGAAGCCCGGCGCGGGGACGATCGTGAACGCAGCCGAGGGCGCCTCGCCCAGCTGGCCGGTGGCGGCCTGGAAGACGCCGATGGCGGTCATGCCGAGGATGGAGGCCATGAAGATATACGTCGGCAGGGCGAACACCGTGCCGGCTTCCTTGATGCCGCGCAGGTTCACGAGGGCAAGGACCACGACGCCGACCGTCGCGATGCCGGCCTGCTGGCCGTGCAGCGAAGGCACCGCGGTGGTGAGGTAGGTGGCGGCGGAGGACATCGACACGGCGACGGTCAGCACGTAGTCGACCAGCAGCGCGGAGGCGACGGTGAGCCCGGCGTACTTGCCCAGGTTCTCGTTGGCGATCTCGTAGTCTCCGCCGCCGGAGGGGTAGGCGTGGACGTTCTGGCGGTAGGAGGCGACGACCGTCAGCAGCACCACCATGACGGCCAGGCCCACCCACGGCGAGAACGCCACGGCACTGACGCCGGCCAGCGCCAGCGTCAGGAGGATTTCGTCCGGCGCGTACGCCACGGAGGACAGCGCGTCGGAGGCGAAAACGGGCAGGGCTATCCGCTTGGGAAGCAGGGTGTGAGCCAGGCTGTCGTTCCGGAACGGCCTGCCTACCAGCACCCGCTTCACGGCATTGAAAATTGTCGGCACCACACAAAGCTAGTCCGATTCGGACGCGATGTCATGACGGCGGCGATCCCCGCCGCCGGGGCGGCTCCCGGGGCTGGCCGCCCGGGCCGCGGTGGCCGGTAGAGTTTTACCCAGCAGCAGTACAGGAACAACAGGAGGCACGGTTGGCGCACTTCGTGATAATGGGTTGTGGCCGCGTGGGGGCAACCCTCGCGCACACGCTCGAGGACGCGGGCCATTCCGTGGCCATCATCGACCAGGACGACCGCGCGTTCCGGCGGCTCCGCACGGGCTTCACCGGCCGCAAGGTCACCGGCGTCGGCTTTGACCGGGAGACCCTCAAACAGGCCGGCGTCGCGGAGGCCTATGCCTTCGCTGCCGTCTCCAGCGGCGACAACTCCAACATCCTGGCCACCCGGGTGGCCCGCGAAACCTTCCATGTCCCGCACGTGGTCGCCCGGATCTACGACCCGGGCCGCGCGGAAATCTACCAGCGCCTGGGCATCCCCACGGTCGCCGCCGTGCGCTGGAGCGCGGACCAGGTGCTCCGCCGGATCCTGCCCGAACAGCACCTCGCCGGCGACTTCCGGGACCCCTCGGGCCGGCTCGTGCTCGCCGAGGTGGATCTGAATCCCGAATGGATCGGCCACCCTGTCACCGCGATCGAGAAGGCCGCCGGGGTCCGTGTCGCGTACCTGACCCGGTTCGGCGAGGGCATGCTGCCCGTGGCCGGTACCCTCTACCAGGACGGCGACACCGTGCACGCCATGCTGGGTGTGGACCGCAGCACCGAAGTCGCCCACATTCTTGCCAAGTCCCCCGCCAAGGAGTCCTAAGTGAAAGTCGTCATTGTCGGGGCGGGAAGCGTCGGTTCCTCGATCGCGCGCGAACTGCTGGCCCACAAACACGAAATCCTGCTGATCGACCTGAAGCCGGAGGTGATCGGGCGCAGCGGCCTGCGCGGCGCGCACTGGCTGGTCGGCGATGCATGCGAGCTGAGCACCCTTCAGGACGCGAAACTGGAGGACGCCGACGTCGTGGTCTCCGCAACCGGTGACGACAAGGTCAACCTGGTGGTCTCGCTGCTGGCGAAGACCGAATTCGGCGTCGGCAGGACTGTGGGCCGGGTCAACAACCCCAAGAATGACTGGATGTTCGACGACTCCTGGGGCGTCGACGTCGCGGTCAACACCCCGCAGCTGATGACCGCCCTGGTCGAGGAGGCGGTGGAGATCGGCGACCTCGTCCGCCTGCTGACCCTGCAGACCGGAGTGTCATCGCTGGTGGAGTTCACGGTCCCCCACGATTCGCATGTGATTGGCCTGACGGTCGGCGACATCGACTGGCCGGAGGATTCGACCCTGGTGGCGATCCTGCGGGACCAGGCGCCGATCACGCCGAGCCGTGACGATGTGATCGACGGCGGTGACGAGCTGTTCTTCGTGACCACGATCGCGGCCGAGGATGAGCTGCGCGCCCTGCTCTCGCCGGAGTCGGCGGCCGACGAGGAGCCTGACCAAGACCAGCCCGCCGTCACCGCTGACGACGGCTTCGACGGTTAGCCCGGTTTTGGCTGCCCTATCACTACACGTCGTTCCCACCGCTGGGAACGACGTTTAGTGATAGAGCATCCGGGGTACTAGGCCGTTGGGGTGGCCGGGGCGGCGGCCGGGGCGGGGCGGGTCAGCAGCCAGGCGACCCAGATGCCCAGGATGTACAGCGGCGCACCCATCAGGAGCCGCGTCGTGGCGAGGGCCGCGAAGCCGGGCTCGCCCATGAAGTACAGCGGGACCTGCACCAGCAGCCGCAGCGACAGCACCCCGATGATCACCCAGGTGCCGATCTGGTAGGCCTTGACCCGCGCCGGGTCCTTCCGCCAGTCCAGGCCCTCGTTCCGGATGAACCCGAAGATCAGCCCGGCAAACGGCCAGCGCACGGCAATCGAGATCGACATCGCCACGATGTAGGCGAAGTTGGTGAAGAATCCGGGGACGTAGAAGTCCTCGGCCTTGCCGGTGGTGTTGGCCAGCCACGCGGAGACCCCGACGCCGGCGATCCCCGCCAGTGCCTGCGTCAGCGGTTTGCGCTGGACCAGCCGGACGACGGTGAAGGCCGCGGCCACGGCCAGCGCGGCGGTCAGCGCCAGGGGCAGCTCCCGCGTGATCGTGAAGGCGACCAGGAAGACCAGACCCGGGAGGATGCTTTCGGCAATGCCCTGGATCCCGCCGGCGCTCTTGAGCACGTCGATGTTGCCGTTGCCTGATCGGTGCAGTCCGGCCTTGGCCGCGTAGCCTTCGGCGAGCTGAGCCACGGTGGGCTGGGCTGCGGCGGGCTCCTGGTCCGGTCCCGGCCGGGCTGCGGGCTGAGTGGAGGCAGGCTGGACAGCGCCGGACTGAACAGCGCCGGACTGAGCAGCGCCGGGTTGAACAGCGGGCTCGGGCTTCTCAGGCACGGTCATTGTTCCTCCTGGCGGGACACTATTTCGTAGCGGGGGTTGAACATGGTCGGCAGGCCGTCGCGCACGGTGACCATGCCCTGCAGGCGGAGTTCGGTGCCGGCGTCGACCCCGGGGATGCGGCGCCGCCCGAGCCAGACCACCCGGAGGCGGTCCTTCGGGACGGCAGGGCGCTGGCGCCGCGGGGCGGCGGACCCGGCTCCGGCGGGTTCGGCAGCGGCGGCTTTGGCAGCAGGCTGGACGGATCCCGCAGGGACTGCTTTGGCGCCGCGGGTTTTGGGCACGTCGTGGTCGACGACGACCGCGGTGAAGGCGGCGACGTGGGTGGCCGGTGCGTAGGTGACCGACTCGATGTAGCCGTGGCACAAGACGCGGCCGCGGTCCGGCAGCCCCCTCACGGAGACGGAGGAGGCCGGATCCTGGCGGGGGGCATCAGCCAATCTGGGTAGTCTCCGGTCCACGTTCCGGCTGCCCGAGGTCCGGGGCGGACTGCGGTGCGGGCACGGCGTTGTCCTTCGGCAGGCGGAGCTGCAGCAGGTCGCGCGGCGGCATGGGGTTCTCACCGCGCACCACCACGATCTGCCGGAACAGCCCCTCGAGGCCGGCGGCGGCCTCACGGTCCACAGCGGCCTCCCCGCCGAACACGCCGCGCAGGAACCAGCGCGGACCGTCGACGCCGATGAAGCGGGCCACGCGGTAGCCGTGGCTTCCGTCGGCGCCGCTGGCGGGGAGCTTGGCGAGCAGCTCGGTGCCGAACCCGCCCTGGATCTCCTCAACCTGGCCGCCCTGGCTGCCCACCGACTGGCCGATCTGCTCACGGATTTCATCCCACAGGCCCTCGGAGCGGGGAGCCGCGAAAGCCTGGAGCTGGAGGCTGGAGCCGTTCAGGTCCATGGTGACGGCGACGACCCGCTGGGTGGCTTCCTCGACCTCAAGCCGGAGCTGCAGGCCTTCGGCGGGAGCAATCAGCAGGGCACCGAGGTCCACGTAGCCTTCCTGGTCCTCGATGTCAGATACGTCGAAAGGACCCGTGGCGCCGCGGACGGGGGCAGCGGCGGACGTCCCGGCGGAGTCGTCGGCGGAAGCATCAGTGACCGCCTCCTGGGTTTCCCCGGAGTCTGCCGGCTGTTCCTGCTTGGCTTTCCTGCCACGCCCAAAAACCATGGGGTTGTCTCCTTAGTTGTGATTCCGTGCCGCCGCGGCGCCCGCGTCCGCGGGGCGCCTGCTGTCTGGTGCTGTCTCATGCTGCACTCACGCAGAAAACGGCGGCCGGCTGATACGTCCTGTAAATGGGTCCTGCTCATAGGTCACTGCAATACTGCGGTCTGGCCGGCTTCCCGTCAGACCGGCGCGCCGAAGCCGCCGGTGGATCCGAAGCCTCCGGCGCCGCGAACCGAGCCGTTGAGGTCCTGGACCGGCAGGAACCGGGCGTGCTCCACGCGTTGAATAACCATTTGTGCAATTCTATCGCCGCGCTTGAGTTCGATCGCGTGGTCGCGGTCTGTATTCAGCAGCGTCACCGAAATTTCTCCGCGGTAGCCGGCGTCGACGGTGCCGGGGGCGTTCACGACGGTCAGTCCGTGCTTGGTCGCGAGCCCGGACCGCGGGTGGATCAGGGCCACGAAGCCGTCGGGGAGGGCAATGGCCACACCGGTGGGCACCAGCCGGCGCTCCCCCGGTTCCAGCACCACGTCCTCGCGGGCGCGCAGGTCCGCTCCAGCGTCGCCCGGGTGCGCGTACGACGGCGGCTCCAGGCCGTCGTCGAGCATCTTCAGCTGCACCGTCAGGGTGGGGGCCCCGAACCCTGCCGCCGGCTGTGCTTCTGGCTGTGCCGCTCCGGCGGCGTCCACTGCAGTCGTTTCTTCAGTCACAGTCCCTCACTCTAACGCCCGCCGGGAACATCGGCCTAGCCGCGGCCGGCGGGCGAGGGCCCCGCCCCCGCTTCCGGCGCCAAGGTGAAATAGCCCGGGAAAAGTGGAAAGCTGGGCTTATGCCCGAATCCAGTGCAGCCGTGCCTGCCCCCAACAGCACCCCCAGCGACGCAACCGTTCTGTACAGCGAGAAGCTCTGGCCGAACTTCTGGATCTGGCTGGTGTCGGCGGGACTGTCGGGCGCCGGGATCCTGGTGTTCGCCCCCATCAGCATGGCCGCCGGGCTCACCGCGGCGGTCGTCCTGTTCACGATCATCGCTGTCCTGCTGGTCGTCTCGACCCCCGCCATCACGGTCACCGGCTCCACGCTGCGCGTCGGCCGCGCCACAATCGAGCGCCGCTTCGTCGGCTCCGCGTCCGCGTTCCGGGGCCAGGAGGCGACGGCGGAACGCGGCACCCGCCTGAACGGCCTGGCGTTCCTGTGCATCCGCGGCTGGATCGATCCGGTGGTCCGCATCGAGATCACCGATCCCTCGGACCGCACCCCGTACTGGCTGACGTCCACCCGGCACCCCGACAAACTGCTCGCCGCACTGAACTCCTAGCCCTCACTGAACCCCTAGCCCTCGCAGTCCTTGCAGTACTTGAGGCCGTCCTTTTCGCGGGCTATCTGCGAACGGTGGCGGACGAGGAAACAGGAGGCACAGGTGAATTCGTCGGCCTGGGCCGGCAGGACCCGGACCAGCAGTTCCTCCCCCGACAAGTCCGCGCCGGGGAGTTCGTAGCCTTCCGCAAGGTCCGATTCGTCTTCATCGACCACTGCGGAAGGCTTTTCCGTACGCCGCGCTTTCAACGCCTCAAGGGAGTCCTCGCTGAGGTCTTCCTCGGTCTTGCGCGGCGCATCGTAGTCTGTCGCCATTGTTTGTCGCTCACACTCCGCAGTTGTTCGGTTGGTTCGCCGGGCCTGGCGGGTCCTCACGGGCGGTAGCCCTGGGCCCCCGGGATCGGTTCACCGGTGTCAACGCCGGACACGCGGTTTTTGTGCCCGATGTCGGGTCATTTTTGCTTAAGCGCCCAGTGAAAGCCAGAGTCCTCTGGTCCGCGGCACGGACCCTCGGCAGCCGGCTCCGCGGCCGGGACGGCACCTGACCCGGCGCAGTGCCGGAAAATGCCGGAAATTCGCGGAAAATGACGGCGCGCCCTCCGTCCTCACCGGAATTCGCCCGCATCGGTGGCAGAGTTTCGATTGTTAGTAATGCCAGGGTGGAGGATTTGTATGCAGGATCTACGGCTTGTAGGCGTCCACGACGACGGGGAGCATCTCCTGTTGAGCGGCACCGGCGGCGAGATGTTCCAGCTGCCAATCGATGAAGCACTTCGGGTGGCAGCCAGCCGGACGTCGGCCAAGGCCGCCTCCGGCGCGGTCGCCGCGCCCATTGCCATGTCTCCGCGCGATATCCAGGCGCGGATCCGCAGCGGCTCGACGGCGGCCGAGGTGGCGGAGCTCTCCGGAATTCCGCTCGCGAAAGTCCAGCGCTACGAGGGGCCGGTACTTGCCGAGCGCGAGCACGTCGCCCAGCAGGCCCGCAAGGTGGAAGTCGCCGCCCCCGCCCCCGGCCACGACATGTACCGCTCCGTGTTCGGCGACCAGCCGGCCTCGCTCGGCGAGATGGTGGCCCACCGGCTCAGCGCGCACGGCATTGATGCCGCCACCGTGGAGTGGGACTCCTGGCGGCGCCCGGACGGGAGCTGGAACGTGGTGGCTCGCTTCGAGGCGAAGCCCGGCGGCCCTGCCGGCATCGGCGAGGAACCGCCGGCCATGTGGACCTTCAGCCCCGCCCGGAAATCCCTGCAGAACGCCAACCGCTGGGCCCAGCAGCTCAGCGAACTGGAGCCCCTCGACGGCCCCGTCCCGGCCCGCCGGCTCACCGCCGTCTCGGACCGGCCCTTTGATTTTGAAACCGACGCCGACGCTGCCGCCCGCACGGCAACCGCCCAGCTCCAGGTGGTCCAGCTGCAGCAGCAGCTGCAGCAGGAACAGGAATCCGACGGGCTGCTCGACATGCTGCGCTCCCGCCGCGGGCAGCGCCTCGGGGTGGACGAGGACGCCGACGACGCCCTCGCCAAGCTGCTGACCAACGGTGTTCCCGCGGCCCACCCGAGGCCTTCCGAGATACTTGCCGAGGAGCCGGCCGAGCCGGAACCTGCTGCGGCCGGGACGGGCGAACCCGGGAAACCGGACGCCGCGGACCCTGAGCCCCGCCCGCCCGCCGATCCCTGGGAACGCCGCCGCGACGGCAGGCCCTCGATCATGTCACGGCTCACCCTGGCCCCCCGCCATGAGGAGGAACCGGACGACGCCCTGAAACTGCACGACGGCGTCAGCACCGACACCCGGGAAATCACCATCGCGGCCTCGCAGCTGCGTCCCCTCGGGCAGCAGGGCCCCACCTCCAGCCCGGGGCTGGACGAACTGCTGGGCGGCGGAACCTCGCGGCGCCAGCAGCGTGAGACCCCTGCCGCTGCCCGGGATGACCGCGACGCGGAGCAGCCGGAACGCCAGCCGGCGAAGCCGAAGCGCTCCAGCATTCCCAGCTGGGATGAAATCGTCTTCGGAGCCCGCGGGGACTAGCGTCCGCCGCAGATTCACGGCGCGGCCACACGCTGCAGGGCCCTTCACGCGCAGTCAGGCGCGGGGGGCCCTTTTTCCGTCGGCCTGGAAACACAAGAGCGGGACTTCGCGTTCGGCTTTCGTCAGCGAGCCGTGCTGGCCGACGACTTCAAGGGCCGTCGGCCGGACACGGCGGGTGTCATAGAAGGCCAGGGCATCCCTGGCCGCAATCATCACGTCGCCGATCCGCGGCCCGACCTCGGCCCGCACCGCGCCGAAGAGCCCCGCGGCGATGGCCTCCTCCCGGGTGAAAGCCCAGATCCGGTCGCCGAAACGCGCCCGCCATGCCTCCAGCAGCCGCGCCCGGCCGGACTCGCCTTCCGATTCCTCCAGGTACAGGTGGACCATGCGCGGTTCGCCCGCGGTGTGGCGTACCCCGGCCACGAGGGCGGGGTCGGCCGCGTAGTCGATCCGCTGGGATTCCGGCACGTCCAGCATGCCGTGGTCCGCCGTGAGCAGGATGGTAGTGCCTGCCGGCAGCGTGGCGCTGAGCCGATTCACCGTGGCGTCGAGTTCCTCGAGCTGGTGTTCCCACTGCGGCGACTGGCAGCCGTGGCGGTGCCCGGCCTTGTCCAGTTCGTTGACGTAGAAGTACATCAGCGACGGCCCGGCGCCGGCCATCGCCTCGGCGGCGCCCGCGGTCCTGGCATGCGAGGTGGTGGCTGTGACATAGCGGCCGCCCCGGAGTGCGGCCCGGGTCATGGCGGAGTCGCTGAACTGCGGGAGGCTGACCGTCGTGACCTCCACGTGCTCCGCGGCCCGCTGGAAGACGGTGGGGAACGGCTGCCACTGCTCCGGATCGACGTCGGCGTCCCAGCCGCCCAGCATGTTGACCACCCGGTCCTGGTCCGGGTCCAGCACATCGTAGCCCACCATGCCATGCTGTCCGGCCGCGAGGCCGGTGCCGAAGCTGGCGAGGGACGCGGCCGTGGTGGACGGGAACGCCGAGTCCAGGGAGACCGGCACCTGCCCCTGGCCGGACTGCATCACGTCGCGCAGGAACGGCGTGTGCGCCGACTTCTGCTTGAGCAGGTTGCGGCCCAGCCCGTCGGCGAGCACAACGCAGATGCGCTTCGCCGGGGGCAGTTTCAGGCGGTTTTCGAAGCCGGGAACCCCCACGCTGGCCGCGGCGCTCGTGAGCACCTCGGCGATGGAGCGGTCGCCGAAGGCCGGGGCCGCGGGCAGGCTCTGCGGGAGGGCGTGGGCGGTGGACAGCGGTTCGGGCACGCGGACCGGCGTCATCTCAGCGCTGGTGGCCGCGGCTGGCGCGGCTTCCGAAGACGCCCATCCGCGGGCGCGGCGGCAGTCCGGGGCCGGTGTGCGCCACCGGGGCGGAGGATCCGGTGTTCACGGCACGGAGGGCACGGGCGAACAACTTGGCGTCCTGGACCGCCTGAAGGCCGTCGGCTTCGGCGCTGATCCGGATCACGATGTCCTCCTGCGCGATGGTCCCGCTGTAGCCGTGGTCGGCCTCGCACTGAGGGTCGCCGCAGCTGGCGGGGCCCATGTCGAGGCGCTGGCCGCCGGACCAGGCGATGGACAGGGTCAGCTCGCGGACCGGGTCCGAGGACTTGTACTCCTGGGGCTGCGCGTACACGTAGCTGAGCACCACGGAGCGGATCTGTGTGACGGGAACGGATTCCGTGGAGACCTGCGCGACGGTCTGCTCCCCCGCCTCATCCAGCTGCTGGTCGTCCACGTGGGTGATGACCAGCATGTCTTCGGTCAGGACCAGCACGGTGATGTGGCGGCGGACCTCGGCGCGGTCGAAGTGTGTCTCC
Source organism: Pseudarthrobacter sp. PvP090 (assembly GCF_040547365.1). Taxonomy (NCBI): domain Bacteria; kingdom Bacillati; phylum Actinomycetota; class Actinomycetes; order Micrococcales; family Micrococcaceae; genus Pseudarthrobacter; species Pseudarthrobacter sp. PvP090. Next base: position 263,586 of record NZ_JBEPPO010000002.1, read on the forward strand.
AGATGCACCAGGTGGGCCACGCAGTCGCGCCCGTCGAGGGCGTCGGCGACGACGTCGGCCACGAGCCGGGGGTAGAAGCCTGCCTGCTGGAGGGCACCTTCCAGGCTCTGACCCTGCGCGCTGTGATCATGCAGGCCGTGATGGTTCGCGCCGCCCGGGCGTCCGGAGACGGTCGCCTGGGGCTTGGGTGTCGGAGACTGAAAGCTCATGGTCTCCATTTTCACAGATCGGCTGGGGACATGCTAACCATTGCCGCCAGGGAGGCTCCCCGCCGACGGGCCGCAGGCTCCCCGCCGCTCTCCCTGCGCGTCAGCTGCGCATGGCGCGGCGGGCGCTGTCGGTGCGCTGGGCGGCGTTGCCGATCCGGACGTCCGCCGAAAGGATCGACGCCCCCTCCGGCCCGGCGAGCACGGGGTTGAAGTCGACGAGGGCGATTTCCGGATGGTTGTCCTTGAGCCTGGCCAGCCGGGCGGCGAGGTCCTCCAGGGCCCGGGCGTCCACGGCCGGCAATCCCTGGTAGCCGAAGAGCTTCCGCGAGGCCCGGGGGGCCCGGATGAAGTCGTGCAGGTCCGAGCCGGACAGCGGCGGCACCCGGTGGGCCCAGTCGTCGAGCAGGTTAACGGCGTCCCCGGCCAGGCCGAAGGAAACCACCGGGCCCAGCAGCGGGTCCTCGATGGCGCGGAGTGTGCAGGCCTGCCCCACCGGCGCCATGGTCTGCACTTCCAGCGACGGCGAACCGTAGCGCTCCAGCGACTTGCGCATTTCCAGCACGTTCCTCCGCAGCGACTCCGCGTCCTGGATGTCCAGGCGCACCCCGCCGAGGTCCAGCCGGTGCCGCAGGGCGGGGTCGGTGGTCTTCAGCGCCACCGGCCAGCCCAGCCGGTCCGCGGCGGCGACGGCCTCATCGGCGGTGTCGAAGCCGACGGACGGGACCACCCGGATGCCGTAGCGGGCCAGCAGGCCCGCGGCCGTCTCCGCGTCCAGCCGGAGTAGCTGCTCGCCGCCCACCTTGTCCAGCAGGCGTTCCAGCTCGTCGTGGGTGCCGTCCGGGTCGCAGCCCTCGGGTTCCACAAAGAGGCCATGGTCCCGGCTCAGCCACTGGGCGTAGCGGACCACGGATCCCAGCGCGGCGACGGCCGCGCCGGGGTTTGAGTAGCAGGGGACGACCGTCGGCCCTGCCTCGTCGCCCACCATTCCCTCGACATAGATGGACGGGTCCAGCAGACCGCTGAACGCCGCCACCACGGGTTTGCCGGCCGCCACCGAACATTCGGCAAGCACGCCGGCGATCTTTTCGACGGTGAGGCCGTGGGCCGGCAGCAGCGCGACCACCACGGCGTGGACCGTGTCGGCGGTGAGGACTTCCTGCAGGCTGTGCCGCAGGGCGGGCAGCGCCACGGACATCCCGGCGTCCAGGTCGACGTCGGTGACAACCCGCACCACACCGAGTCCCTGCGCCGCCGCGCTGTCCGCGACGACCTTGCCGAGCGCCCGGGAGTTGCTGAAGACAGCGATCCCCGGGCCCGCCGGCAGGGGCTGGCTGGAGACGATCTGGGCGACGTCCATGAGCTGTTCGATGGTCTCGACGCGGATCACCCCGGCCTGGCGCATCATCGCGTCGAGGGCCTCCGGCGGGGCCTGGGTGGTGCGGACGGCGTGGCCGGGGGGAAGCCCGAGGCCCATCGCGTCGGACTTCGCCACGATCACCGGTTTGGTCCGAGCCAGGCGCCGGGCCAGGCGGGAGAACTTGCGCGGGTTGCCGATCGATTCGAGGTAGAGCCCGACGGCGGTCGTGTCGGCGTCGTCCTCCCAGTACTGCATCATGTCGTTGCCGGAGACGTCGGCGCGGTTCCCGGCCGAGAGGAAGGTGGAGATCCCGACGCGGCGCCGGCTGGAGGCCGCGTAGAGGGAGACGCCGATCGCCGCCGACTGGCTGAACAGGCCCAGGCCGCCGCGGCGGCCGAGCGAGGGCGCCATCGAGGCGTTGAGGGACACGTCCGGGCTGGTGTTCATGATGCCCAGCGAGGCCGGGCCGATCACGCGCATGCCGTTGGCGCGGGCCTGCCGGACGAGTTCACGCTGCCGGGCGAGGCCGCGTTCGCCGTCGTCCGCGTACCCGGCGGTGGCCACCACGATCCCCTTGACCCCGGCGGCGCCGCATTCCTCCACAACCTTGGGGACCTCGGCGTACGGGACGGCGATGATCGCGAGTTTGACCGGGCCCGGCACCTCGGAGAGCCGGGCGAAGGAGAGCATGCCGGCGAGCTCGAAAGCTTCCGGGTTGATTGCGTAGACCGGGCCGGTGAAGCCGCCTTCGATGATGTGCTCCAGCAGCTGGTAGCCCACGGTGCCCCATTTGCGGCTGGCCCCGATGACGGCCACGGAGGAGGGGGCGAGCAGTTCCTGGATGCTGCGGGCCTCGGCGCGGTGTTCCCGGGATTCCATCACGGCGCGGGACTTGTCCGTGGGGTCGATGTTGAACTCGAGGCTGACCACCCCGTCATCGAAGTGGCGTTTGACGTCGTAGCCGGCGTCGGAAAACACCATCAGCATCTTGCGGTTCTCCGGGAGCACCTCGGCGCTGAATTTCCGGATCCCGTTTTCGCGGGCGGCGGCGGCGAGGTGCTCGAGCAGGATGGACCCGATGCCGCGGCCCTGGTGCGCGTCGGAGATGTTGAACGCGACTTCGGCTTCCTCGGGGTCATCGAGACGGTCGTAGCGGCCGATGCCCATGATTTCCCCGCCGATGGTGATGACGAGGGCCACCCGGTCCTTGTAGTCCACCTCGGTGAACCGCTTGAGTTCCTTGGCGGAGAGTTTGGACTTGAACGCGAAGAACCGCATGTAGATGGACTTCTGCGACTGGCCCACGTGGAAGGCCTGCACCGAGTCCGCGTCGGAAGGGTGGATCGGGCGCAGATGCGCCGTCCCGCCGTCGCGCAGGACAACATCGGCTTCCCAATATTCCGGATATACGCCGTCCGCGGGCTGATCCACCATAGGCTTAGCCTAGTCATAAACTTTCGCAGCTTTCGTTCTGCAACGCTCAGAAGGACCCACCAGCCTCATGGCCCGCCGCCAAACCCCGTCCCCGGCAGGGGAAGCCAGCCAGGATTTCGTAGAAAACATCGTCGATATCGACGTCACCTCCGAGATGGAGGGCTCGTTCCTCGAGTACGCCTATTCGGTGATCTACTCGCGGGCCCTTCCGGATGCCCGGGACGGCCTCAAGCCCGTGCAGCGGCGCATCCTGTACATGATGAGCGAGATGGGCCTCCGCCCCGACCGCGGCCACGTCAAGAGCGCCCGTGTGGTGGGCGAGGTCATGGGCAAGCTGCACCCGCACGGTGACACGGCGATCTACGACGCCATGGTGCGCATGGCGCAGGACTTCTCGCTGCGGCTGCCGCTCATTGACGGCCATGGCAACTTCGGCTCGCTCGACGACGGCCCGGCGGCCCCGCGGTACACCGAGGCCCGCCTCGCGGCCGCGGCCCTGACCCTGACGGACCACCTCGACGAGGACGTCGTCGACTTCGTCCCGAACTACGACAACCAGCTGACCCAGCCGGACGTGCTGCCGGCGGCGTTCCCGAACCTGCTGGTCAACGGCGCCACCGGCATCGCCGTCGGTATGGCCACGAACATGGCCCCGCACAACCTGGTGGAAGTGATCGCCGCGGCCCGGCACCTGATCGAGCACCCGGACGCCACGCTCGAGGACATCATGAGGTTCGTCCCCGGGCCGGACCTGCCCACCGGCGGCCGGATCGTGGGCCTGGACGGCATCCGGGACGCCTACGCCACCGGCCGCGGCTCCTTCAAGACCCGCGCCAAGGTGGAGGTCGAACAGCTCTCGGCCCGCCGCACGGGGCTGGTGGTCACGGAACTGCCGTACATGGTGGGGCCGGAAAAGGTGATCGAGAAGATCAAGGACGCCGTCAACGGCAAGAAGCTCACCGGCATCAGCGACATCGTGGACCTCACGGACCGCAAGCACGGCCTGCGCCTCGTGATCGAGCTGAAGAACGGCTTCAACCCCAACGCCGTGCTGCAGCAGCTCTACCGGTACTCGCCGATGGAGGATTCCTTCGGCATCAACAACGTCACCCTCGTCGACGGGCAGCCGCAGACCCTCGGGCTGCTGCAGCTGCTGACCGTCTATGTGGAGCACCGCATTACCGTGGTGCGCCGGCGCACCGCCTTCCGCCTGGGCAAGAAGAAGGACCGCCTGCACCTGGTCGAGGGCCTCCTCATCGCGATCGTGGACATCGACGAGGTCATCCAGATCATCCGTTCCTCGGACGAGGCGGCCGCGGCCAGGACCCGGCTGATGTCCATCTACGACCTCTCCGAGATCCAGGCCAACTACATCCTGGAACTCCGGCTCCGGCAGCTGACCAAGTACTCGCGGATCGAACTCGAGAAGGAGCAGGACGAGCTGCGCCGGGAGATCGCCGAACTCGAAGCCATCCTCGGCTCCAGCGAACGGCTCCGTGCCCTCGTGTCCTCCGAACTGGCCGAGATCGCCGAGAAATACGGCACCCCGCGCCGGACCGTGCTGCTCGAATCCGAGGCCGTCTCCCCCACCGTCGCCGCCGCCCTGGCTGCCGCGCCCGGAGCCAAGGGCAAGGCCGCTCCCCTGGCCCTGGAGATCGCGGACGACCCCTGCTGGGCGATTCTCACCGCCTCCGGCCAGATCGCGCGCACCGCCAACCAGGACAGCCTCGCCGAGGCAGGCCCGCGGACCCGGCACGATGTGTTCACCTCCGTGGTGAAAACGTCCGCCCGGGGCGAGATTGCCGCCGTCACCTCGCAGGGCCGCATGCTCCGGCTCCAGGTCATGGACATGCCCGTGCTGCCGCCGACCCAGGGCACCCCGAACATGGCCGGCGGAGTGCCGGCCAAGGACTTCATCACCCTGCTCAAGGGCGAATCGCTGGTGGCGTTCGCGCCGCTGGATGAGGTGCTGGCCGTCGGCACGGCCCAGGGTGTGGTCAAGCGCGTCCAGCCCGACTACCCGCTGAACCGCGAGGACTGGGAAGTCATTGCGCTCAAGGACAAGGACACTGTGGTGGGTGTGGCCCCCGCGGGTGCCGACGACGTCGACCTCGTCTTCGTGACGCGGCAGTCGCAGCTGCTGCGCTTCCCGGCCTCGGCGGTCCGTCCGCAGGGCCGGACCGCGGGCGGCATGGCCGGCATCAAGCTGGCCGCCGGGGACCAGGTGATGTTCTTCGGGGCCGCCAGCCCGGCCGACGCCGACGCCGTCGTGGTGACCATCGCCGGCACGGACGGGGCGCTCCCGGGCACGGCGCCCGGAGCCGCCAAAGTCACCGCCCTCGCTGAATACCCGGCCAAGGGACGCGCCACCGCAGGGGTCCGGGCGCACCGCTTCCTCAAGGGCGAGGACACCCTGCTGCTCGCCTGGGCCGGCCACGGCCCCGCGAAGGCGTCCTCCCAGGCCGGGGTGGCCCGCTCCCTGCCCGGGGAACACGGCCGCCGCGACGGGTCAGGCATCCCGCTCTCCCAGGCCATCGACGCGATCGGTCCGAGTATGTCCTGGCAGCCGGCGACCGAGACGGAAGCCTAGGCTCCTGCGGGGCCACGGCGCCCGGTCACCGGGTTTTCCGCCAACGCCCGGGCGCACCCGTCACGCCCGCCGCTCACCCATTTGCCACAAATGGCCGCCAACGCTCACCCATTCACCACAAATGGCCGCTATTCGGCCCGCCGTGGCGGCTATTCGTGGTGAATGGCCGCAAGTGGACTCACCAACGAGCCCGGGACTAGGCGAAGCAACGGTGGCGGCCCACCTTGGTATCTGCGACTTCGACTTCGAGGTGAGGTGCCACCGGCGGCATGGGCTGCAGAAGTAGACTCCCGTGGGCGGCTTTCGTCCCCGCGCCGATGACTTTCTTTGTATTGCCGTAAGGGCGTGCTCTGCAGACCAGAGTGTTTGGTAAGGGATTTTCGAGCAAACGGACATGGTTTCGGTCCTGAATTGCAGCGAACTCGGCGTGCTCAAAATCACGCCCCGCTCGAGGGTGCACACCCGATGGATGCTTGGCCCACGGCTGGAGCTGAAGGCTAAAAACCTTCACGTTCCACTTGTGGGAAGCCTAGCCCCGCATTCAGCGGACCGCGAGGAATCGCATGTCAGCGGGCAGTGCGACGTTGCTGCTGCCCCATCATCCGCGCAGGGGAGAATTGGAGCCCGACCTTCCCCGCCCCCGTGGGCGGGCCTCAGTCCGCGGTCGGCCCCTCGGCTGCGCCGGAATGCGTTTAGACTGCTCGCATGCCTATCATCGCGGACAACAAGGACTGGACCTGGGTGCTGCAGCGGCCTTGTCCGGAGTGCGGTTTCGACGTCTCAGCGTGCACCCCGGCCACCGCGCCCGGAAAGCTGGCCAGTATGCTGCCACGCTGGCGCGCCGCCCTGCGGCGTCCGGACGCCGCCGAACGCCCGAACGGGGACACGTGGTCCGTGCTGGAATACGCCTGCCATGTCCGGGACGTCTTCAGCCTGTTCGACTACCGGCTGGACCTCATGCTCCGCGAGGAGAACGCCCGGTTCGACGACTGGGACCAGGACGTGACCGCGATCGAGAAGGACTACGCCAACGCAGACCCGGCCGAGGTCAGCGCGGAACTCACCACGGAGGGCGAGCAGATCGCCGCTTCCTTCGGACGGGTCCCGGAGGACCAGTGGGGCCGCACAGGAATCCGCAGCAACGGCTCGGAGTTCACGGTGCTGACCTTCTCGCAGTACTTCCTGCACGACGTCGTCCATCACCTCCACGATGTGGATGGATAGCGCGTGGACGGATAGCGTGTGGACGGATAGCTACAGTTCCTTGTCCCAGGCCATGCTGCTGTTGACGGCGACGTAGCCCATCTTGGCGTAGAGGGCCAGGGCGCCGGTGGGGTTCTCCGAGTCGACGTCGAGCGAGGCCTTGTCCATCCCCGCTGCGGCGAAGCGGCGCATCGCATCGGCCAGGAGTGCCTGGGCCACACCCCGGCCGCGAAACTCGCGCCGCACACCCAGCAGGTCTGTGTAACCCTCTTTGTAGCCCCGCGACTCCGCGCTGACGGCGTCATGGCTGGCGAGCTGGTAGCCCGCCACCTTCCCGGTGGACTGCTCCACGACGACGGCGCTCAGGTCCGGCCGGGCCAGCGGATCGTTCACCACGAAGCCCCAGGCTTCCTCGTCCCGGGGCTCGCTGCCCCAGTGGTCCCGGAAAGCCTCGTTGTGCGCGAGCCGCACGGGCTCGTGCAGCACGGGCCCGAAGTCCACGATTTCCAGCCCTTCGCCCAGCACCGCCTCGGGAAATCCGTCCGCCAGGGGCCGGTGCATCTCGTTGTAGTAGCGGACGATCCGGTAGCCGGCGTCCCCGAACAGGGCGGCCTGGTGCGTGTGTTGCTGCTCCATGTGGAGCCGCAGCCTGGGGGTTGAACCCGGCACCGCGTCCCCGGCAAAACGCTGCCGGGTCCTTGCCTCCATCCAGCCCAGCAATCCGGTGCCGATCCCGAGTCCCTGCCACCCGGGATCGACGCAGCCGTACCCGATCGCCTTCTCCCCGTCCGGGTTCTTGGTGATCCTGCCATAGGCCCGGGCCACGCCCCGCGGGTCAAAGCCGAGAACCGTGTTCGCGGCGGCCGGGTTCTTCTGCGATTCGAGGACCTGTTCCAGGTCGGCGCGGCGCTCAAACCAGACGGGCCGTTCGACGGCGGCGGTCCGGGCGATGAGCGCCGCCCAGTCGTCGAGGTCCGCGGTCCCGGCGGCCCGCCACTGAAGGCGGGGGTCCAGGGTGGCCAGGGCGTCGGGGTATCCGTTCATGGCAACAGGCTAACGTCCGGCCTACCCCCGCGCCAGCAACGGCGTTGACTCCTGGGACAGCGCAGCATTCACGGCCGCCCGGTCCAGGTCCAGTCTGCTGTCATCCGCGGCGATGTCCTCCGGGTTGTGGGTCACGAGGACAACCGTGCGGTCCCGCAGGCCGTGCCGGAGCTCGGCCAGCATCGCGCGGCCGGACTCCGCATCCAGGTGGGCCGTGGGTTCATCGAGCAGGATCACGTCCGCGCCGGTCAGGAGCGTGCGGGCGACGGCCAGGCGCTGGCGTTCGCCTCCGCTGAGGAAGGCTCCGCCGGGTCCGATCCGGGTGTCCAGTCCGTGCTCCAGCCGCCCCATCAGCGGACCGAGGCCCACGGCGTCCAGGGCGTCCAGCAGTCGAGGCTCCGGTTCTTCCCCGCGCTGGCTCTCCGGAAGCCCCAGCAGCAGGTTGCCGCGGATCGTCGAGTCGAAGAGGTGCGCCTCCTGCGGGCACCAGGCAGCGCGTCCGCCCAGCAGGATCTGGCCGCCGGCTGCCGGGAGGAAGCCCAGGACGACGGCGAGAAGGGTGGATTTTCCGGAGCCCGAGGTGCCGGTGACGGCGAGCCAGCGACCGGGTTCGGCTGTGGCGGTGAGGCCGGTGAAGACCGGCTGCCCGCCCGGCCAGGCGGCCGCCAGGTCCCTGAGTTCAATCCCGGGCCTGCCGCCGGGCCTCCCGGCGACCGGGACCAGGCCGCCGGATTCGTCGGTGTCCCCGTCTCCGCCGTCGTCCAGGACACCCGCCTCGCCGATGCGCGCCAGCACGGCCCGCAGCGCCGGGTATTGCCGGACCGCCGTCGTGATGGCCGCGTAGGGCTCCACGAGGGCGAGCTGGAGCAGCACCACGACGGCAACCGTGGACGCCTCAATGGCTCCGCTGAGGGCCAGCGGAGCCGCCAGCACGGCACTGGCCAGGGCGGCCGTCCCGCAGGCCAGCACCGTCAAGCCCTGGCCAAGCCCCTCGGCCCACGCCGAGCGCTGGGAGGCTGCGGTCGCCGAGCGGTCATCCCGGGTGATGGCCGCGAGCACCGGCGCGGAGACGCCGTTGGCGTGGAGTTCAGCGCGGGCGTCGAGCGCGGCCGCGACCTGGCGGAGGACGCCGGTGCGCAGCTTCTGCTCGGTGCCGGCGGACATCCGGTCCGCTGCCAGCGCCAGGGCGGGGGCTGCCACGAGGCTCAGCACGGCCGCGGCAATCACGGCGGGGAGCGCGGCCGGCAGGAGCAGCGCGATGCCGGTGACGGCTGCGGCCGCGACAGCCACGGCGGTGAGTGGCGGCAGGACGACCCGGGGCAGCAGCTCCCGGACTGTGTCGACGTCGTCCACGACGGTGCCCAGGACGTTGCCGCCCTGCAGCAGCCGGCGCAGCGAGAGGGCCCGCCGGCTCAGCGACTCCCAGAGCCGGCCGCGGAGCCGGGTGAGGGCGGCAAAGACGGCGTCGTGCAGCACGAGGCGTTCGAGGTAGCGCAGCGCCGCCCGGCCGATGCCGAAGAAGCGCACGCCCACGATCGCGGTGAGCAGGTACAGAATGGGCGGCTGCTCGCTGGCGCGGATGATCAGCCAGCCGGACAGTCCGGCGAGGGCGACGGCGAAGAGCGCCGCCAGGGTGCCGACGGCGCCGGCCGCGGCGAACTTTGCTCCCACGGGGGCGAGCAAACGGCGGAGCCGGGTTGCCGTTGAACCACCGGAGGTGCCGACGGCCGTCCCGGCCTGCGCGCCGCGCGGACCCATGGTCCCGGCGGGCGGGAGTTTGGGCTGCTCGACTCCGGGCTGCTCGAGTCCGGACGGCTCAGCTGCGGCCGCCCGACGTTCCAGCAGCGCGGCTTCATCGGCGGAAACCGCGGCGGTGAAAGTCCCGGCGCCGGTCGCTGCGTGGGAAATCGCTGTACCGGCGGATCTTTCGGCCCGCGGCTCCACCGCCACCCCGGGGGCCACGGCCACAATCTCATCGGCGAGTTCCCGGGTCAGCCGGTCGTGGGCCACCAGCAGGACGGTGACCTTTCCGCGGAGCGCGGCGATGGCGCGGCTCACGGCGGTGGCGGATTCCCGGTCCAGGTGGGCAGTGGGTTCATCGAGCAGCAGCACCCGGGCTCCGGCATCGATCCTCGCCAGGCCGCGGGCCAGGGCGACGCGGCGCAGCTCTCCCGGGCTGAGTTCGGCAGGATTTTTCGCTGTGAGGTGCTCCGCGGCGCAGGCTGCGAGGCAGCGCCGGGCCGCGGCCTCTGCCTGCCCCGCATCGACGCCGCCGCCGTCCGACGCAGGGCCCGCCGCGGAGCCCAGGTACAGCATGACCTCGTCCAGCACGGTGGGGGCCACCATCACGGGATGCTGCGGCACCCAGGCGAGGTCCGCCGTCGTGAATCCTTCGAGGCGCCCGGTCACGGTGGTTTCCTGGTCCGTGCCGCTGCCGGTCCCGATGGTGCCGGCCAGCACCCCGAGGACGGTGCTCTTGCCGGCTCCGCTGGGGCCGTCCAGGGCGGTGATCCGGCCCGGGGCCGCGGTGAAGCTCAGGGGCCCGACGGCGGCATCCGTCCTGCCGCCGTACCGGACGGTCAGCCCGGCCACGCCCACCGCAGGCGGACGGCCCGCTCCGGCGGCAGCCCCGGCAGAGGCGGAGTCCGCCCCGGACGCCGCGGCAGCGGCAGGAAGAGCAGACGCGGCGGGCGCGGCGGGCCGCAGCGGTGTGGGTTCGGGTGCCTGTAGGACAGCGGTGGTTTCGGCGAGCGCGGCACGGCCGTCGTCGCTGGCGTGGTGGGCGGTGCCCAGCTCCCGCAAAGGGAGGTAGCAGTCGGGGGCGAGAATCAGGGCCAGCAGCCCTGCCTCCAGCGCCATGTCGCCGTGGACCAGCCGGACGCCGATGAAGACCGCGACGACCGCCACGGAGATGGTGGCGATGAGTTCCAGCGCGAGGGCGGAGAGGAAGGCGGTCCGCAGGGTCCCCATAGTCCGGTGGCGGTATTCCTCGGAGAGGTCCTCAAGGGCCTTGCGCTGGGCGGTGGCGCGGCCCAGACCGACGAGGACGGGCAGGCCCTTGGCCAGCTCCAGCATGTGGCCGGACAGCCGGGACAGGGCCGACTGGGCTTCCCGGACGCGGTCATCGGTGTAGCGGCCGATCAGGACCATAAAGAGCGGTACCAGCGGCACGGTCAGCACGATCACGGCGGCACTGATCCAGTCGGCGTACAGGATACGCGCGCCCAGCAGCAACGGGATCGCGGCGCAGTTCACCAGGGCGGGCAGGAACTGGGTGTAGTAGCTGTCCAGGGCGTCCAGTCCCCGGGTCGCCAGAATCGCGAGGCCGCCGTCGGAAGGGCCGGCGGACCGTGTGCCGTTGCGCAGCGCACGCTCCAGCAGCTGCGAGCGCAGCTCCTCCTTCACGCCCAGCGCGGCCCGGCGCGACGCGACGGCCTGCGCCCAGACCGTCAGGGACCGAAGCGCCACGCCCGCAACCCCCCAGTACAGTTGTTCGCTCCAAGCCGGGTCGCCGGCCATGAGCCCCGCGAGCATGGAGGCGACCGCCTGCGCGATCAGCACGAGGGACAGGGCCTTCAGGGCCGCGAGGAGGCCCAGCAGGTAGAGGGCGGCGCGGCTGGCGGGGCCCGGGGGGAACTGCGGTCTCATCAGGTGCTAGTCCTTGGGTGCCAGGGCTTTGGCTGCGATGGCGGGGAGGAAGCTGTGGGCCTCGGGGATGTGGGCGTCGCTCACCCGGCGCCGGAACACCCAGTAGGTCCAGGCCTGATAGGCGAGCACCAGGGGCAGCCCGATGCAGGCGACGATGCTCATCAGCCCGAGGGTGTAGTCCGAGGAGGAGGCGTTGGAAATAGTCAGGTTGAAGTCCGGATTCAGTGTGGAAGGCAGCACCACCGGGAACGCGGCGCCGAAGATCGAGGCGCTGCCGAGGAGCAGGAAGGTGCCCAGGGACAGGAACGCGCGGCCTTCGGCGCCAGTGCGGGCGAAGTTCCACGCCAGGACGGCGGCGACGACGGCGGCGACGACCGCCAGCACGGTCCACAGCTCGCCGCTGAGCAGCTGCAGGCTGATCGCCCACCCCGCGATGGGCAGCAGCAGTACGGGCAGGAGCCGGACGAGCCACCGGCGGGCGCGGTGCCGGACGTCGCCGTCGGTCTTCAGGGCCAGGAAGGCCAGGCCGTGCAGCAGCGAGAAGCCGACGACGGCGAGGCCGCCCAGCACCGCATAGGCGCTGAACCACGCGAACGGGCCGCCTTCGCGGTCGCCGTTGGCGTTGATCGGGAGTCCGGTGGTGGTCAGCCCCAGGGCGGCGCCGATGCCGAAGGCCGCCACGAGGGAGCCGAGGGAGATGGCCCAGTCCCAGCGGGCCCGCCAGCGGGGGTTGTCCACCTTGCCGCGGTATTCGAAGGCCACGGCGCGGAAGATGAGGGCGACCAGGACCAGCAGCAGCGGCAGGTAGAGGGCGGAGAACAGCGAGGCGTACCAGAGCGGGAAGGCCGCGAAGGTGGCGCCGCCCGCGGTCAGGAGCCAGACCTCGTTGCCGTCCCAGACCGGTCCGATCGTGTTGAGCAGCACACGGCGTTCGGTGTTGTTCCGGGCGAAGCCCTTCATCAGCATCCCGACGCCGAGGTCGAAGCCCTCGAGGAAGAGATAGCCCGTCCATAGCACCGCGATGGCGATGAACCAGATGGTGGGAAGGAGATCCATGCTGAGTATCCTCTGCGTTTCGTGGGGAGCGAAGGCTTAGTAGGCGAAGGCCAGGACGTCGTCCCCGGGCTTGCCGGGGCCGCCGCCCTTGGGGGTGGCATCCTCGTTCTCGTCCGCGGGGACGTGCGCGAGTTCGGGCATGGCCGCGACCACCCCGCCGCGGATGTATTTGACCAGCAGCTTGACCTCGACCACCAGCAGCACCGCATAGACGGCCGTGAGCACCACCAGCGAGGTCATGAGTTCGCCGGCCGAGACGCCGGGTGAGACGGCGGCGGCGGTGAACATAAAGACCTGGTCGATCCCGCTGGGGTCCGGGTTGGGGGCGACGACGAACGGCTGGCGGCCCATCTCGGTGAAGATCCAGCCGGCGGCGTTCGCTCCAAACGGCGCCAGGATCCCGAACACGGCCAGGCGCATCAGGCCGCGGGAGGCGGGGACTGTCCCGTTGCGGGTGGCCCAGAGGGCAACCAGCGCGGCCAGTGCCGCCAGTCCGCCGAAGCCGATCATCATCCGGAAGCCCCAGTAGGTGACCTCCATGACCGGGACGTACTGGATCTCCTGCCCGGCCCGTTCCCCGTAGATGGGGTTGTCCGGCAGGTGCGTGCCGTAGTCGGCCTTGTACTGGTCGATCAGGCTGTTGACGCCCTTAACCTCGGTGGTGAAATCGCCCTTGGCGAGGAAGGACAGGATCCCGGGGACCTCGATGAGCGCGACGATCTCGTCGCAGTTCTTGGAGCCGACGTTGCCGATGCTCAGGATGGAGAAGCCGGTGCCGTCGTGGCAGGCCGCCTCGGCGGCGGCCATCTTCATGGGCTGCTGTTCGAACATGAGTTTGCCCTGCAGGTCCCCGGTGATGGCGGTGCCGGCGAAGGAAATCATGGCGACGACGGCGCCGATCCGCAGGGAGCGGATCCAGACGGCGTGGTCGGCGCGGTCCCGGCCGGGGATGGCGGCCTCGCCGGGAACGACCTTGCCGTCCGCGCCGATGGTGTCGATCCCGTCGTGCCGGCGGCGCCACAGGTGGTACCAGGCGATGCCGAGCAGGAAGGCACCGGCGACGGCGAGGGCGCCGAAGATGGTGTGCGGGACGGCGACGAGGGCGGTGTTGTTGGTGAAGACCGCCCAGGCGTCGGTCATCACGGGACGGCCGTTGATCATCTCCACACCCACCGGGTGCTGCATCCAGCTGTTCGCGACGATGATGAAGTAGGCGGAGAAGACCGAACCGATGACGGCGATCCAGAGGCAGGCCAGGTGGATGCCGGGCTTGAGCTGTTTCCAGCCGAAGATCCAGAGCCCCAGGAACGTCGATTCCACGAAGAACGCCAGCAGGGCCTCCATGGCCAGCGGCGCCCCGAACACGTCGCCCACGAAGCGGCTGTATTCGCTCCATGCCATGCCGAACTGGAATTCCTGCACAATGCCGGTGGCGACGCCCATGATGAAGTTGATCAGGAAGAGCTTGCCCCAGAACTTGGTCATCCGGAGGTATTCCGGCTTGCCGGTGCGGTGCCACATCGTCTGGATCACGGCGACGACGAGGCCCAGGCCAATCGTGAGCGGCACCATCATGAAGTGGTAGACGGTAGTGATTCCGAATTGCCAGCGTGCGATTTCCAAGGCGTCCAAGGCAGTCCCTAACTTTGCTAGGAGCAACTTCTACATCACGTAGAAAGATTCTTCTACAGAGTGTAGAACACTTTGATGGTTCACTGCACCCAGAGTCCCACGGCACGTAACGGCCCGCAATGGAGACGCCGCCCGGCCCCTCCCGGGCATCCCGGGACACCCGGCACGACACGCCCGGGCCAGGCACTTCTACCTCATGTAGAAACTATCCGCAAAACACGCTAAATTTAAGACTGAAGTATTCACTGACCGCCCGGCAGAGTCGATGCGCCGGGCGGCCCTCACGAAGGATGTACGGAATGGCAAGTCTCGGTGAACTGGAACGGGCAGTGATGGACCTGCTCTGGGCAGGCCATGAGGCTGCGACGGCGAACACCCTGCGGGATCTGCTCGCACAGAGCACGCGCGCCGAAAACGGTACCGCTGGACACGAGGGCAAGGATCTGGCCGTCACCACGGTGCTGACCGTGCTCTCCCGTCTGGAGCGCAAGGGCCTGGTGGAGCGTGAACGCGGCACCCGCCCGCACCGCTACCAGGCAGTCTCCAGCCGTGAGGACCACACCGCCGAGCTGATGCACGAGGTGCTGGGCTCCGCACCCGACCGCGAGGCCGTGCTGGCCCGTTTTATTGGTTCCGTCACCGACACCGAGGCAGAAACGCTGCGCAAGCTGCTGGGACTCAGCTAGCGCCCGATGTTCTGGACCTCATGGTTTCTGGCGGTCCTGGCGATGGCGCTGGCCTGGCCGGTGCCCATCCTGCTGTCCCGCGCCCAGTGGCCGGCACGTTCGCCGTTCACGGCGATGCTGCTCTGGCAGGCGATTGCCCTCGCCGGCGGGCTGTCCATGATCGGCGCCATGCTGGTCTACGGGCTGGAGCCGATCGGGGACAACCTGCTGGCCGGCCTCAAGGCCCTGGCCGGGATGGTCTTCAACAACGCCCCCACCACGGCGCTGGGCTTCTGGCACATCTTCGCACTCTCGGCCGCGGCGCTGCTGACCGCCCATCTGGTCTTCACCCTGCTGCTGACGTACTACAAGATCCAGCGCCAGCGGCGCCGGCACCGTGAACTTCTGGACCTGCTCGCGTCCCCCTCCGCTGACGGCCCGCGGACCATGGTGATCAACGTCGACTCACCTGTCGCGTACTGCCTGCCCGGCGGCGCCCGCTCGGTCACCGTGCTCTCCGACGGGCTCATGGCGGCCCTGGAACCCGCCGAACTCCGCGCGGTCCTGAACCACGAGAACGCCCATCTGGACCAGCGCCACCATTTGCTGCTCTGGGCCTTCGCGGCCTGGCGGCAGGCGCTGCCGTGGCTGCCCACCACGCGGCTGGCGCAGGAAGCGGTCAGTTCGCTGATTGAGATGCTCGCCGACGACGTCGCGCTGAAGACCGAAAGCAAGGCCACCCTGATCAAGGCGATCGCGATTGTGGCGAGCGGCTCCCCCGGTACCCCCGCTGCCCGGATGGCCTTCGGCGAACCCGAACTGTCCGACGGCGAGCCCGGCCAGCCCGGTGCCACCGGCGGCGCCGGTTCGGCCCGGACGACGGCGTCCCGCGTCAGCCGGCTGCTCTCGCCGCAGCCTCCGCTCCCGGAACCCCTCCGCGGAGCGGTCCTGGCGGGCTGCCTGCTGCTGCTGGCGGTTCCGACGGCGCTTCTGATTGTTCCCGGCCTGCTGGGCTGAGCCCGCTTCATGGTTGTCCCCGGCCTGCTGGGCTGAGCCCGTGCCCCGCGGCCGCCGCCGAAGGCCACAGACACATATGCCGGGCCGCCCCGCCCGAAGGCGGAGCGGCTCGGCACCCGGTGCAGCGCTGTGGTTCAGCGGTCTACTTCAGCAGCTTGTCGGCTTTGTATTCGAGGTCCACGTTGCCGGACCCGTTCCCCTTTGCCGAGCCGTTGACCGCCGAGGTGGTCATGCCGAAGGTGAGCGTGGCGTGGGCGATCGCGTCCGCCATTTCCTCCAGCACGGTCACGTTCAGGTTGTTGATGTCGTCGCACTCCTTGTGGTAACAGCCGTCATAGGGCTCGTCCGCTGTGCCTCCGAAGATCTCCGCCTCCGTCTTAGTCTTCAGGCCCTCCGCGCCGGTGAACAATCCGCCGGCCGGAATGCCGTTGTCGATGAAACCGAAGTAGTCGGACCGTCCGTCGAATTCTGTCGGTGCAACGGGCAGGTTCTGGGACTTGAAGTAGTCCAGGAAGACCTTCTCCACCACCGCGGAGCCGTTGGGACCCTTCTCCCCGAACGCCGAGCCGTCGCCGTCGTAGACGTAGCGGACGAAGTTGGGCGAACCCACCATATCGAAGTTGAGGTTGACGGCGTGATCCTTGACCTGGCGTGCCGTCAGCTGGGAGACGTAGTCCTCGGATCCCTTCAGCCCGTCCTCTTCCCCGCCCCAGAACGCGAACCGGATCCGGTTGGTCGGCTGAATGCCCAGCTCCTTCAGCTGGAGCGCTGTCTCCAGGATGGCGGCCGACCCTGAGCCGTTGTCGTTGATGCCCGGGCCCTCAGCCACGGAGTCCAGGTGCGCCCCCACCACCACGGTGCGGTCGGCACGTCCCGTGGTATCCGCCAGGAGGTTGAAGGATTCGATCGTGGCCACTTCGGCGTCGACGGCCAGGTGCATCACCACGCCGGAGAGTCCGGCGAGCCCGGCGCCGGTGGCGTAGCTGGTGCTGACCACGGGGATATCAGCCTGCGGAGAGTCGAGGGTGCCGCCGAACAGGCCGAGGCGGTCGTCACCCGCGACGACGTTGCCCTGGTTGAAGATAATGGCCCCCGCGGCCCCGGCGGCGGCGGCGTTGTCCGCCTTGATCCGGAAGGTGCAGGTGCCGCGCTGGATCAGGGCGATGTTTCCCGCCGGGAAGCCGGCGAAGTCGCCCGCTTCGCAGCCGCTGGTCGAGGCGTGGTCGCCGGCGAGGTTGAGGTCGACGGCGGTCAGCGCGGCCGTTGCCTCGCCGGCACCGGAGTAGGACATGTCCAGGAAGTCCTTCTCGTAGGTGTAGGTTTCCGGATTCGGTGAGACACGTTCCAGTGTCGCCGAAGTGGAGTCGTAGCGGTCGTAGCTGAAGGGCTGGAGCTCTGTAACGTAGCCGGCGTCCTCCAGCGCGTCTTCTATGTACTCGAGCGAGGCCTCGTAGCCCGGGCTGTCTGCCGCGCGGTTGCCGCCGTTGGCAGCCGCGATGTCTTGGAGCGCTTGGAGATGGGCCTTAATGTTTTCTGCCGACACCGCGGAGCGCAGGGCCTCCGAGTTGGTTCCGGTTGCTGCAAGGGCCGGCGGCGCGAAGCTGACCGCCAGCCCGATCGTGGCGGCGATGGCCGCGCGCTGGATATTCCGAGTTTGCCTCATAGGGGTCTCCTGGATTTATGCTGCGGAATCCGGCCCCGGGCGTCATTGCCCGGGGCCGTGAGACGACACTATCGGAACGAGGCATACCGGGTTAGAGGGCATTTGGGCACTGGCGTGATCCAGCAACGGCAAGGACAATGCCGGCCGCCCCACGCCGTTAAGGCGGGTCTCAGGCGTCGATGCGCTCCCGGTCCAGGCCCGCCGCCCCGGCGATGATGAAGTCCTTGCGCGGCGCGACATCGGATCCCATCAGCAGGTCGAAGGTCTCTTCGGCGTGCTTGGCGTTGTCGATGCCGACCTTGCGCAGGGTGCGGTGCCGCGGGTCCATTGTGGTCTCGGCCAGCTGCTCCGCGTCCATTTCGCCCAAGCCCTTGTAGCGCTGGATCGGTTCCTTGTAGCGTTTGCCTTCCTTGGCGAGCCTCGCCAGCAGGACGTGCAGTTCCGCCTCCGAGTAGGTGTAGATCATCTCGTTGGCCTTCTGGCCGGCGTTGATGACCTCCACCCGGTGCAGCGGCGGGACGGCCGCGAAGACCCGGCCCTCCTCGATCATCGGCCGCATGTAGCGGAAGAACAGCGTGAGCAGGAGCGTGCGGATGTGGGCGCCGTCGACGTCGGCGTCGGTCATCAGGATGACCTTGCCATAGCGGGCGGCGCTGATGTCGAAGCTCCGGCCGGAGCCTGCGCCCACCACCTGGATGAGCGCCGCGCATTCGGCGTTGGAGAGCATGTCGCCCACCGAGGCCTTCTGGACGTTGAGGATCTTGCCGCGGATAGGCAGCAGCGCCTGGAAGTCGGAGGAGCGCGCCAGCTTGGCGGTGCCGAGCGCCGAGTCGCCTTCGACGATGAACAGCTCGGAGCGCGCGACGTCGTCCGTGCGGCAGTCCGCGAGCTTAGTGGGCATGGAGGACGTCTCGAGGGCGTTCTTGCGGCGCTGGGTTTCCTTGTGGACGCGGGCGGAGATGCGCGACTTCATCTCGCTGACGACCTTTTCCAGCAGCAGCGCCGACTGGGCCTTGTCGTTGCGCTGGGACGAGGTCAGCTTCGCGTTGATTTCCTGTTCCACGACCTTCGCCACGATGGCCCGGACGGCCGAGGTGCCGAGGATTTCCTTGGTCTGGCCCTCGAACTGCGGTTCCGCGAGCCGGACGGTGAGCACGGCGGTGAGTCCCGCGAAGATGTCGTCCTTCTCGATCTTGTCGTTGCCGGCCTTCAACTTCCGGGCATTGGTCTCGACCGCCTTGCGGAAGGTCTTGAGGAGCGCCTGTTCGAAGCCGGTCTGGTGCGTTCCGCCCTTGGGCGTGGAGATGATGTTGACGAAGGTGCGTACCGTGCTGTCGTAGCCGATGCCCCAGCGGAGGGCGACGTCCACCTCGCAGTCCCGCTCGACCTCGGTCAGCTGGCTGTGGCCCCGGTCGTCCAGGACCGGGACGGTCTCCTTGAACTTGCCAGCACCGTGCAGCCGCCAGACGTCCGTGACTGCGGGGTCGGCGGCGAGGTACTCAACGAACTCGGAGATGCCGCCGTCGTGGTGGAAGATCTCCTCGTGCGCGCCGGACTCCCCCGGGGTGCCGGGGAGCTTGCGCTCGTCCCGGACGGTGAGTTTCAGGCCGGGAACCAGGAAGGAGGTCTGGCGGGCGCGGGCGGCGAGTTCGTCGTAGGAGAACTTGGCGTCGGCGGTGAAGATCTGCCGGTCCGCCCAGTAGCGGATTCGCGTGCCGGTCACGCCGCGCTTGGCCTTGCCCACGATGTCCAGGACGGAGCCGTCGATGAAGGGCGAGAAGACCGAGGCAGGGTCCGGCCTGGTGCCGGTGTCCTTGAACCGGCCGGGCTCGCCGCGGCGGAAGGACATCTTGTAGGTCTTGCCGCCCCTGTCGACTTCGACGTCCAGCCGGGCGGACAGGGCGTTCACGACGGACGCGCCCACGCCGTGCAGCCCGCCGGAGGCCGTGTAGGACCCGCCGCCGAACTTGCCGCCGGCGTGCAGCTTGGTGAAGACGACTTCGACGCCGCTGAGCCCCGTTTTCGGTTCGATGTCCACCGGGACGCCGCGGCCGTCGTCGTGGATCTCCACCGAGTTGTCCGCGTGCAGGATGATTTTGATGTCATGGCCGAACCCGGCGAGGGCCTCGTCGACGGAGTTGTCGATAATCTCCCAGAGGCAGTGCATGAGCCCGCGGGAGTCGGTGGAACCGATGTACATGCCCGGGCGCTTGCGGACGGCCTCGAGGCCTTCCAGCACGGAGAGATGCCGGGCGGTGTAATCAGAACTTGGTGCCACGGGGCGGAAACTCCTTCAGGAACGGGACCGTCGCCATCGGACGGACAAAGCTTTTTGGCGCTCTTCCTAGGGTAGTCGGAGTGCCGCCCTCCGGCGTGCTGCCACTCCTCCGGAGCCGCACCCGCCGGAAGCCGTTACCGAGACGTGATACGCGTACAGCGAAAGTGGGCCATCCCAACCATGTTTCCGCTGCGAATGCTGGTTATATAGGTATACCGATCTACCAAGGAGGCCGAACATGACAACAGCAGTTGCGGACCGCACACTCACCACCGTCGACCGGTGCGATCGTTGCGGAGCACAGGCGTATGTCCGGGTTGTTCTCGGCGCCTCCGGAGGTGAGCTTCTCTTCTGCGGCCACCACGCCCGCGCCGTAGAACCGACGCTCCGGCCGCTCAGCTCAGACTGGCACGACGAGACCGCACGTCTTCACGAGAAGCCGCCGGTCCCGGTCGACTAGAGTCCGGTCGCCAGACCACATGAGAAAGAGCCCCTCCGATTCCGGAGGGGCTCTTTCCGCGTTAACGAACACCGCGGCGGCCCTTAATGAACAACCGCGGCGCCGCTTAACGCACAACGCGGGGTCACATCCGGCCCATTCCTCCGTTGAGGATGTGCCCGATGTGACCCCGCGTTGTTTGGTGCGTGCCTAGTCCAGGTAGTCCCGGAGGACCTGGGACCGCGACGGGTGCCGCAGCTTGGACATGGTCTTGGATTCGATCTGGCGGATCCGCTCACGCGTGACGCCGTAGACCTTGCCGATTTCGTCTAAAGTCTTCGGCTGTCCGTCGGTCAGTCCGAAGCGCATGGCGACCACGCCGGCTTCTCGTTCGGAGAGGGTGTCCAGCACCGAGTGCAGCTGTTCCTGCAGCAGCGTGAAGCTCACCGCGTCGGCCGGGACCACTGCTTCGGAGTCCTCAATGAGGTCACCGAATTCAGAGTCGCCGTCCTCGCCCAGCGGCGTGTGCAGGGAGATCGGCTCGCGGCCGTACTTCTGGACTTCGACGACCTTTTCGGGTGTCATGTCCAGTTCCAGGGCCAGCTCTTCAGGAGTGGGTTCGCGGCCGAGGTCCTGCAGCATCTGGCGCTGCACGCGGGCCAGCTTGTTGATGACTTCCACCATGTGCACCGGGATACGGATGGTGCGGGCCTGGTCGGCCATGGCACGGGTGATGGCCTGGCGGATCCACCACGTGGCGTAGGTGGAGAACTTGAAGCCCTTGGTGTAGTCGAACTTCTCGACCGCACGGATCAGGCCCAGGTTGCCTTCCTGAATCAGGTCAAGGAACAGCATGCCGCGGCCGGTGTAGCGCTTGGCCAGCGAGACCACAAGGCGGAGGTTGGCCTCCAGCAGGTGGTTCTTGGCACGCTTGCCGTCATGGATGACGAATTCGAGCTCGCGCTTGAGCTTCGGATCCATGGTTCCGTCGTCGGCGTTGATCTTTTCCTCGGCAAAGAGGCCTGCCTCGATGCGCAGGGCGAGGTCGACTTCCTGCTCGGCGTTCAGCAGGGCAACCTTGCCGATCTGCTTCAGGTAGTCCTTGACCGGGTCGGCGGTGGCGCCGGCGGACATGACCTGCTGCACGGGGGCATCGTCGTCGTCGGCATCCGAGTAGACAAAGCCGGAGCCAGTGGCGGCTGCGGTGGCCTTGGCGGAGATTTCCTCCCCATCCTCACCGATCTCAACGGCCTCCACGACGACGTCGTCGAGGTCAACCTCGACGTCCTCATCGGTGTCATCGTCACCGTTGGCTTTGCCGGCGGCTTCCGCCGCGGCCTTAGCGCCGGGCTTGGGCCCGCGCTTCTTGGGTTCAGGCTTGGCGACTGCCGATCCGGTGGTGTCACCGTCGGCCAAGGCTGCGTCTTTGACAGCCTTGTTGGCTGCACGCGTGGCGGCGCGCTTGGCGCTCGTCGCCGCCTTCTTCTCCTCGGGGGACAATACGGCCTGGTCGGCGGGTTCCTTCTTCGCGGAAGACGGGGTCACAGAAAACCTTTCTAGCGGCGGTCTGTGGAATCACCATACGGGCAACACCACTATGACCCTGTCAAGTCCGTGTTTGACATCAGGTGCAATCACGACCAGCAGAGCCACTTAGTAGAACTCCTGGGGTGACCGTAATGTTCCCTGTTTCCACGGTCCACTACAAGCACTCAATACACGGACCCAACCGGGTCTCGGCAACCATTGTCTCACGGTTTTCTCAATCGGGACCGACGCGGGGCACGGGCCCGCGATATCCGGCCGCGGCGCCGTTGCCCGTCCTCCCCCAGTGGCGGCGCCCTCCCGGCCGGTCGCTGGCGTGGCGTCAGGCAACGTCCGACTCGAACCGCTGCCAGGCCGTCTCCCTTCGGGCCGCCCAGCCACAGAGCGTTCCGCGGCGGCCCAGTTCCGCCAGCAGTTCCGCCAGCCGGTAGCCCGGGAACTCCTGGTCCGCGCGGCGGAAGAGTGCGCCGGCGTAGGATCCTCTGCCGCGGCACCACTCAATCCAGCCCCGCCCGGTCAGCGCGGCGGCTCCCGCCTCCCCGCCGGCGGCTCCCAGTTGCTCCAGGACCCGGTCCAGGCGGGCCATCAGAGCCCAGTCCGGCAGCGGAGGCGCCAGCCCCAGCATGACCTCGCCGTAGCCGGGAACGTCCGTCGGCTCCTGGCGGATACCGCCGCTGCCGCCCTTTCGCCCGCCGCCGGGGGCTTCTCGTCCGCCGCCTGCCCGCCCGCCGCCCTTTCCCCCGGGGCCCCGGCCGCGGGGCGGAAAGCCTTCAAGCGGCGGCAGCGGAGCAAGTGGCCGTGAAGACGGTCCGGAGGCCGGAGGGGAGCCGTCCCGTCCGGGATCCGGCGTCCCGTCGTCGAACACCCCGAAGTCCTCGGCTCCGCGCCCAGCGGCTTCCGGCCCTGCAGCGGCCATCACCAGTACAGCGTCGCGCCAGGACGGGACGCACAGGGTTGCGCGGAGGTAGCCGGTGAGTGCCGTTGACAGTGTCGGCGCGTGGGCCTGCAGCACCCGCGCCCACACGTCCAGGACCTGGCCGAACTGGCGCCGGTCCCGCACGTGGGCGGAGAACAGTTGCGCCCAGTCCCGCTGGGCCTCCAGCACGGCGGGATCCGGCGGCCCCGGCGGCGGCGTGAGCAGGACGTCGCCGGGAGCCGCTCCCACGGTGCTGCCGCGGTAGACCATTTCGGCGTTGAGCCTGCTGTTCCTGATCTCCTCCACCGGACGCCCGGGCGGCGCACAGCACGAGGGGTCCAGGCAGTAGGCGTTGCGCCAGTAGTCGGCACCGACGAGCCAGGCGTCCCGCACGGGCATGCCGGCCTCGGCCAGCGTGTCCTCGAGCGCCGCCAGGAGTTCCGCCCACGGCTCGCCGTCCCCGTCAGCTTCGGTGAAGAAGGCCAGCAGTGAGCCGTCCGCCTCGGCGTCGGCCTCCAGATAGGACGCCACGGAACGGGCAAAGCCTGCCGGCCCGGGAGTGCCGGACCAGTCAGGACTGCCGCCGTCGCCGGGCAGGTCCACCCGCAGCGTGGCGCCGAGCCGTTTGCCCTGCATGGTCATGGCCACGAGGCTGCGGGCCGGCCAGTAGCCGAGGGAGTGCGGGATGAACCCGAGGATGTCCTCCGGGCCGGTGATTCTCAGGTGATCGGGAGCTGTCATGAAGCCAGCTTCGCGGCCCGCGCGGGCCCGCGTTAGTGCCGGCGTGTCCTATGTGGACAACCCGGGCGGTCAACCCGGGATGGACCACGCGGGAGACCGGGCGAAGTGCCGCGGTCAGGGCGTGCGGCGCCGTTCCGCACCGCGCCGGCGCTGTTCGGCGAGGGCCGCCAGCAGCGGCGGGACCTGCACGCCCTGGGCCGCCATCTGCTTGCGCACCTTCCGCCGGATCACAACGATGGCTCCGGCACCTCCGGCCAGCAGCAGGAACTGCACGCTCAGGGCAATCCGGAACGGATCGAGCCCGTACAGCTCGCCCTGCGAGAAGCCGGTGGCGTGCAGCACGTCAAGGACCAGGCCGATGAGGTAGATGGCGATCAGTGAGGCGATGAAGCCGCCCACGTTCACAATCCCGGTCGCGGTGCCGATCCGGTGGGCGGGGTTGAACGTGCGGGCAAAGTCGAAGCCGATCATGGAACCGGGGCCGCCGACCGCGAGCACCACCACCAGCCCTGCCAGCAGCCACAGCGGGGAGCGTCCGGGGATGAGCAGCACTGCCGCCCACGCCGCGGCGGTGGCGGCGGAAATCAGCAGCACCATGGTGGACCGCCGCAGCGGGTGCCGGGCGACGAAGCTGCCCATCAGCGGCCCGGCGGCGATGGCAGCGGCCACGTACAGCGTCATCAGCGCCGAAACGGCCGGCGTTTCCAGGCCCTGGGCGGAGATCAGGAAGGGGTAGCCCCAGGTCATCGCGAAGACCGTGCCACTGAACTGGACCGTGAAGTGGCTCCAGAGCCCCAGCCGGGTGCCGGGCTGCCGCCAGGCGTGGGAGATGGAGATCCCGGTGGCGCGCAGCCCCTGGGACTGTTCCGGCGCCAGGTGCCCGGGCGGCCGGTCCTGGAGCAGGACCAGCACGAGCACGACGGCGAGGACGGACATGGCCGTGAGCGTCAGGAACGCGGGGGTCCAGCCGGCGAGCTGCAGGATCATCGCGAAGGGCACCACGCTGAAGAGCTGGCCGAGCTGGCCGGACATGCCGGTCAGCTGGGTCAGCAGCGGGACGCGGGCGGGCGCGAACCAGATCGGGATCAGCCGGATCACGGCGATGAATGTCATCGCGTCGCCGGCGCCCACCAGGACCCGGCCCAGCACGCCACCGGGGATGTTCTCGGCGAAGGCCAGCTGGAGCTGTCCCAGGCCCATCAGGACGGCGCCGCCGGCGATCATGGCACGGGAGCCGAAGCGGTCCACGAGGATGCCGACCGGAATCTGCAGGGCCGCATAGACGAGGAGCTGCAGCACGGTGAAGAAGGAGATTTCGGCCGCGCTGGCATGGAAGCGTTCGGTGGCCTCCAGCCCCACCACACCGAACGAGGTGCGCTGGCTGACCGCCACGAGGTACGCGAAGACCCCGACGATCCAGATCAGCCAGGCGCGGGGTGAAGTCACTCCCCCATTATGCCCAGCGGATAGAGAAAATAGTATTTATTCGCGGGGTTCTTTACGGGCCAGGTAGGCCTCAACGGCGGCCCCGAGGTCATCGGCGTTGGGCAGCTGGTCGTTCTCGTCGGCGAGCAGGGACCGTCGCACGGTGCCCTCGGCATTCTCGTCGTACCGGGTTTCGAGCCGGGAGACCACCTGCTGCACCTCCTCCGAAGCGTCGATCTGCTCGGCGATCTGGCGCCCGACGTCCCGGCCCGCTTCGCGGAGCCGGTCGGTGGGCAGCATCAGCGAGGTGGCCGCCCCGAGGTATTCGAGTCCGGCGACGGCGGCCGTCGGGTACTCGGCTTCGGCAAGGTAGTGCGGGACGTGCATGACGTAGCCGGCGACGTTGCGGCCGGCCTCGGTGAGCCGCAGTTCCAGGATGTGGCCGACGGCGGCGGGAACCTCGACGGTGGGCTTCCACACCGAGATGCCCTCGATGAGGTCCGGGCGGTTGCCGTGCACGGTCACTCCGACGGGCCGGGTGTGCGGGACGGGCATGGGGATGGAATGGATCCAGGTGACGAGGTTGATGTCCAGTTCCTCGACGATGCCCACGACGGCGCGCGCGAACCGCTCCCATTGCAGGTCCGGTTCGAAGCCGGCCAGGAGCAGGAACGGGCTGCCGAGCCCGTCGACCAGGCGGTAGAGCGCCAGGCGCGGCGCCTGGTAGTCCTGCAGGTGGTCCTCGACGAAGCTGATCTGGGGGCGCCGGGACCGGTAGTCGATCAGCTGGTCGGCATCGAATTCGGCCACCATTTCGGAGTCCAGGGTGTCCAGCAGTTCGGCGGTGATCTGCCGGACGACGTGTCCTGCGTCGGCGAACCCGGTGAAGCCCATGACGAGGTTCAGCCCGCGCAGCTCGGGGCTGTGGAACAGCGCGTCATCACGCAGGTAAAGCGATTCGGGGTCCAGCAGGGAGCCGGAAATCCGTTCAAGCACGGCATGTTCCTTTCGTCGTAGTCAGTGGGGCAGCCGGACGGGCCCTGCGGGGCGGCGGCGCTGATATGGAGTACAACACGGTGGAGGACCGGCTCATTCCTGATGCGGGTGTGCTCCAGCTCTCATTCAATTGAACACCCGTGCCGGGGAGAGACTACGATCGGAGCTGGCCTTATGACGGCTTGAAGACACGTGGGTTACGTCTCAACCGGCAGCGGCCCAGGTTCCAAGGCAGGGCGCCGAACATGCAGTTCCTGCCGTAAAAACTCAGAGAATTGAGGACTGTCCTCGTGGTCAAGAATACTGAAGTCAAACTTAGTGCGGTCGCGGGGGACCTTAAGAAGTCCCCCAGCGACGCCCTTGTCATCGGCGTCGGGCAGGGCACGGACGGCCCTGTCCTGCTCTCCACCCCCCTGACGGCCAAGGCCGCCGAAGCCCTGGCGGAATCACTGAGTGTTCTTGGCATTACCGGCGCCGCCGACCAGGCCCACCGCCTCCCGGGCCTGAGCGAAGCCGGCGCCAAGGTCCTCGTGCTCGCCGGCGTCGGGAAGATTTCCGCCGCGCAGCCGCTCACCGAAGAGGCGCTCCGCCGCGCCGCCGGCTCGGCCGTCCGCCAGCTGGCCGGCGTCGGCACCGTCACCCTGGCCCTCCCGACGGCGTCGCTCGGCGATGTTGCCGCCGTCGCCGAGGGCGCCGCGATGGGCGCCTACTCCTTCACCGAGTACCGCTCCTCCAAGGTGGACCTGAAGGATCCGGTAAAGAACGTCGTGATTGTTACCGACTTTGCCGCCGACAAGGCCCTGAAGCCGGTACTGGACCGTGCCGCCCTGATCGGCAAGGCCGTCAACGCGACCCGCTCCCTGGTCAACCAGCCGCCGAGCCACCTCTACCCCGAATCCTTCGCGGACGCCGCCAGGGAACTGTCCAAGGGACTGCCCGTCAAGGTCACCGTATGGGACGAGAAGCGCCTGGAAAGGGAAGGCTTCGGCGGCATCCTCGGCGTCGGCAAGGGTTCCACCCGGCAGCCGCGCCTGGTCAAGGTCGAATACTCCCCCGCCCGTGCCACCGCCAAAATCGCCCTCGTGGGCAAGGGCATCACCTTCGACACCGGCGGCATCTCGATCAAGCCCGCCCTCGGCATGGGCGACATGAAGTCCGACATGGCCGGCGCCGCCGTCGTCCTTAACAGCGTGCTGGCCATCGCCGGCCTCGGCCTGCCCGTCAAGGCGACCGCCTGGCTCTGCATCGCCGAGAACATGCCCTCCGGCGCCGCGCAGCGCCCGGCCGACGTGCTCACCATGTTCGGCGGCAAGACCGTCGAGGTCCTCAACACCGACGCCGAGGGCCGGCTGGTCATGGCCGACGGCATCGTGGCCGCCAGCCAGGAGTTCCCGGACGCCATCATCGACGTCGCCACCCTCACCGGCGCCCAGCTGGTCGCCCTCGGCGACCGGACCGCCGGCCTGATGGGCGCCGACTCCGTCACCGGCCCGCTTAAGGCAGCCGCCGACCGCGCCGGCGAGCTGGTCTGGCCGATGCCGCTGCCCGAAGAGCTGCGCCCCAGCCTCGACTCCCAGGTCGCGGACATCGCCAACATCGGCGAACGCCACGGCGGCATGATGACGGCGGCCGTCTTCCTGCGCGAGTTCGTGGGCAAGGGCAAGGACGGCGAGCCGATCCCCTGGGCCCACATCGACATCGCCGGCCCGTCGTTCAACAACGGCAGCCCCTACGGCTACAACCACAAGCAGGGTACGGGCTGCACCGTGCGCACACTGGTGGCCTATGCCGAGGACATCCTGGCCAAAACCGCCTAGGCGCAATCCGGCCAGCCGTCCGCGCCGCCTGGTGGCCGGGGCAGCCTGCCCCGGCCACCAGGCCGCGTGACACTGGACACAAGCGCTCCACAAACGCCACGGCAAGGTGGAGCATGTATTAGTGGTTCGCTAAGGTGAACACCGGTAGTCACAAATGAAAGGGAACTGTCCTGCTGGCATAATCACGGCAGGGAAGTTCCAAGACCAGATGATGCGTACTCTCGTGTCATCGTTCACGCGAGGGAGCGTTTTAGTGGCCGATCAGGCAACTGCGCAAGAATTCGACATCCTGGTACTCGGCGGCGGCAGCGGCGGCTACGCAACTGCCCTGCGTGCCGTTCAGCTCGGCCTCACCGTCGGCCTGATCGAAAAGGGCAAGCTGGGCGGCACCTGCCTGCACAACGGCTGTATCCCCACCAAGGCCCTGCTGCACTCCGCGGAACTGGCCGACCACGCCCGTGACTCGGCCAAGTACGGCGTCAACGTCACCCTGGACAGCATCGACATCACCGCTGTCAACGCCTACAAGGACGGCATCATTGCCGGCAAGTTCAAGGGCCTGCAGGGCCTCATCAAGGGCAAAAAGGGCATCACCGTCATCGAGGGCGAAGGCAAGCTGCAGGGCACCGACACCGTCGTCGTGAACGGCACCGCGTACAAGGGCAAGAACATTGTCCTCGCGACCGGCTCCTACTCCCGCTCGCTGCCTGGCCTGGAAATCGGCGGCAAGGTCATCACCTCCGACGAGGCCCTCACCATGGACTTCATCCCCAAGAGCGCGATCATCCTGGGCGGCGGCGTGATCGGCGTCGAGTTCGCCTCGGTCTGGAAGTCCTTCGGCGTCGACGTCACCATCATCGAGGGCCTGCCCTCGCTGGTCCCGAACGAGGACGCGACGATCGTCAAGGCCTTCGAGCGCGCCTTCAAGAAGCGCGGCATCAAGTTCTCCACCGGCACCTTCTTCCAGGGCGTGGAACAGAACGCCGACGGCGTCAAGGTCACCCTCGTGGACGGCAAGACGTTCGAAGCCGACCTCATGCTCGTCGCCGTCGGCCGCGGCCCGGTCACGGCGAACCTCGGCTACGAAGAGGCCGGGCTGACCATCGACCGCGGCTTCGTCATCACCAACGAGCGCCTGCACACCGGCGTCGGCAACGTCTACGCCGTAGGCGACATCGTCCCCGGCGTCCAGCTGGCACACCGCGGCTACCAGCAGGGCATCTTCGTCGCCGAGGAAATCGCTGGCCTGAAGCCCGTCGTCGTCGAAGACGTCAACATCCCCAAGGTCACCTACTCCGAGCCCGAAATCGCCACGGTGGGCTACACGGAAAAGGCCGCCAAGGCCAAGTTCGGTGACGACCAGATCCAGACCCAGGAATACAACCTCGCCGGCAACGGCAAGAGCTCCATCCTGGGCACCAGCGGCCTGGTCAAGCTGGTCCGCCAGAAGGACGGCCCCGTCGTCGGCGTCCACATGATCGGCGCCCGCATGGGCGAGCAGATCGGCGAGGCCCAGCTGATCGTGAACTGGGAAGCCTACCCGGAGGACGTGGCCCAGCTGGTCCACGCACACCCGACCCAGAACGAGTCCCTGGGCGAGGCCCACCTGGCTCTGGCCGGCAAGCCCCTGCACGGCTAACAGTTCCGCCGCACCACCGCAAGACTCCGCGCTTAGTGCACCCGGCCCGAAATGCCGGGTGCACTAAGCTCGACCCAGGCAGCAATCATCCGCACTAAAGATCAATAAGGAGAACGGGGACGACATGTCTGAATCCGTTAACTTGCCCGCCCTCGGTGAGAGTGTCACCGAAGGAACCGTCACCCGCTGGCTCAAGCAGGTAGGTGACCGGGTAGAGGTGGACGAGCCGCTGCTCGAGGTTTCCACCGACAAAGTAGACACCGAGATCCCTTCTCCGATCGCCGGCGTGATCGAGGAAATCCTCGTCGCCGAAGACGAGACCGCTGAAGTTGGCGCGCCGCTGGTGCGCATCGGCGACGGCTCCGGTTCCGCGGGCGCGGGCGAAGCCCCTGCCGCCGAGGCACCGGCCGAGGAAGCACCGGCCCCCGAAGCTGAAGCACCCGCCGCCGAAGCGCCGGCCCCCGAAGCTGAAGCTCCCGCGGCCGAGGCCGCCGCTCCCGCCGGCGAAGGCCACGAGGTGACGCTCCCCGCCCTGGGCGAGAGCGTCACCGAAGGCACCGTCACCCGCTGGCTCAAGAGCATTGGCGACACGGTCGAGGTCGACGAGCCGCTGCTCGAGGTGTCCACCGACAAGGTCGACACCGAGATCCCGTCACCGGTCGCCGGCACCCTGCAGGAAATCCGCGTCGCCGAGGACGAAACGGCCGAGGTCGGCTCTGTCCTCGCCGTGATCGGTTCCGGCGCGGCAGCCCCCGCTGCGGCTCCCGCCAAGGAAGCCCCGAAGGAAGCCCCGAAGGAAGCAGCTGCGGCTCCGAAGCCGGAGGCCGCCCCGGCTGCGGCTCCGAAGCAGGAGGCCCCCAAGCAGGAGGCTCCCGCACCGGCTAAGGAAGCCGCTCCGGCTGCTCCCGCTGCTGCCCCGGCCGCCGCGTCCGCTGAGTCCGGCTACGTCACCCCGCTCGTCCGCAAGCTGGCCAACCAGCAGGGCGTGGACATCGCCTCGCTGGCCGGCACCGGCGTCGGCGGCCGCATCCGCAAGCAGGACGTGCTGGCGGCGGCAGAAGCCAAGGCCGCCCCGGCACCCGCCGCTGCTGCCCCGGCGCCGTCCGCTGCTCCGGCGGCGCGTCCCACCGCTGACCAGTCCTCCCTGCGCGGCACCGTGCAGAAGGCCCCGCGGATCCGCCAGGTCATCGCCCGCCGCATGCGCGAGTCGCTGGACATCTCCACCCAGCTGACGCAGGTGCACGAGGTCGACATGACCAAGGTTGCCAAGCTGCGTGCCAAGGCCAAGAACTCCTTCCAGGCGCAGAACGGCTCCAAGCTGACCTTCCTGCCCTTCATCGCCAAGGCTGTGGCCGAGGCCCTGAAGCAGCACCCGAAGGTCAATGCCTCCTACGACGAGGACAAGCAGGAGATCACCTACCACAACGCCGAGCACCTGGCGATTGCGGTGGACACGGACAAGGGCCTGCTGGTTCCGGTCATTGCCGACGCCGGCAACCTGAACCTCGCCGGCCTGGCCGGCAAGATCGCCGACGTCGCGGACCGCACCCGCAACGGCAAGATCGGCCCGGACGAGCTCTCCGGCGGAACCTTCAGCATCACCAACATCGGTTCCGTGGGCGCCCTGTTCGACACCCCGATCATCAACCAGCCGCAGGTTGCCATCCTCGGCACCGGGGCGATCGTCAAGCGCGCGGTCGTCGTCGCTGACGAGAACGGCGATGACTCGCTGGCCATCCGCTCGATGATGTACCTCTCCCTGACGTACGACCACCGGCTGGTAGACGGCGCCGACGCAGGACGCTTCCTGCAGACGCTGAAGGCACGCCTTGAGGAAGGCGCCTTCGAATCCGACCTGGGGCTCTAGCCTTCCAGGGCATAACACCGACGGCGACGGCGGTGCGGACACCGGTGGGAAACCACCGGAAGCCGCGCCGCCGTCGCCGTTTTTGCTGGCCGGCAGGGCTCGTCGCCGGACCGGGCGGGTCTTACTACGGAGCGTAGAATCTTCTGGCTAGACTGAGGCCATGAATATCGTCTATAACGTCATGGTCTTCCTGCACATCGTCGGCGCCGCCATGATCGTGGGCATCTGGATCGGCCAGATGAAACAGCCCACTGTGCACCCGCGCCAGTTCGACGGCGCGATGCTGCAGCTCCTCACCGGTATCGCCCTGATGGGGCTCATCCCGGCCCTGGACATGGATGCCAACTACGCCAAGCTCGGCATCAAGCTGGCCGTCGCCCTGGCCGTGGGCGTCCTGGCCTTCATCGGCCGCCGCCGGTACAAGAAGGGCGAGGAGGTCGGCAACGGCCTCGCCCACGCTGTCGGCGGACTGGCCCTGCTCAACGTGGCCATCGCCACCCTCTGGCAGTAGCCCCCCGCAGCTCAGCGACGGCGATGCACCCCGAGCGGGTGCATCGCCGTCGTCGTTTAAGGGATCAGCGCAGCGTCAAAGGCTCACTCTCCGGCGATGCAGAATTCGTTGCCCTCGGGATCCTGCATCACGTCCCAGTGGAAAGCGCCGATATCGTGGCCCTCCACGAAGACAGCACCGAGCGACTCGGCGAGAGCCCGCAGGGCCCCGGGATCGGGGCCGTGGATGTCCAGGTGCAGGCGGCGCCTGCCCTCCGTGGGCCGGTCCACCTGCTGGAATGCCAGCTGCGGCGCTCCCGGGCCGGCGGGCCGGAGCCAGACGAACTGCTCGAAGCGCGAGGACACCGCCGTGCCCAGAAGTCCCGCCCAGAACCCGGCCAGTCGCTCGGCGTCGAGGGCGTTGACCATGATCGTGGCGATGCGCGCCGGGGTTGCGGCGCCGGGTTCAGTGATGTCCATGCCGACACTTTACGGATGGCACTGTACCGACGGCACTGAATGCGGGTCACAATCCACTGACAGCGGAACCCCCGTGCACAGTCTGCGTCGAATCCCTAGGATGGGACACGGCATGGTCCGGCTCATCGCCGGATCGCGGATTCACAAATGACGAGGAGTGGACATGGCAGCTACACGCACCGCACACACTGTATGGAATGGCGACCTGATGACGGGCGCAGGCAACACCACGCTGGACAGCTCCGGCCTGGGCAACTTCGATGTCACCTGGAAGGCGCGCGCCGAGGCCTCCGAGGGCAAGACCAGCCCCGAAGAGCTCATCGCCGCAGCGCACTCGGCCTGCTTCTCCATGGCTTTCAGCCTCGCCGTCGCACAGGCCGGCCACGCCCCCGAAGAGGTCCACACCAAGGCCGACGTCACCTTCGTGCCCGGTACCGGCATCACGGACAGCCACCTGACTGTCAGCGCGCGGATCCCCGGGATCACGGAGGACGAGTTCCAGCGGATTGCCGAGGAAGCCAAGGTGGGTTGCCCCGTCTCGGCCGCCCTGACCGGCATCAAGATCACCCTGGACGCCACCCTGGCCTCCTAGCAGCTGACGCGTTAACGGCGAAGGCCCCCGTTCCCTGACCAAGGGAACGGGGGCCTTCGCCGTGGGCGGACAAGCCGGCCGTGCCGGCGCCGCCCCGCCTAGCTGCCGGGCTGGCGGGCCGGCAACGGGGCGGGCCGGACCTGGCGGTAGCCCTCGCGCAGGGGCGGCCGGTCGGTGGGCAGCTCCTGGATCATTTCCTTGAGGGCGCCGATGCCGTATTCCAGCTGCGGGTCGGTGCCGGCGGCGTACGCGTGCGGCGGGAAGGTCACTTCGATGTCCGGGGCGACGCCGAAGTTCTCGACCCCCCAGCCCACGCCGCCGGAGAACCAGGTGGCGTAGCGCGGCTGGGTCACGCCAGTCCCGTCGGCGAGGGCGAAGCGGTTGTCGATGCCGACGACGCCGCCCCAGGTCCGGGTGCCGATGACCGGCCCGATCCCCCGCAGCTTGGAGACCTGGGTGATGATGTCGCCGTCGGATCCGGCGAATTCGTCGGTCAGGATGATGACGGGCCCGCGCGGTGCGTGGTGCGGGTACGTCCGCGGCCGCTCCCCGCGGGGCATGCTCCAGCCGGTGACCTTGCGGCCGATGAGCTCCGCGACGAGCTGGGAGGTGTGCCCTCCCCGGTTGCGGCGGACGTCGACGATCAGCCCGTCAAGGGCCGTTTCGGTGTCGAGGTCGCGGTGCAGCTGGGCCCAGCCGTTGGCCATCATGTCGGGGATGTGCAGGTAGCCGAAGGTGCCCTCTGAGGCCTGCCGGACGGTCCGGCGGTTCGCGGCCACCCATTCCTGGTACCGCAGCCGCTCCTCGTCCCGGACCGGGACCACGGCCACCCGGCGCTGCTGTCCGGCCTGGCTTCCGTGCCCGGCGCCGTTGCGCAGCGTGAGCTCGACGGCGCGTCCTGCGGCGCCGACCAGCTGCATGGCGGGCGTGCGCGCTTCGGTCAGCTCGACGCCGTCGATCGCCAGCAGCACGTCGCCGGCCTTTGCGTCCGCGCCCGGGCGGGTCAGCGGCGAAGTGGCCAGCGGGTCGGAGGACTCCCCCGCGAGGATCCGTGTAATTTCCCAGCCCCCGCCGGTGAAGGCGAGGTCGGCGCCGAGGCGGCCCTGGCCGTTGCTGCCGTTCTCGGTGACGGCGGCGGGACGGACGTAAGCGTGGGAGGTGCCCAGTTCACCGTGGAGCTCCCACAGCAGGTCCACAAGGTCGTCGTGCGAGCCGAGCCGGTCCACGAGGGGACGGTAGCGGGCGTGCACCGAGTCCCAGTCCTGCCCGGCCATGTCTTCCGTCCAGAAGAAGTCACGCTGGAGCCGCCAGGCCTCGTCGAAGGCCTGGCCCCAGACGCTGAGCGGGTCGAGCTGCACGCGGATGCGGCTGAGGTCGACCTTGACCAGTTGCCCGGATTCCTCGTCCGCCTTGGCGTTGACGGGCGAGACGCGGATCTGCTTGTCCTGCAGGACCACGACCTTCTCGCCGTCGCCGGAGAGCCGGTAGCTGTCCAGGGCGTCCACGATGGTGGTGGTTTTGCGCCGGGCCAGGTCGAAACGGACGAGGCACGGCGCAGCGTTCTTGTCCTCGAGGCTGGCGCGGCCCTCGCCGGTGACACCGGACAGTTCGCTGTCGAGCCAGAGCAGGGCCCCGGCGGTGGCGGTCAGGGCCGAGTAGTTGCCCTGCGGCACCGGCACGCTGATGACGCGGTGGGCCAGGCCTTCGGCGTCGACCCGGACCGCGGGAACCTGGTCCTGGTCGGCTCCCTCGACGGCGGCGGCCGTGCCGGCGTCGGCGGTGTCCTCCAGGTCAACGCTGGGACCGAAGGGCGAGGGGGTGTCCGCGGCGAGGGCGACCAGGTAGGGCTTGATCGGACTCGGGAAGGACAGGTCGAAGGAGTGACCGTCGTAGACCGGGTCGAAGCTGCGGTTGGAGAGGAACGCCAGGTACTTGCCGTCGGGGGTGAAGGACGGCGACTCGTCGCGGAAGCGCCCGTCGGTGACCTCGATGATGGTCCGCTTCCCGTCCGCCGCGGCGCCGGCGTCGTCCACGCCGGTGATGCGCAGCCGGCTGCGGGAGCCGAAGGACGTGACCGGCTCGGACCAGCCCAGCCAGGCCGAGTCCGGGGACCAGCTGAAGCCCTCGATGCTGCCCTCGCCGATGCTGCTCACAAGGGACAGGGTGCCGGTGCGGGTGTCGGCGAGGTAGATGTCGCCGAACGCGGTGCCGACGGCCAGCCAGTTGCCGTCCGGGCTGGCCTCGATGGCGCTGGCCCTGGTCGGCTTGGGGAAGTCGATCCTGGTCAGGCGGCCGGACGGTCCCTGCTCCGCCGGGGCGTTGCCTTCCGCAGGTCCAACTGTGTCGGCGGCGTCGTCCGGGGAGGCCGGGTGGGCCGCGTTCGCGGCGGCTTGGCTGGAGGCGGCGGGGTTCCGGCCCGGCGCGTCCGGGCGTGCCGCCGGGACCGCGGCTACGGCGCCCGGCCGGGTGAGGGCTGCGGCGGGGACCGGGCTGGGCAGGGGCGTGCCGGCGTCGGAATCCTCCCCCGCGTGGGCGGGCCCCTGCGGCGCCGGTGCGGCCGGCTGCCTGCCGGATTCGTGCCCAGCTGCGGGGTTGACCGGGCCGGTGTTCCCGGCCCCCAGGGGTCCGGTCTCCAGGGGCGCGGCGATCGGCTTCAGGTACAGGGCCTCGACGCCGTCATGGTCGGCAACGTAGGCGATCCGGCCCGCGCCGAACGGGCGGGGCAGGCGGGCCCGGACGCCGGGGGTGGCTTCCAGGACGCGCGAGGGGCCGTCCTTATGCCGCAGCCAGTGCAGGGTGCCGTGGGCCTCCACAGCGCTGGAGCCGCCGGTACGGTCCGGAACCACATCGCCGAGGTGCCGTGAGGGCTTCAGCGGCGCGCCGCGGCGGGTCTGGGAAGCGGACCCCAGCGAGATCTCCAGTTTGACGGCCTCCGACCCGAGGTCCGGCAGCATCCACAGCTCACCGGCGGACTCGAAGATCACGCGCCGGCCGTCGGTGGCGGCGTGCCGCACGTAGAAATCCTCGTGGTCCGTGTGGCGGCGCAGCCCGGAGCCGTTGGGCAGCACGGAGTAGAGGTTGCCGTAGCCCTCATGGTCGGAAAGGAAGGCGATGCGGCTGTCAACCCACATCGGGTCGGTCAGGTTGCCGTCCAGTTCGGCGGCGAGGCGTTCGAATTCGCCGTTTCCGTCGGCGTCGATCCAGAGCTTGCCCGCGGCGCCTCCCCTGTAGCGCTTCCACCACGCGGGTTCACGGGAGAGCACGCTGGCGAGAACGACGGGGCGTTCGTCGCCGACCACCGGTCCGAAGGCAACGGACTCCACCGGGCCCAAGGGGAGTTCGGTGGCCCAGCCGCCGCTGACGGGCAGGCTGTAGGCGTGGGTGAGGCGGCTGTCGGCCTGGCGGAAGGCGCTGGTGACCAGGACGTCGCCGCCCGGGGTGAAGCCCTTGACTTTGGTGGTGGCGTGGCCGAAGTAGCTCAACTGCCGGTAGCCACCGCCGTCGACGTCCGCGGTGACTACTTCCGGGGCCGTACCTTGAACGACCGTCCACACCAGGCGTTTGCCGTCCGGCGTGAAGCGGGGGTTGCGGGCGGGCAGCTGCAGCGAGGACACGCGCCAGGCGCGGCCCCCGCCGACGGGCGCAATCCACACGTCGTCCTCGGCCACAAAAGTGACCAGATCGCCGTGCAGATGCGGGAAACGGAGGTAACTCGAAGAGGTCATCGTTAGATCATAGTCAAGGCGGGCCTTCCCGCCCGGAAGGTATCCCTGCTGTGCCGGGCATGGTGAGATGGATCATGCGAATCATTGTTGCCGGAGCCTCCGGGCTGATCGGAACCGCCCTTTCCAGCACCCTGCGCAGCGCCGGGCACGACGTCGGCACGCTCGTCAGGCGGCCGCCCGCCGCGCCGTCCGAGTTCCAGTGGAACCCCGCGGAGGGCAGCATCGACGACACCGCGCTGAAGGGGGCCGACGCTGTCATCAACCTCTCCGGCGCCGGCATCGGGGACCGGCCCTGGACCCGCTCCCGCATCAACGAACTCCGCAACTCGCGTCTCGGGCCGACGCGGACCCTGGCGGCGGCCATGGGGCGCCAGGACACTCCACCGTCGGTCTTCCTGAGCCAGTCGGGCGCCAACTACTACGGCAACGCCGGGCTGGCGCTGCTCCGGGAGAACGCCCCCGCGGGCAACAGCGTATTGGCCCGGATCTGCGCCGACTGGGAAGCGGCGGCGCATGAGGCTCCTGCCGGCGTCCGGGTGGTCACTCCGCGCACGGGCGTCGTGCTGAGCCGTTCCGGTGGCGCCCTGGGACGGCTCATGCCGCTGCTGCGCCTGGGCGTGGGTGGCCCGCTGGGCAACGGCCGGCAGTACTGGCCATGGGTCACGCTCCCCGATGTCGCCGGCGCTTTTAGTTTTCTGCTCAACAGCCGGCTCTCCGGGCCGGTGAATCTTTGCGCCCCCGAGAGCGCGGACGTGAACTCGCTGATCGCCGCTCTGGCCAACGCCCTGCACCGGCCGGCTGTGTTCCGTGTCCCCGCCCCGGTGCTGCGCTTGGTGATGGGCAAGCTCGCCGATGAGCTGCTGCTCTCCAGCCAGCGGATGGAACCGTCCGTCCTGAGCGAGGCGGGCTTCGAATGGCAGCACCCGTCGCTTGCCGAGGCTGCCGCCTGGGCGGTGGAACGCGGCCCGAAGTCCTGAGTGCCCGGCGGCCGGTCGCCGCGAGCGGTTCCGGCGGGGATCAACCGCCAGCAGCTCCGGCTGCGGGGGCTCCGGTGTCAGCTGGGGCACCGACGGCGGGGGCTCCGGCGGCGGGAAGGATGTCCTGGATCCGCCAGCGGCCCTCGACCGTCGCCAGGACGAGCCGCAGATCCTGATCCGGTGCGGCCGCGGCGTCCGCCAGCACCGCCCCGGTGGCATCGCGTTCCTGATAGGCGGAGGTGCCCGCGGTGACAGCCACGACGGCCCGGGACGGGCCGCCGTCCCCCTCCTCAGCCACGTCACGTGCCACGTGGGACAGGAGGGTGGTGAATCCCGCCAGCACCCGGCCGGATTCCTTGAGCCTGCCACTGATTCGGCCGTCCGCCGTTGCCGCCGCCGACGCCGGCACGTTGACCTGGTCCAGCAGGCCGAACTCCCCCGAGCTGAAGGCCAGCGAGCGGAGCCAGGCCAGTCCGCGGACCGCCTCCTCGGGGTCCTGCGATGCGAGTTGTGCCTGCACTCCGGGTGGAAGGGCGGCCGCGGTATGAGGGGCGGGCCCCGCGGGTGCCGCGGCGGACTCCCTGACTGACCCGGCGTCGTTGACGGCACGGCCGGGGAACGGTGCGGGCAGCGCGGTCCTGGCGAGTCCCCACGCGGCGGCAAGGACTGCCAGGACGGCCAGGCACACGGCCACGGCCCGGATGCCGCGTCGGCCCGGCCGCACCGGGCGGGCGGCGGACGGCCCAGCAGTGCCCGGCCGGGCGGAGCCAAGCCGGTAAGGGCCACGCCGGAAGGGGCGCCACCCGTTGGCTCCCCGGCGGGTGGAGTGGCGCGCGCCAGGGCGGACCGCACCGCGCCCGGCCTCTGGGCCAGCGTCAGCGGGATTCCCGGCAGCAGGCGACGCGGGGCCTGGCAGCGGAGCATCCGCGTGCGGCCTGCGGAACCGGCGCGGGAGGGAACGGAGTTCTTCGACCCGACGCTCCCGCGCCGTGCCGGGCGGGATGCGGCGCGTGAGCAGCTGCGGAATGACGGTGGGGTGGACCGAGACCGAGAGGTCGACCGGTGCGGCCAAGGAGCTGCGATGGACGGCGGCGGCGAGCTCGGCGGCAGAGGGCCGCAGCCTGCGGTCCTCTTGAAGCCCGGATTCCAGGGCCGCAGCAAGCGCAGGGGGAACCCCAGGAACCAGCAGCGGCAGTGGCGGCCGCTGCGCGCCGGGCTCAGGCGCGCGGCCGGTCAGGCAGTACCAGCCCAGGGCCGCCAGGGAATACACATCACGTTCCGGTTGCAGCCCGGCCCTTACGGCGTCCACCGGTGCCGGGTCGCGGAAACCCTCGGTTCCGGTGTCCGGCACCGCCCTGGCGTCGGCGACCATGCGGGCCACGCCCAGGTCGGCCAGCAGCGGTTTGCCGTGGGCGGTGAACAGCACGTTGCCGGGCGAGACGTCGCCGTGTGTGAAGCCCTGACCGTGCAGGTACGCCAGGGCCTGGGCGATCGGGGTCAGGACGGTCACGGTCTCCCCCGGCCCAAGGCTCCCCCGGCCGGCCACGAGCTGCCCCAGAGAGCCGCCCGCGGCGTAGTCCATGATCAGGCCGAGGCTCCCCGCCCACGGCCCGTCAGAGCCACCATCACTTTCGCCGGTGCCGGTGCCGGTGCCGGCAGGACCATCCCAGCCGCCGCCTTCCAGGCGCAACACCGAATGGGCCTGCACCAGGTGGTCATGGCCGAGGCCGGACAGGATCCGCACCTCGCGCCGGACCGCCTCCTCTGCTTCGCCACGGCCGGTGCCATCGCTGGCAACGAAACACTTCAGCGCGTACTCGCGACCGGTCGACAGTTCGGTCACCAGCCAGACAGTGGCGCTGCCGCCGCGCCCGAGGCAACGGCCGACGTCGTATCCGGGAACGTCGGGTTCGGCGGTGCCGGATGGGGCGTGATCTTCCATAACCAAGGAATAGCGGATCCCGCGGAATCCCGCAGAAGTTATCCACAGGGGTGAGAGCTTGGCCACAGAATCGGCCGCTGCGACAGCCGGGGTCTAAGCTGGATGCCATGACTCTTGAGTTCTCCCGGCTGGGTCTCGACCCGGAATTCGTCGATTACACGCACGGCTGGGACATCCAGCGCGAACTCCACGAGAGGGTTCTCGCCGGCACCGCCCCCAGCACGGTCCTGCTGCTGGAGCACGCCGCCGTCTACACGGCAGGCAAACGCACCGAAGACCATGAACGCCCCTTTGACGGCACTCCCGTGGTCCCGGTGGACCGCGGCGGCAAGCTCACCTGGCACGGCCCGGGACAGCTGGTCGGCTACCCCATCATCAAGCTCCGGAACCCGGCCGGGATCCGTGACTACGTGGAGCGGCTCGAAGCCGTCATCATTTCCGTCCTGGCCGACTACGGCATCGACGCCGTCCGGATCAAGGGACGAGCCGGCGTCTGGATCGACCAGGACGAGAAGGGCCCCCCGCGCAAGATTGCCGCGATCGGCATCCGCGTCCACGAGGGCGTCACCATGCACGGCTTCGCGATCAACTGCAACAACGACCTTGCACCGTATTCCCAGATCATCGCCTGCGGCATCACCGACGCCGGCGTCACC
The DNA here is from genome assembly GCF_040547365.1 of Pseudarthrobacter sp. PvP090. Lineage (NCBI taxonomy): Bacteria > Bacillati > Actinomycetota > Actinomycetes > Micrococcales > Micrococcaceae > Pseudarthrobacter > Pseudarthrobacter sp. PvP090. The sequence continues at coordinate 303,628 of NZ_JBEPPO010000002.1, forward strand.
ACCATCTCGCAGGAGACGGGCCGGGACGTCACCCCCGCCGACCTCGTGTCGCGGATCATCGAAGAACTGCGCAACAATGAAGAAGCGCTAGTTGCAACCCATGAAGGAGCTCTACTGTGACCCTGGCACCAGAAGGCCGGAAAATGCTGCGTATCGAGCAGCGCAATGCGGCCACCCCGGTGGAACGCAAGCCGGAATGGATCAAGGCCAAGGTCCAGATGGGTCCCGAGTTCGTGCAGCTCAAGAACCTCGTTAAAAAGGAAGGCCTCCACACCGTGTGTGAAGAGGCCGGCTGCCCCAACATCTTCGAATGCTGGGAAGACAAGGAAGCCACCTTCCTGATCGGCGGCTCCGAATGCACCCGCCGCTGCGACTTCTGCCAGATCGACACCGGCAAGCCCTCCCCCGTGGACGTTTTCGAACCCACCAAGGTGGCCCGCTCCGTCCAGGCGATGCAGCTCCGTTACGCCACCGTCACCGGTGTGGCCCGCGACGACCTCGCCGACGAGGGCGTCTGGCTCTACGCCGAGACGGTCCGCAAGATCCACGAACTCAACCCGGGCACCGGCGTCGAGCTCCTGATTCCCGACTTCTCCGGCAAGCCGGAGCACATCGAGGCGATCTGCGACTCCAAGCCCGAGGTGTTCGCGCACAACGTCGAGACCGTGCCCCGCATCTTCAAGCGCATCCGCCCGGCTTTCCGCTACGAGCGGTCGCTCGATGTCATCACGCAGGGCCGCAACCTCGGGATGGTCACGAAGTCCAACCTGATCCTGGGCATGGGCGAGACCCGCGAGGAAATCTCCGAGGCGCTCCGGGACCTGCATGACGCCGGCTGCGACCTCATCACCATCACCCAGTACCTGCGCCCGTCCGAGCGGCACCTGCCGGTTGACCGCTGGGTCAAGCCGCAGGAATTCGTGGACCTGCAGCAGGAAGCTGACGAGATCGGTTTCCTGGGCGTCATGAGCGGGCCGCTGGTGCGTTCCTCCTACCGTGCCGGCCGGCTCTGGGCCACCGCGATGCGCAAGAAGGGCTGGGAAATCCCGGCCCAGCTCGCCCACATCGAAAGCTCGGGCAGCACCCGTCAGGAAGCCAGTTCGCTGCTCGCGGCGCGCGCCTGAATCCAGTTGTAACGATTGCGGCGAAGGGCCGGCACCGGAGGAATCCGGCGTCCGGCCCTTTGCCGTAGATCACGTAGAATTAAGGCACTATGGCGAATTCCCCTGATTCCAGCAACTCCACTCCGGCTTCTGATGCTCCGAAGCGCGGCCTCTTCTCCCGTAAGCCCAAGGTGGCCAAGGTCAAGAAGCCGAGCCGTCTGAAGCAGATCCGCGAAGTCTTCCAGATGACCCGCCAGCACGATCCGATGGTGCCGTGGCTCATGCTGCTGGCGTTCCTCGGCGTCGTGGCGGTCAGCTTCGTCATCGGATTCCTGCTGGACAACTGGATCACCGGCCTGATCATCGGCCTCCCGCTGGGCATCCTGGCGGCAACCCTGATCCTGTCCCGCCGCGCCGAGCGCGCCGCCTTCGCCCGGATTGAAAACCAGCCCGGCGCCTCGGGCGCTGCGCTGGGCACGCTCAAGCGCGGCTGGATCGTCGAAGAGCAGCCCGTCGCCGTCAACCCCCGCACCCAGGACGCCGTCTTCCGCGCCATCGGCCGTCCCGGCGTCGTGCTCGTCAGCGAGGGCCCCAGCACGCGCGTCAAGCCGCTGCTCGACGCCGAACGCAAGCGACTCGCCCGCATCCTGCCCAACGTCACCATCCACGTGATCGAAACCGGCCGGGGCGAGGGCCAGGTGCCCATCAGCCAGGTCGCCAAGAAGATGACCAAGATGAAGAACGAGCTGACCAAGCTTGAGGTCAGCACGGTGTCCAAGCGCATCTCGTCGCTCGGAAGCCGCCTGCCCATCCCCAAGGGCATCGATCCCTACAAGGCCCGCCCGGACCGTAAAGCGGCACGCGGACGCTAGGCCACACGCCAGAGAACAGGAACGCCCCGGTATCCGCCTTTCAGGCCGCAGCCGGGGCGTTTTCTTTGCCCACCGCAGCCCTAACGTCCCCTCGGGACAGAACCCGGAGATTCCGCCATGAAACGTCCGTCCACTTCTGCCGTGATCCGCATCTTCCGGATCCTGGCCGTCGCCGAGGCCTTCAGCTGGGCCGCGCTGCTGGTGGGGATGTTCCTCAAGTGGATCACCCGGACCACGGAACTCGGCGTGGAGATCGCCGGTCCGATCCACGGCGCGTTCTTCATCGGCTACGGGATCGCAGCACTGAGCTTGTGGGGCATGCAGCGCTGGCCGTTCCGGGTTGCCCTGTTCGCGGGGCTCTCTGCGGTGTTCCCGTTCGCCACGGTCTGGTTTGAGCGCTGGGCGGGCCGCCACGGCTACCTGACGGTCAAAGCCGGACAGGACGCTGCTCAGCCGGCACAGGAGCCGGCCGGGGTCTAGCCGCGGTCACGCTCAGGATTCCACCCTGCGGGCCGGCCCGGACCCGGCACCCCGCCCACCCATGTGACGCGAATGGCCGCTATGCCGCGAGGTTTAGCGGCCATTCGTGGCGAATCGACGAGGTTTAGCGGCCATTCGTGGCGAATCGACGGGTTGCGGCGCGTCCTCGCGGCCGGGCGAACCCGGCGGAGGGCGGCGGAAGCTACATCCGGACCAGGACGGTGTTCATGGCTTTGTCGTGGAGCCCGCGGTGGTCCGGGTCGAAGATGACGGCGGGGATCACGAGGCACAGCAGGAGGCTGCGGACCAGGGCCGGCACGGGGCCGGCGGGGCCGCCGCCGAGCCGGACGACGTGGATCCCCACGATGCGGTGGCCGATGCTGTAGCCGAGGGTGCCGACGAGCAGCGCCTGCTCGACGGCGAACACGGCGAGGGTCGCCCAGGGGTCGCCGCCGAAAGCGTAATTGCTGATCAGCAGTGCGATTGCCCAGTCAATGCAGATGGCGACGATGCGCCGGCCGGCGCGGGCAATGGAACCCGGCCCGGACTCGGGCAGGCCCAGCCGCTCTCCCGGGTACTTCGAAATGCCGGACGTGTCCGGCCCGGTGAGCCATGAACCTATGTCTTTACGATCAACCACCCTCCAAGACTATCGGCATTGCACGCCTCCCCGCGCTGTTCAGGATGTGGACATTCAGGGGCCACACTCTGGTCACGGATAGGCCACGTTGTGGACAGCGACTACCGTTTACCTGTCAGGGCATTCTGTAACCTGCCGGAAACAAAGCGGACACCGCGGGGAAACCCCGTGTCCTTAGGGTGGTAACAGTTGCTAGCGGCATAGGAGCGGGGACACTTTTGTGTTTTCCCCGCTGTCGGACTGCGCTGGACCACACGGCCTGACGGCCAGATCTTTCACATGCATAAGGAGCATAGATGTTCAAGACTGCGGACGAAGTCCTCAAGTTCATCAAAGACGAAGACGTTAAGTTCGTCGATATTCGCTTCACCGATCTCCCCGGCGTTCAGCAGCACTTCAATGTGCCCGCCAAGAGCGTTGACGCGGACTTCTTCGTCAACGGCCAGCTCTTCGACGGATCTTCGATCCGTGGCTTCCAGGGCATCGCCGAGTCGGACATGCAGCTCATCCCGGACGTCACGACGGCGTTCCTCGACACGTTCCGCATGGAGAAGACCCTTGCGCTGAACTTCTCGATCGTGAACCCGCGCACCGGTGACCCGTACCACCGCGACCCCCGCGGCGTTGCCGAGAAGGCCGAGGCCTACCTGGCTTCCACCGGCATCGCCGACACCGCATTCTTTGCACCCGAGGCCGAGTTCTTCGTCTTCGACAACGTGCAGTACCAGTCCTCCCCGCAGGGCAGCTTCTACAAGATCGATTCCGAGGAAGCACACTGGAACACCGGGCGCGAAGAAGAGGGCGGAAACCTCGGCTACAAGACCCCCGTCAAGGGCGGCTACTTCCCGGTCTCCCCCACCGACAAGCAGGCTGACCTCCGCGACGCCATGTGCATCAACCTGGATGAGGCCGGCCTTGAGGTCGAGCGCAGCCACCACGAGGTCGGCTCCGCCGGCCAGGCTGAAATCAACTACAAGTTCACCACGCTGACCCACGCGGCTGATGACCTGCAGAAGTTCAAGTACGTCATCAAGAACACCGCCGATGCCTGGGGCAAGTCGGTTACCTTCATGCCGAAGCCGGTCTTCGGTGACAACGGCTCGGGCATGCACTGCCACCAGTCGCTGTGGAACGGTGGCGAGCCGCTGTTCTACGACGAAAAGGGCTACGCTGGCCTGTCCGACATGGCCCGCTGGTACATCGGCGGCCTGCTGAAGCACTCCTCCGCCGTGCTGGCTTTCACCAACCCGACGGTGAACTCCTACCGCCGCCTGGTCAAGGGCTTCGAAGCTCCGGTCAACATGGTTTACTCGCAGGGCAACCGCTCCGCCGGCATCCGCATCCCGATCACGGGCTCCAACCCGAAGGCCAAGCGCATCGAGTTCCGCGCTCCGGACCCCTCCTCCAACCCGTACCTGGCCTTCGCTGCCCAGCTGATGGCCGGCATTGACGGCATCCGCAACCGCATCGAACCGCCGGCCCCGATCGACAAGGACCTCTACGAGCTTCCCGCCGAGGAAGCCAAGGATATCCCCAAGGCTCCCGGCACGCTCGAAGAGGCCCTGGATGCCCTGGCCGAGGACAACGAGTTCCTCCAGGCCGGCGGCGTCTTCACCCAGGACCTGATCGACACCTGGATCGAGTACAAGTACGAGAACGAGATCCGTCCGCTCTCGCTGCGCCCGAACCCGTACGAGTTCGAGCTGTACTACGGCGTCTAGCCAATAGCGCTTCCGCACCGGAATTGACGACGGCGGCCCCCACCTTTGCGGTGGGGGCCGCCGGTCTTTAACCCGCGGTTCGGGCCGTGACCGGCCCAGCGGGCGGCCGCAGAACCGGGAGAACCGTTCAGAACGACCGGAACATGGTCCGCTGCGGGCCGGCGTCGCCGCCGAGGTACTGGCCGCGGTCCTCGAACCCGGCCTTCCGGTAGGCGGCCTGCCCGGCAGGGTTTTGTTCGTTGACCGAGAGCACGACGCCGGCCTGCCCGCCGCCGAGGGCCGCCGTCAGCTTCGCAGCGGCCCGCACGGCGGCCTCCGCAGCCAGCGTGCCGAGGCCCTTCCCCTGCTGCCGGCGGTCGATCAGGAAACCACGCAGCAACCAGACCGAGTCGTCATCGGCCCAGCCGGCCAGGGTCGCGGCCCCGGTCTGCAGCGTCAGGACCCCGACGGCCGATCCGTTGGCGTCTATCACGAACGGGTGCCGGGACTCCTCTTCCAGCCCGATCAGCACCATCCGCAGCGGCTCGCCGACGAACTTCCGCTGGTCCTCCAGGACATCGAGTTCGGCAATTTCCCCCAGCTTGATGGCGCGCGCATCGTCATCCAGGTCCTTCAGCGGCAGCAGCCACACGTGTTCAGCCATAAAAGAAGCCTACCCACGCCGGCGGGGGCCCCGCCTCCGGGTGTTCCGTCAGGTCAGAGTGCCGCGTCCTTGGGCGGTCCGGCAGGGTCCATCCAGAAGACTTCCCACAGATGGCCGTCCGGGTCCTGGAAGCTGTGGGTGTACATAAAGCCGTAGTCCTGGGCTTCCTCGGACGGGGTCCCGCCGGCGGTGAGGGCCGTCCTGACCAGCCCGTCCACGGCCTCGCGGCTGTCCAGGGAGAAGGACATGATCGCTTCGGTGGCGCTACCGGCGTCGGCGATGGGCTTGGACGTGAAGGTCTTGAAGTAGTTCTCCACCAGCAGCATCACGAACGCGTCGTCGTTGATGATCATGCAGGTGGCGTTCTCATCGGTGAAGTCGGGATTGAAGGAAAACCCCAGCGCGGTGAAGAACTGGACCGATTTGTCGAGGTCCTTCACGGGGAGATTCAGGAACATTTGCTTGGCCATGGGCCCAAAGTAGCACCGGGGCCCGGCGCGTGTCAGCCCTTGACGGCCGCCGACGGGCTCCCGGCGGACCCGCACAGGAGTCCATCAGGAGTCTGGCAGAATCCCGCCGGACGACGTCACTGGCCGTAGAAGACCCGCTCGAACACGCCCCGTGCCCGGCGGCTGAGCCGCAGGTAGTCCTCCTCAAGCGCGGCGGCGTTGCCCTGCCCGTAGCCGCACCAGCGCGCGACAGCTTCCAGGTCCCGGCGGGAGGACGGCAGCACATCTGAAGCCCGGCCGGTCCAGATCACGTTGGCAGACCGGATCCGGCTCGCCAGGCGCCAGGCGCGGAGCAGGACCACCACGTCCCCCGCGTCGAGGAGCCCGACGGCGGCAGCCGCCTCGAGCGCCTCGACGGTCGAGGTGGTCCGCAGCCCGGGGTGCTGTGCGGCGTGCTGCAGCTGGAGCAGCTGGGCCAGCCATTCGACGTCGGTCAGGCCGCCGCGGCCCAGCTTCAGGTGCCGGGCTGGGTCCGCGCCGCGGGGCAGCCGCTCCGCTTCCACGCGGGCCTTGACGCGCCGGACCTCGCGCGCGTCGTTCTCGGAGAGCGACTCGGGGTAGCGGATCGGGTTGATCAGCGCCACGAATCCGGCGGCCAGTTCGTCGTCGCCGGCCATCGGGCGGGCACGCAGCAGCGCCTGCGCCTCCCACACGAGCGACCAACGCCGGTAGTACTCGGCATAGGATTCCAGCGACCGCACCATGGGGCCACTCTTGCCCTCGGGGCGCAGGTCGGCGTCCACCATCAGCACGCGCTCGGCGAGGATGGCAGGCTTGAGCGGCTGGGTCAGCAGGTTGGAGAGCCTGCTGACGATCTGCAGGGCCTGCTGCTGGGCCTCTTCCTCGGGTACTCCGGGCAGCCCGCGGTGCACGTACATCACGTCCGCGTCCGAGCCGTAGCCGATCTCCCGGCCGCCCTGCCGGCCCATGGCGACCACCAGCACATGCGTTTTGAGCGGCTCGTCGGCGGTGACCACGGTTTCCGCGACGCGCAGTGCGCCCAGGACCGCGGCCCGGTCAGTGTCGGCCAGCGCGGCTCCGACCTGGTCCTGGTCCAGCAGCCCCGCGCTGTCCGCGATCGCAATCCGCAGGATCTCGCGGCGGCGGATCAGCCGGATCAGGCGCATCGCGCTTTCCGGCTCCGCGTGCCGGGACATCTTCGAGACGATCTCAAGCCACTGCGCCTCGAACGTAACGGGCACCAGTTCCTTGTCCGAGCCGAGCCAGGCCACGGATTCGGGTGAGACTTCCAGCAGGTCGGCGATCAGGCGGGAGTTGGACAGCACGTGGCAGAGCCGCTCGGCCGCCGCCGTCGAGTCACGGAGCATGCCGAGGTACCAGTGGGTGGTGCCGAGGGCTTCGCTGACCCGCCGGAAGGCAAGCAGGCCGGCGTCGGGGTCCACGCCCTCCGCGAGCCAGCCGAGCAGGATCGGCAGGAGCTGGCGCTGCAGCGCGGCGCGGCGGCTGACCCCGCCGGTGAGGGCTTCGATGTGGCGCATGGCGCCGCTGGGATCAAGGTAGCCCAGGGCGGCGAGGCGTCCCTGTGCTGCTTCCGGGCTGAGCCTGGCTTCCTCGCTGCTGAGCGCCGCCGCAGTGTTGAGCAGCGGGCGGTAGAAGATGCGTTCGTGCAGCTCACGCACGGAGCGTTTGGTCTTGCGCCAGGCCGCGACCAGGGCGTCGGGTTTGGGCCGTTCGCTGGAGAAGGGACCGAGCACAGCCTTGGCGAGGGCCCGCAGCGAGGCCTCCTTGACCGGCATGAGGTGTGTGCGGCGCATTTGGAAGAGCTGGATCCGGTGTTCGAGGAGCCGGAGATAACGGTAGTCCCGGTCGAACTCGGCGGCATCGGAGCGGCCGATGTAGCCGCCCGCGGACAACGCGGCGATGGCCGACGTGGTGTCGCGGCAGCGCAGAGTTTCGTCGGATTTGCCGTGCACGAGCTGCAGCAGCTGGACGGTGAATTCGACGTCGCGCAGCCCTCCCCGGCCCAGCTTGATCTGCCGTTGCTCCTCCTCGGCGGGGATGTGTTCGGTGACGCGGCGGCGCATGGAGCGGACGGACTCCACGAAGCCTTCCCGGCCGGCGGAGGACCAGATCAGCGGCGCGACGGCGGCCTCGTAGCGGGCGCCAAGCTCCGTGTCCCCGGCGATGGTCCGGGCCTTGAGCAGGGCCTGGAATTCCCAGCTTTCGGCCCAGCGGGCATAGTAGCTCTGGTGCGAGGCGAGGGTCCTGACCAGCGGCCCGGACTTGCCCTCCGGGCGCAGGTTGGCGTCGACTTCCCACAGCCCGGGTTCGCGGCCGACGGACATGATGGCCCGGGAAATGCCGGACGCCAGGGCCGTTCCGATCGTGTTGGCGCGCGAATCGTCCAGCTCGCCGGACTCGATCACGTAAATGACGTCGACGTCGGAAATGTAGTTGAGTTCGCGGGCGCCGCATTTGCCCATGCCGATGACGGCCAGCCCGACGTCGGCCACCTCGGTGGCGCTGAAATGCTCGGCGGCCTCGGCCCGCGAGACGGCCAGGGCCGCCTCGATCGCGGCGCCGGCGAGATCCGCCAGTTCGGCGCCGGCGGCGGGCATAAAGTCCAGCGGGTCCGCGGCGCAGAGATCCTTGACAGCGAGCTCGACGAGGCCGCGCCGGTACTCCGTGCGGAGCGCCACGTAGCCCTCCTGCCCGGTCAGCGCCGCGACCGGGCGGACGGATTTCGGATCGGCCTGCACGGAGCGCAGCAACCGGGCACGCAGTTCCGCGGTGTCCGCGGCCCGCGGTTCCGGGCTCGCGGTCACCTCGAAGGCTTCGAGGTGTTCGGGGTGCCGGATCAGGAACTCCCCCAGCGCCTCCGAAGCGCCCAGCACCCGGTACAGGGGCTCGCTGCGTTCCGGTTCCGCGACCGCCAGCTTCCGCAGGTCCGGGTGCTTCTCGATCAGCCGCACGAGCGACTGCAGCGCCGTGTCCGGGTTCGCGGCCAGCTGCAGCCCCGAGATGAGGATGCCCTGGTCCAGGCCCTCCAGTTCCGGGGCGGCCAGCCACCGTTCACCGTTTTCCAGATCGCTGAAACCGGCGGCAATGAGGCGTCGTGCCAGGCTCACCCGGGCCGCCTAGAGGATGCCGAGGTTGCGCTGCAGCTCGTAGGGCGTGACCTGGAGGCGGTAGTCCTGCCACTCGGCACGCTTGTTGCGCAGGAAGTGTTCGAACACCTGCTCACCCAGGATCTGCGGCATAAGTTCGGAGTCCTCCATCGAGCGGATGGCGTCGTGCAGGCTGGCCGGCAGCGGGTCGTGGCCCATCGCCCGGCGCTCGGCCGAACTCAGCGACCAGATGTCGTCCTCGGCGGCGGCGGGAAGCTGGTAGCCCTCCTCGATGCCCTTGAGCCCGGCGCCCAGCAGCACGGCGTAGGCGAGGTAGGGGTTGGCGGCCGAGTCGATGCCGCGGTACTCGATCCGCGCGGACTGGCCCTTGCCGGGCTTGTACAGCGGGACGCGGACCAGGGCGGAGCGGTTGTTGTGGCCCCAGCTGAGGTAGCTGGGCGCTTCGCCCCCGCCCCAGAGCCGCTTGTAGGAGTTCACGAACTGGTTGGTGACCGCGGTGAACTCGGGGGCGTGCTTGAGGATGCCGGCGATGAACTGCCGGGCCGTCTCGGAAAGCTGGAACTCCGCGCCCGCCTCGTAGAAGGCATTCGTGTCGCCCTCGAAGAGTGAGAAGTGGGTGTGCATGCCCGAACCCGGGTGGGCCGTGAACGGTTTCGGCATGAAGGTGGCGTACGTGCCCTGCTGGAGTGCGACCTCCTTGATCACAGTGCGGAACGTCATGATGTTGTCCGCGGTCTGCAGGGCATCCGCGTAGCGCAGGTCGATCTCGTTCTGGCCGGGGCCGGCCTCGTGGTGGCTGAACTCGACGGAGATGCCGACCGATTCCAGCATGGTCACGGCCGTGCGGCGGAAGTCCTGCGCCACACCGCCCGGAACGTGGTCGAAGTAGCCGCCCTCGTCCACGGGGACGGGGGCACCGTCCGGACCCGGCTGCTGGGACTTGAGCAGGTAGAACTCGATCTCGGGATGGGTGTAGCAGGTGAAGCCCATGTCCGCGGCCTTGGCCAGGTTGCGCTTGAGGACGTTGCGCGGATCAGCCGCGGAGGGTTCGCCATCGGGGGTCAGGATGTCGCAGAACATCCGGGACGTCGCTTCGGTCTCGCCCCGCCACGGCAGGATCTGGAACGTGGCGGGGTCCGGCTGGGCCAGCATGTCGGATTCGAAAACGCGGGCCAGGCCCTCGATGGAGGACCCGTCAAAGCCCAGGCCCTCCTCGAACGCGCCTTCGACTTCGGCCGGGGCCAGCGCAACGGACTTCAGCGATCCCACGACGTCGGTGAACCACAGCCGCACAAACCGCACGTCGCGCTCTTCGATCGTCCGCAGGACAAACTCTTGCTGGCGGTCCATACTGGCCCTCTTTCCGGTTCTTTCGTCCGTGCCCCAGGCCCGTCGTGCATGGGTCCCGCAGCTGCTCACGGTTCACTTTACTAATCATTGCCACCGATTGCTGGCGCCGCTGCCCCGCGTAACACAGCGTTAACACTGGGAGCCCCGGATTCGCCGCCCCGGACGCTCCCCGGGTCTCCCTGCGGGCGGCTGTGTGATGTGATTCACGCATCCGCGGGCTGGAGGCCGGTAGCTAGGACGCACGGTATCGCACTACGCTCGTGCCATGGCCTCAAGCACAAGCCCCGATTCCAGCATGCCCGCAGAACTAGCCGCCCCCTACGGCAACGGACCGGCGGCCGCGGGCACGTCCGCGGCTGCGGCCGCAGGCCCGACGGGGGGCCAGGAGCCCGGCGCCCGGAAGCCGGTGGCGAAGATCCGCACCCACCACCTGCGCCAGGCCAAGCTCAACGGTGAGCGCTTCGCCATGCTGACCGCCTACGACCAGTACACGGCGGAAATCTTCGACCAGGCCGGCATCGAGGTCCTCCTCGTGGGTGACTCGGCCTCCAACAATGTCTTCGGCAACGAAACCAGCCTGCCCGTCACCGTGGACGAGCTGCTCCCCCTCTGCCGCGCCGTCACCCGCTCGGCCAAGCGCGCCCTCGTCGTGGCGGACCTGCCCTTTGGCAGCTACGAGGTCTCCGCCCAGCAGGCGGTGGCCACCGGCGTGCGTTTCCTCAAGGAGGGGCTCGCCCACGCAGTCAAGATCGAGGGCGGCAAGTTCTACGCCGAAACCGTCCGGGCCATGGTCCAGGCCGGCATTCCCGTGATGGCGCATATCGGATTCACCCCGCAGAGCGAGCACGCCCTCGGCGGCTACCGGGTCCAGGGCCGCGGCGACGACGCCCAGCGCCTCATCGACGACGCCGTCGCCCTCGCCGAGGCCGGCGCGTTCTGCGTCCTGATGGAAATGGTTCCGGCGGCGACGGCGGCGGCCGTGGACGCCGCCGTCGACGTCCCCACCGTCGGGATCGGCGCCGGCAACGCCACCACCGGCCAGGTGCTGGTGTGGCAGGACATGGCGGGCCTGCGCGGCGGCAAGATGGCCAAGTTCGTCAAGCAGTACGCGGATCTGCGCACCTCACTCAGCGACGCCGCGAAGGCCTACGGCGAGGACGTGCGCTCCGGCGGGTTCCCCGGCCCCGAGCACTCCTTCTAGGCGGCCGCCGGTATTGACCTCCCAGGCCGCTGTGGGCTGACCCTCCGGGGCCGCCGCCGCGGGTTCGCGGCGCCACCTCATCCTTCACGAACGATGCGGAGTCCCGCCCGGCCGGGCAGTCTGGCCATTGAGGGCCTGCACCGGGCCCCGGCAGATATTCCGCCCCGCCGGCCTGATTCGTGCTTGAGACGACGGGCCGGACACCGGCGGACACTAGTGGAGGAGTAGCCATGGACTCGATTTCGACTGACTTCTGGGACGTCCTGCTGTGGAGTTTCTGGTTCTTTATCTGGATCGCGGCCCTGATGGTGTGGTTCCGTTGCCTGTTTGACTTGTTCGGCGACCGATCGCTCAGCGGCTGGGGCAAAGCCGGCTGGGTGGTCCTGCTGGTCTTCGTCCCCTGGCTGGGCGCCCTCATCTACCTGATCGCCCGGGGCCGCAGCATGACCGAACGGCAGATGGCCGCCATGGCCGAACAACAGGCCGCCCAGCAGGAGTACATCCAGCAGGTCGCAGGGAAGTCTGCCAGCCCGGCCAGCCAGATCGCCGATGCCAAGGCCCTGCTCGACTCCGGAGCCATCAACCAGACCGAGTTTGAGTCCCTCAAGGCAAAGGCCATGGCCTGACCCGAAGTGACGGGCTGCGCCCCGGGTCCCGGTGCGCGTTCTTCATTGAGCACGAACGGCGACCCCTCCTGGGGCCGTCATGGCAACCCATGTGAAGGAGATCGACCATGTCCGCTCAGAGTGAGAACCCGGTTCTCGAGACCATCGGCGCCATTACCGACGCCGCGCTGGGGCGCTCCGACCTGCCGGCCGATGCGCTGCTCATGATTCGCATCGCCGCTCTCGCCGCGGTCGATGCCCGGCCCATCTCCTACCTTGCCCATGTGGGGCCCGCGATCGAGTCCGGCGTTACGGCCGAGGATGTTCAAAACGTGCTCGTCGCCGTGGCCCCCATCATCGGAACGGCCCGGACGATGTCGGCTGCAATCAACATCACCGAAGCGCTTGGGTTCGCGATCGCCGTCATGGAGGAAGAGACGGAGTGACACAGGTCCCGGCATGAGACTCACCTGGCTCGGCCACTCCTCTGTGGTCCTGGATCTCGACGGCGTCCGGATCCTGACCGATCCGTTGCTACGTCCCCACGCCGGGCTGCTGCGGCGCCTGGCGCCCCGGCCGGACCCGGCGTCGTGGAACGGGCCCGACGTCGTACTCCTCTCCCACCTGCACCACGACCATGCCGAACTGCGGTCCCTCCGCATGCTGCCAGGGGCGGCCCTGATGAGTGCCCCGGGAAACGTTGCCTGGCTGAGCCGCCGCAGGTTTCTGAACACAGTCCCGTTGGGGGATGGCTGGACGCCGGCAGGCCGCGGCGTTGAAATACGGCAGGTGCCGGCGGAGCATCGACACCGCCCCATGCCGCACCGCCCCAACGACGCCCACGGCCAGATCGTGCGCGGCCCGTCGGGCATCGTCTGGATCGCGGGTGACACGGGGCTGTTTCCGGAGATGGCCGGGTTCGCCGCCATGGCGGGCGGCCCCATCGATGTCGCCTTGGTGCCGGTCTGGGGGTGGGGGCCCAAGCTCTCGGCGGGGCACCTGAACCCCGAGACGGCCGCCCAGGCCGTCGCACTGAGCGGAGCGCGATTTGCCCTGCCGGTGCACTGGGGCACGCTGCACCCGCCCTTCGTCACACACTTTGCCCGGAGCTGGCTGGAACTGCCCGGGCGCCGGTTCGCGGACGCCGTGGCGGAGCGGGCCCCCGGCTGCACGGCCGTCGTTCTCTCCCCAGGCCAGTCATGGGTGGCGCCCGGGTGAGCCGGGGACGGTGAACTGGCCCGCGGGCCAGGCCCGCCGCGGCGGTCCGGCCACTTCGCGCGGTGGCCAGATTACTCAGCGCGGGAACGCCGTCGTGGCGCGCTGGCCACAGGCCTCGAGCATCGCCACCAGCACCCGGTGGAGCTCATCGGCACCCTCTATCCGCTCGGGCAGCCCCGCCATGAGATCGGCGGGGCCGAGCAGCACGGCGCGGTCCTGCCAGCCGCCGAGGCCCCCGTGGGAGCCGACCAGGCCCTCGAACGCCGCGACGTCGTTGGTCACCGGATCGACCATGCTGTTGACGTAGAGATCCGGCGCCTCGGGGTCCATCAGGGCACGTCGGAGGACCCGCGCCGCGTGGGGCCCGAGGCCGGTCAGCGGGTCGGCGCCCTCCACCGCCCCGCTGGCGAGGTCGACGCGCCCGCCGTTCCCGATCGCCCATGCCCGGCCGTCGTCGTCGATGCCGGCGACGAACCCGACGCCGGGATGGCCCGCCAGGCCCGGCACCAGGGCCGGCCACTCCCGCTCGAGCGCCTCGAGCGTCCAGCGCCGGTCACCGCGCACGTAGACCAGGCCCAGGTTGCCCGAGCCCAGCACAACCACGGGCTCCTCGGCGGCCTTGCCGGGAGCTGAAGTCTGCTGTGCCTTGGTCAGCCCCTCGTTGGCGCGGGCGGCAAGCTTCCCGGTCATCCCCCCGGCCGCGATGTCGCCGGCTATCGAGTCTGCGCGCCCCAGCCCCTCGACGGACGCGTCCACGGTCTGTACATGTTCCTGCATGAGTTCAGCACACAGGTCGCCGAGCGTCTGGCCGTACCGGTCAGCGAAGGGGGTGCCCTGGGACTGGCCGTGATCCGAGAGCACCACCAGCCGGTAGCGGCGGGGAGCGGAGCCGGCGAGCCGGGCCAGGGACCCCAGCGTGCGGTCCAGCCCATCCAGGGAAGCGAGTGACTCGGGCCGGAACACGCCTGCGTGGTGGGCGATCTCGTCGTAGTCCACGTAGTCGACATAGATGCATTTCGTGCCGCGACGAAGCTCCTCGGCGACCAGGGCCGTGTTCAGGTCACGCAGGAGACTGTTGGTCACTGCCCGCAGCAGGGCGAAGGTCCAGTCCCGGTGCACCCGCGGGTCGAAGTCACGCCTGACCTGTCGTCGGGCCTGCCACCGCTCCTTGATGACCTCCCCGACGGTCCGCGTGAGGCTGCGCATGAACCCGTTCGGTGAAGTGAAGAACCAGGCGAACGCACGGCGCGTCTGGGTGGAGCCACGGCTGACCTCCACCCGGCTCATCGTCAGCAGCGATCGGGGCGCGTCACCGGTGAACAGGTTCGAAATGGAGACCCCGTCGTCGCAAAGCAGGCCCTGCCCGGTGCTGTGCCTTTCCTCGATCACCCGTGCGTCCGCCGGACGGTTGGCGACCAGGACCCGGTTGAGCTCCCGGTCGTACCACCGGAACGCGGGGATCCCGTCAACGGTGCCGTGCAGGATGCCCATCTGGCTGGCCGGGGTGGTGCATGGGAGTTGGGGAGTCCATTCGCGGCACGTGTAGTCGCCCGAGGACAGCCACCGCCGGATATTCGGTACCGCTCCGGACTGGACCGCCCACTGCAGCACCGGGAAAGGGACACCGTCGAGCTGCACGAACAGGACGCCGTCAACGTCCGGGTCGGTCACCGTGTTCTGCCGGCGCGCCCTGCCGGCCAGGGACGTGATCAGGCCGTCATCAGTACCGGCCGTGGTGGCCCACGAGATGAGGGTGGCCACGACGGCACTGATCCAGGTTGCGGCAAGGGCGGTCCACGCCGTCGACTCGATGCCGGGCACCAGCCGGATGGCGACATACATGATCAGGGCCTGGCCTAGAACAGCGGTAAGAAGCACCGCCAGCCAGCCCACCCTCGCCGAGATCTCCACCAGCATGGGGCGCAGGATCAGGCCGACGATGCCGGCCGCTGCTGCCACGGCGGCGTAGTCCCACCAACTGGTTGCCGAGAACCCCGGCAGCAGCGCCCCGGTGATGATGAGCGCTACAGTCGAGGCGGCCCAGGCTGCGGCCAGCCTGGCCAGGTCGGTGACTCGGACGCCGCGGGTGCGCGTATCGCTCGTCGGCATTTTCCCAGTATGGCCCGCCGCAACCGGCGGTCACTCATCCGCACCGGGTGAGAAAAACCGGGCCCGCCGGGTGGCGCGGCTGCCCGCGGATACGTGCAGGCGACTGTCCAGCTTCAGGCTGTGTTATCGAACCTAGTCGTCCTCGTCGCCTTTTTCCCAGGATTCGTTGCGGGCCTTGACCTTCTCGAGGGCGTGTTCAGCTTCTTCCCGCGTCTTGTACGGGCCAATCAGCTGGCTCCAATCGGACATGGCGTCCTCTTCAACCTCATGCGTGTTGACGTTGTACCAGTACTCCGGCATCGATGCTCCTCAGCTGATATTTCCCGGCCATTGTTTATATGCCTCCGGCCGTGCCTTATATGATCAATGTATGCCTTCTCTAGCCTCGACTGCACCCATCGGAACCCTGGTCCCGGGAGCCGTCAGTCCGCAGCTTCCCGTTCCGGCGTCGATCGCGCGTCCCGAATACGTGGGCAAGCCCGCACCGGCCAAGTTCACCGGATCAGAGGTCAAGACGGCGGAGACCATTGAAAAGATCCGCATCGCTTCACGAATCGCCGCGCAGGCGATCGTCGAGGTCGGGAAGCATATCCAGCCCGGAGTCACCACGGACCAGCTGGACCGGGTGGGCCACGAGTTCCTGCTGGACCACAAGGCGTATCCGTCGACCCTCGGCTACCGCGGCTTTCCCAAGTCCTTGTGCTCGTCGCTGAACGAAGTCATCTGCCATGGCATCCCGGACAGCACGGTGGTCCGGGACGGGGACATCCTCAATATCGACATCACGGCCTTCATTGGCGGCGTCCACGGCGACACCAACTACACTTTCCTGGTCGGCGATGTCGACGAAGAATCCCGGCTGCTCGTAGAGCGCACGCAGGAGTCTCTGAACCGCGCCATCCGCGCCGTGGCACCGGGCCGCGAAATCAACGTGATCGGCCGGGCCATCGAGTCCTATGCCAAACGCTTTGGGTACGGGGTGGTCCGCGACTTCACCGGCCACGGCGTGGGCGAGGCTTTCCACACCGGCCTGATCATCCCGCACTACGACGCCGCCCCCGCCTACAACACCGTCATCGAAGCCGGAATGGTCTTCACGATCGAGCCCATGCTGACGCTCGGAACCGTGGACTGGGACATGTGGGCCGATGACTGGACCGTGGTGACCCGCGACCGCAAACGCACCGCACAGTTCGAGCACACACTGCTTGTCACGGAGTCCGGCGCCGAAGTACTGACGCTCCCCTGATTCCCGCTCCACCAGAAGATCCCGGTCTTCGCCCGTCGGCCCTGGGCCGCACCCTCCTAGCCCCGCCCCCCTGCCACGAACGGAACCACATTGGCCAAGAAGGACGAGAAGTTGAAGAAGAACGCCCCGCTGATCGGCATCGACATCGGCGGGACCGGGATCAAGGGCGGGATCGTGGACCTGAAGAAGGGGAAACTGGTCGGTGACCGCCTCCGCATGCCCACGCCGCAGCCCTCCACCCCCGAATCCGTGGCCGAGGTCGTGGCCCAGGTTGTCGCCGAGCTGTCCGCCCGGCCCGACGCTCCGGCGCCGGACTCGCCCGTGGGCGTCACCTTTCCCGGCATCATCCAGCATGGTGTGGTCCACTCCGCCGCCAACGTGGACAAGTCCTGGCTGGAAATGGACATTGACGCAATGCTGACCGCCCGCCTGGGCCGGCCCGTGGAGGTCATCAACGACGCCGACGCAGCCGGTCTCGCGGAGGCCCGTTTCGGCGCGGGTGAATTCGTGGAAGGTACCGTGCTCGTCATCACGCTCGGCACGGGCATCGGTTCCGCGTTCATCTTCGACGGCAAGCTGGTTCCCAACGCCGAACTCGGACACCTGGAAATTGACGGATTCGACGCCGAGAGCAAGGCCTCGGCCGTGGCCCGTGAGCGGGACGGCCTGAGCTGGGAAGAGTACAGCGTGCTGCTGCAGCGGTACCTGTCCCACGTGGAGTTCCTCTTCTCCCCCGAGCTGTTCATCATCGGCGGCGGCATCTCGAAGCGCGCCGACGAGTACCTGCCGCGGCTGCAGCTGCGCACGCCCATCGTTCCGGCCGAGCTGAAGAATGACGCCGGCATCGTCGGCGCCGCCCTCGAGATCGCACTGAAGCACAAGCTCGCCAAGTAGCCAAAAAGAGCTATCACTCCGGGTCGTTCTGAACGCTGGGAACGACCCGGAGTGATGGCTCTTTATTATGTGGTGCCGGTGGTGGCCGCGGCTTCCCCTCCGCTGCCACCACCGGAGTCTGTGAGCCGGCGCTCCTGGAACGGCCTTAGAGCGCGCTCTTCTGCTGGCTCGTGCCCTCACGGCCCTTGGTCTCGGCCTCATGGCGGAGCAGGGAAATGGCCGCCTCGAAGTCCTCGAGGGATTCGAAGGCCTGGTAGACGCTCGCGAAGCGCAGGTAGGCGACCTCGTCGAGGCGCTGGAGCGGGTTGAGGATGGCAAGGCCGACTTCATGCGCCTCGATTTCCGCGGCGCCGGAGGCGCGGATGGCCTCTTCGACTTCCTGGGCCAGCATCGCGAGGTCGTCCTCGGTGACCGGACGGCCCTGGCAGGCCTTGCGGACGCCGTTGATGACCTTGCTGCGGCTGAACGGCTCGCCAACGCCGGAGCGCTTGATCACGGTCAGGCTGGTGGTCTCGACAGTGGTGAAGCGGCGGCCGCATTCGGGGCACTGCCGGCGCCGCCGGATGGCTGAACCGTCGTCGGCGATCCGGCTGTCCACGACACGCGAATCAGGGTTCCGGCAAAACGGACAATACATAACGTTTCCTCCCCTGGCGCAGGCGGATGGCCGAACGGTGTTCGACGATTCGGCGGTTGGCGTTCGGCGTTCGGCGGTTGGCTCCGCCATCAGTTTACGACTAGATGTAGCTGAATAACAAGCCTGTAATTACTACATGTTGTGGTCAGGCGCCCTGCGGGAACCGGGCGGTGACCGCCTCGCCGTGCGCCGGCAGGTCCTCCGCCCCGGACAGGCTCACGATGTGGCCGCTGACCTCTGCCAGGGCGGCGCGCGTGTAGTTAACCACCTGGATGGCACGCAGGAACGTGGTCACGTTCAGGCCCGAGGAGAACGCCGCGGTGCCGCTGGTCGGCAGCACGTGGTTGGAACCGGCGCAGTAGTCGCCGAGGCTGACTGGGCTGTAGTCCCCCACGAAGATCGCCCCGGCGCTGCGGATCCGGCCCGCGACGCCGGCCGCGTCCGCCGTCATGATCTCCAGGTGTTCGGCGGCGTAGGCGTTGCACGCCGCGATGCCCTGGTCCAGGTTGTCCACCAGCACGACGCCGGACTGCGGGCCGGAGAGAGCCTCACGGACCCGCGCACTGTGCTTGGTCGCTGCCGCCTGCCGCTCGAGTTCCACCCGGACGGCGGCGGCGAGGTCCTCGGAGTCCGTGATCAGCACGGACGCCGCCTTGGGGTCGTGCTCGGCCTGGCTGATCAGGTCGGCCGCGACGAGGTCCGGCTTCGCGGTGGCATCGGCCAGGATCGCGATCTCAGTGGTGCCGGCCTCGGAATCGATGCCGACGACGCCCTTGACGAGGCGCTTAGCCGTGGCGACAAAGACGTTGCCCGGGCCGGTGACGACGTCAACGGGGTCCAGTCCGGCCTTCTCCTCCGTGGCGGCGATGCCGTAGGCGAAGGCCGCAATGGCCTGGGCGCCGCCGATCGCGTAGACCTCGTCAATCCCGAGCAGGCACGCTGCGGCAAGGATCGTGGGGTGCGGGAGCCCGCCGAAGTCCTTCTGCGGCGGAGATGCCAGGGCGATGGATTCGACGCCGGCCGCGAGGGCCGGGACGACGTTCATGATCACGGAGGAGGGGTAGACCGCCAGGCCGCCGGGGACGTAGAGGCCCACGCGGGCCACGGGGACCCAGTTCTGGCTGACCACCGCACCTTCGCCGAGTTCGACGTCGGTGTCCGCGGGCCGCTGGGCGTCGGCAAAGAGCCGCGCGCGCCTGATGGACTCTTCCAGAGCCGCCCGCACGGCGGGATCGAGTCCGGCCAGGGCCGCTGCCAGCGCTTCGGCGGGGACCCTCGGGTGCGACTGCTCCACGCCGTCGAAGGTCCGGGCCAGTTCGCTGAGCGCCTCGAAACCCCGGGTCCGGACGGCGTCGATAATGTCCAGGACTTTGTGCTCGGCATCAGCCATGGTGCCTGCCTGCGCCCGGGGCACCGCGGCGCGGAGGCCGGCGAGGGTCAGCCGCTGGCCGCGGAGGTCCACGGTGCGGAAGGTGGGACCGGCGGGAACCGGGGGCGCGGTAGCGGCGGGCACGGAGCTGTCAGCTGAAGTGGTCACCCGTTCATTTTACGGGCAGCGCCGGCGGGTTCCGCGCCTGTTACACCGGGCCTGTCGGTCCGGGGATGCCCGGCGGACCCGTGGTCAGGCCCCGGGCCCGGCTTCAGGCCCCCGGCCCGTCTTCGGGCGTCGGCGTCGGCGTCGGCGTCGGCGTCGTGAAGACAGTGTTCAGGAAAATGGTCAGTGCCGTCGCGGCCGGCCAGATCGCGAGGACGGCGAGGGAGCGCAATGAAAAGGCAATGCTGGCACTGGCCGAGGTGTCTTCGGGCGTTCCCCACCAGAGGCCACACAGCACGCCGGTCCCCCAGGCCGCGAGGGCGCCCAGTGCGCCCGCACCCACGGCGAGAACAACGTCCCGGCCGGACGGCGGCACGTGCTTGCTGCCGGAGGCGACTGCGCCCGAAATGCAGCCGGCGAGCAGGAACAGGCCCGCCAGCACCAGGTCCCGGGGCAGCCACCCTTCGGTGTTGCCGCCGCTCCGCAGCTCCGGATCGCCCGAGAGCAGGTTCAGCCCGGAGGGCGCCAGGATCCACCAGAGCAGCCCCACGGGAACTCCGGCGGCGGCGATGACGGCGGCCTTCCGCCACGACGTGGCACGGACGCCGTCCGTGGGGACCGGCCGGCCGGATGCCGCGTCCCCGCCGGAACCCGGGAGCGAAACCCCGGGCATCTGCTGCGGGGCATCCTGCGGGAGCTGGCCGTGCACTGCGGGGTGTGTCATGCACACACCTTAACAAGCTTTCCGGCGGCGGGGCACATGACACCGCGCGGCCCCGGGTGACGTTCCACATGACGCCTCCGGGTAAACAAGTACCGCCGCCGTTCCCAGGCGCAATACGCTGGCAGGGTAGGAACATCACACACGTGCAGCAGGGAGTTGGATCGCAGTGGCCACAGAGGACCAAGCCTTCGAGGGAACCTTCAAGGAAATGTTCCGCCGGCATGCGGCCGGTGTGGCCATCATCACCGCCAACTTCAACGGTGTCCCCTTCGGTTTTACGGCGACCTCCGTGGCCTCGCTGTCGGCGAAGCCGCCCCGGTTCACGTTCAATATGGCCCGCACTTCCAGCTCCTGGCCGGCCGTGGCCAACACCACCTACATCGGCGTCCACATGCTGGGACTGGAGAACCAGTCGCTGGCCGACCGCTTTGCCCGGACCAGCAACCGCTTCGAGGGCGATCACTGGGCGCTCGGGCCCCATGAGGTGCCCATCCTGAACGACGTGGCCGGCTGGCTGATCGGGAAGGTCCAGATGCGGCTCTCCTTCGAGAACAACGCCGTGGTGGTGGTCGAGGTCGTGGAAGGTGAGGTGGGCGCCGACGGCGCTCCGCTGCTCTACCACTCCGGCGCCTACGGCCAGCCCGCGCCGCTCGACTACGAGATCTGAGCGGCTGCTTCGCCTCACGAGGTGACAGTTAATGCCCATGTCCTTGAGCGGCATGGGCATTAGCTGTCACCTCGGCGGGGGAAGGGCCCCCTGCAACTCAGCTGTCCAGGCAGGTCGGGCCGAGCAGCACCTTCAGGTCCCCGAACAATGAGGGGCTGGGGTTCACCCGGAGATGCACGGGCAGGCCCATGATCTCCACCCGGGAGTCGCCCTGCAGGTGCAGCCGGACCTCGGACTTGCCGCGGTGTGTGCGCAGCACGTCTCCGAGCTCGGTCACGACCGCTTCGGTCGCTTTGTGGGTCTGCATGGTGATCACGAGCGGGCCG
This sequence comes from Pseudarthrobacter sp. PvP090, assembly GCF_040547365.1. Lineage (NCBI taxonomy): Bacteria > Bacillati > Actinomycetota > Actinomycetes > Micrococcales > Micrococcaceae > Pseudarthrobacter > Pseudarthrobacter sp. PvP090. Next base: position 325,199 of record NZ_JBEPPO010000002.1, read on the forward strand.
TTGAGGCCCTCGCTGAGGTCCGGGACGGACAGTTCCATGCAGTTGAGGGCGACGGCGCCGTCATCGCGGCGCTGCAGCCGTCCCTTGACCACCACGATCAGGTCTTCGGCGAGCACGGAGGCGATGGGGCCGTAGACCTGGCCGAAGAACATGACCTCGACGGAACCGCCCAGGTCCTCGATCTCCGCGCGGGCGTAGGCGTTGCCGCTGGCTTTCGCGATCCGCCGGCTCAGTGAGGTGATCATGCCGGCGATGGTGACGATGGCGCCGTCGTGCGGGCCGTCCTCGGCGATGAGCGAGGTGATGGACTGGTCGGCGTGCTGGCTCAGGACCCCTTCGAGTCCCTGGAGCGGGTGGTCGGAGACGTACAGGCCGAGCATGTCGCGTTCGAAGGAGAGCTTGTCCTTTTTCTCCCATTCGGGGAGGTCCGGGATTTCAATGCTCAGCGAGGCCTCGGATTCGGCCTCGTCGAAACCGGCGAACAGGTCGAACTGGCCGATCGCCTCGTTGCGTTTGAGCGTAATGACTGAGTCGATCGCTTCTTCGTGGATCATGGCCAGGGCGCGCCGGTGGTGGCCGAGCGAATCGAACGCACCGGCCTTGATGAGGGATTCAATCGTGCGCTTGTTGCACACCACGGCCGGGACCTTCACCAGGTAGTCCTTGAAGGACGTGTAGGCGCCTTCCGTGTCCCGGGCGGCGACCATGGCCTCGACGGCGTTGACGCCGACGTTGCGGATGGCGCCCATGCCGAAGCGGATGTCGGTGCCGACGGGGGTGAAGTTAAGCGCGGACTCGTTGACGTCCGGCGGCAGCACCGTGATGCCCATGCGCCGGCATTCGTTGAGGTAGATGGCCGACTTGTCCTTGTCGTCCCCGACGCTGGTGAGCAGGGCGGCCATGTACTCGGGCGCATAGTGGGCTTTGAGGTAGGCGGTCCAGTAGGAGATCACGCCGTAGGCGGCCGAGTGGGCCTTGTTGAAGGCGTAGTCGGAGAACGGCAGCAGGATGTCCCAGAGGGTCTTGACCGCGGCCATGGAGTAGCCGTTGTCCTGCATGCCCTGGGAGAAGCCCGCGAACTGCTTGTCCAGCTCGGATTTCTTCTTCTTGCCCATGGCGCGGCGCAGGATGTCGGCCTGTCCCAGGGTGTAGCCGGCGAGCTTCTGCGCCACGGCCATCACCTGCTCCTGGTACACGATCAGGCCGTAGGTGCCACCGAGGATTTCGGCGAGCGGTTCCTCCAGCTCCGGGTGGATCGGGATGACTTCCTGGATTTTGTTCTTGCGCAGGGCGTAGTCAGTGTGGGCGTTGGCGCCCATGGGGCCGGGGCGGTAGAGGGCCAACACGGCGGAGATGTCTTCGAAGTTGTCAGGCTTCATGAGTTTGAGCAGGGAGCGCATCGGGCCGCCGTCGAGCTGGAACACGCCCAGGGTGTCGCCCCGGGCCAGCAGCTCGTAGGATGCCGCGTCGTCGAGCTCCAGGGACTCCAGGTCCAGGTCGATCCCGCGGTTCATCTTGATGTTTTCGAGGGCGTCGGAAATGATCGTGAGGTTTCGCAGGCCGAGGAAGTCCATCTTGATCAGGCCGAGGCCCTCGGACGTCGGGTAGTCAAACTGCGTGATGACCTGGCCGTCCTGGAAACGGCGCATGATCGGGATGACGTCGATGATCGGGTCCGAGGACATGATGACACCGGCCGCGTGGACACCCCACTGGCGTTTCAGGCCCTCGATGCCGAGCGCCGTTTCGAACACCTTGGCGGCTTCCGGGTCCGTGGCGATCAGCTGCCGGAAGTCGCCGGCCTCGCTGTAGCGCTTGGAGTCCTTGTTCTGGATATCCGCCAGCGGAATGTCCTTGGCCATCACGGCCGGCGGGAGCGCCTTGGTGAGCTGTTCGCCCATGCTGAACGGGTAGCCCAGCACGCGCGAGGAGTCCTTGAGCGCCTGCTTGGTTTTGATGGTGCCGTAGGTGACGATCATCGCGACACGTTCGTCGCCGTATTTGCGCGTGACGTAGTCGATGACTTCGGAGCGGCGCCGGTCATCGAAGTCGACGTCGAAGTCGGGCATGGAGACGCGGTCCGGGTTGAGGAAGCGCTCGAAGATGAGGCCGTGGTGCAGCGGATCGAGGTCGGTGATGCGCATGGCGTAGGCCACCATGGACCCGGCGCCCGAGCCACGTCCGGGACCCACCCGGATGCCGTTGTTCTTGGCCCAGTTGATGAAGTCGGCCACGACGAGGAAGTAGCCCGGGAAGCCCATGGACGTGATGACGCCGAGTTCGTAGTCGGCCTGGGCGCGCACCTTGTCCGGGATGCCCTTGGGGTAGCGGTACTGGAGTCCCTTGTCGACTTCCTTGACCAGCCAGGACGTCTCATCCTCCCCCTCCGGGCAGGGGAACCGGGGCATGTAGTTGGCGCCGGTGTTGAAGGACACGTCGCAGCGCTCGGCGATCAGGAGGGTGTTGTCGCACGCCTCCGGGTGGTCGCGGAACAGCTCCCGCATTTCCTGCGGGGACTTCAGGTAGTAGCCGCTGCCGGAGAAGGCGAAGCGCGAGCCGCCGTTGTCGTAGGTGGGCTCCAGCAGGGTGGAACCCGACTGGATGGCCAGCAGGGCCTCGTGCGCCTTCGCGTCGTGCTCGTGCGTGTAGTGCAGGTCGTTGGTGGCCACCAGCGGCAGGTTCAGTTCCTTGGCCAGGCGCAGCAGGTCACCGGTGACGCGCCGCTCGATGTCCAGGCCATGGTCCATGAGTTCGCAAAAGTAGTTCTCGGCGCCGAAAATGTCGCGGAACTCGGCGGCCGCCTCGACGGCTTCCCGGTACTGCCCGAGCCGGAGCCTGGTCTGGACTTCACCGGACGGGCAGCCGGTGGTGGCGATCAGGCCTTCGGAGTAGGTGTTCAGCAGCTCGCGGTCCAGCCGGGGCCATTTGCCGAAGACCGAGTCCAGGGAGGCGATGGACGAGGCCCGGAACAGGTTCCGCATGCCCTTGTTGTTGTAGCTGAGCAGCGTCATGTGCGTATAGGAGCCACCGCCGGAGATGTCATCCTTGCGCTGGCTCTCCTCGCCCCAGCGGACGCGGGTCTTGTCCGTGCGCGCCGTTCCGGGCGTGACGTAGGCCTCGACGCCGATGATCGGCCTGATGCCCTGGTCCGTGGCCCGCTTCCAGAAGTCGAAGGCGCCGAACAGGTAGCCGTGGTCCGTGGTGGCCAGGGCGGGCATGCCGAGCCGCTCGGTTTCGTCGAACAGTTCACTGAGCCGGGCGGCGCCGTCCAACATCGAGTACTCGGTGTGGTTGTGGAGATGGACAAACGAGTCGTTGCTGGAAGTCACCGAACCATTCTAGTGCCGCGCACGGACCTTTCAGCGCGGCACTCCGTCCGCCACCCGATTGGACAGGTCACATCGGGTGGCGCACCAAGGGGCGTCAGGCCTGTCCGGACTCCAGGACCTCCAGCGCGTACCGCAGGTCCTGCGGGTACTCGCTGGTGACTATGACCCGTTCCCCGGTCCGGGGGTGGTCGAAGCCCAACTGCCGGGCGTGCAGCCACTGCCGGGTGAGCCCCAGCGTGGCGGCGAGGCGCGGGTCCGCGCCGTAGGTCAGGTCGCCGGCGCAGGGGTGGCGCAGGGCGGAAAAGTGGACGCGGATCTGGTGCGTGCGGCCGGTCTCGAGGTGGACTTCCACGAGCGAAGCCTTACCGAACGCCTCCAAGACCTCGTAGTGCGTGATGGAGTCCCGGCCGTCCTCGATGACCGCGAAACGCCAGTCATGGCCGGGGTGGCGCCCGATCGGCGCGTCAATGGTGCCCGCCAGCGGATCCGGAAGGCCCTGGACCACGGCGTGGTAAACCTTGTCCACGGTGCGTTCCTTGAAGGCACGCTTGAGCGCGGTGTACGCCTCTTCTGTCTTGGCGACCACCATAACCCCGGACGTCCCGACGTCGAGCCGGTGGACGATGCCCGCACGTTCCGGGGAGCCGGACGTGGAGATTCGGTAGCCGAGGCCGGCGAGTCCTCCGACGACCGTGGGTCCCACCCAGCCCGGTGAGGGATGCGCGGCCACACCGACCGGTTTGTCGATGACGACAAATTCGTCATCGTCCAGCAGGATGTTCAGGCCTTCCACTACTTCCTCCACAATTTCCAGGGGGTCCCGGCGTGCCGGGACGGTGACGTCGAGCACGGCGCCGGGGGCCAGCTTAAGCGACTTCCCGACCGCTTTGTCCTTGCTGATCACGTTGCCCTCAGCGATCAGCGTGGCGGCCTGTGAGCGGGAAATATCCATGAGTTTCGCCAGCCCGGCATCCACCCGGCTTCCCGCGAGTTCATCCGGGACCACAAACCGGTAGGAGGCGGCAGCCGTGGCGCCCTCGCTGCCGTCGTCGACGTCGTCGACGTCTTCGGGCAGGATGTCCTCCGGCTGGGCGCCGGCGGGCGTCAGGTCCTCCGGGGCCAGGTCTTCGGGCGTGTGGTGTTCAGGCGCCGTGGGCTCAGGAGTCATGTTTTACTGTGTCTTTCGTCAGGCGGGAGCCGTCCAGGGAGATCCCGCGCAGCGTCAGCAGGCAGATGATCACCACGGAGGATACGACGGCCGAGTCGGCGATGTTGAAGATCGCGAAGTTGGGGAGCTGGATGAAGTCCACGACGTGGCCCATGGCGAACGAGGGCTCGCGGAACAGCCGGTCCGTGAGGTTGCCCAGCGCGCCGCCGAGCAGCAGCCCGAGCGCCAGGGCCCACCAGATCGACCCCAGCTTGCGCAGCTGAAGCAGGATGGCGATGGAGACCGCGGTCATGATGATGGTGAACACCCAGGTGACGTTCTCGCCGATGGAGAAGGCAGCGCCGGAGTTGCGGATGTAGTACCAGTGCAGCAGCGGGGGCAGCACCGGGATCCGCTCCCCCTCGGTCATGTTCCCGGTAACCCACAGTTTGGTCAGCTGGTCGAAGACGTAGGCGAACACCGCCAGGCCAAAAAAGACGGAGAGCAGCAGGGCGCGCCGCGGACGCGGCCTGGCGGGGATCTCGGCGGCCTGCCCAGCGGGCTGCGTGGCGTCGGGTGATGGTGCGTCAGTCATAAGGCTTTCGTTCGCGGGCCAGTGCAGGGACTGGGGGCTGGGTGCTCGGTCACGGCCGCCGGCGGAACCGGGGGTTAATGCCAAAAGCCGGCGGCCGAGGAATCCTCAGCCACCGGCTTTCAGAATACTTGCTTATTGCCCTAGCTGCTGGCTTCGACCTCAGGGGCCGCGACGGAGCCGCGGGCATCCAGGTCACGCAGCTGGCCTTCGATGTAGGCCTTCAGGCGTGAGCGGTAGTCACGCTCGAAGCCGCGGAGCTGCTCGACCTTGCGTTCCAGGACGGAGCGCTGCTGTTCGAGGGCACCAAGGATCTTGCGTGACTTCTCCTGCGCGTCGTTGACGAGGCTGCTGGCCTCGATCTGCGCTTCGGCGATGATTTTGTCGCGCTGCTGCTCACCGTCGGCGACGTGCTTGTCGTGCATCTGCTGCGCCATGGCCAGCAGGCCGGCTGCGGATTCGGCGGCCGGCGTAGCCGCGGCGCGTGCCGGGGCCGCGGCCTGCTCGGCCGCCTTCTTCTTGGCAGCTTCAGCAGCTTTGGCGGCTTCGGCGGCCTTGGCCTCGGCTTCTGCCTTGGCGCGGTCTTCCTTTTCGGCCTTGACGGGTGCCGGAACCTTTTCCACGACGGGAGCCGCGGCGGCGGAGCTGGCAGGCGTGCCGGCGCCCAGTCCGGCGAGCTTCTTGCGGAGCTCGTCGTTCTCCTGGTTCAGGCGTCGCAGTTCGACGACGATCTCGTCCAGGAAGTCATCAACTTCGTCCTGGTCGTAGCCTTCGCGGAACTTGGTCGGCTGAAAGCGCTTGTTGACAACGTCTTCTGGCGTCAAAGCCATCTGGTCACCTCGTTGGTCTAGTTAGTCAGTAGGCCTTTCGGCCGTCAAACTACGGTACCTAAATATGGTCTGGTTACTCTAATTCAACACCGCAGTGTCAAACCGGAGTTTTCTAGCTGTTGGTGGCTGCGGACCAGGTCCGCGGCCCGGCTACGCCACGACGGGCTGGGAGAACACCAGGAACTTGGCTACCCCCATGGCGATGGTGACTGCCACGAACAGCAGCAGGAAGCCGAGGTCCAGGGAGATTCCTCCCAGCCGCAGCGGCGGAATGAGCCGCCGAAGCAGTTTGAGGGGCCTGTCTGTGACCGAATACACAGCGTGTGCGGTGACGAGGGCCACGCCGCGCGGCCGCCAGCTTCGCGCAAACATCTGCACCCAGTCAAAGATCAGCCGGATGATGAGGGCAACAAAGAACAGCAGCAGGGCGATATAAACAAGTCCGAAAACAATTCCCATGAGTTAACTCATATCTCCATGTTCATTCCGGATACCGCAGTGTCCTCTTGATAGTTACGCCTCTATTTCAACACGGAAAATTCAGCAAGGATGCCAGACAAAGGTGTCCCTGCCTGGCATCTGTCGGAAGAATCCTGGCTCAGCTTTGGTTGAAGAAGCTCGCCTGTGTCTCGCTGACCTTCTTGTCATCGCCGATGACTTCAACGTACGAAGGCGACAGCAGGAAAACCTTGTTGGTGACGCGCTCGATGCTGCCGCGAAGTCCAAAGACGAGACCGGCGGAGAAGTCGACGAGTCGCTTCGCGTCCGCTTCCCCCATATCCGTGACATTCATGATGACGGGAATGCCGTCTCTGAAGCTTTCACCGATGAGTTTGGCGTCGTTGTAGGACCGCGGATGGATCGTGGTGATCTGGCGGAGTCCGGTGTGCTCTTCACGGCTCGATGCCGCTCGCTTGATGGGTGTCACAGGTGCGCGATATTCCTCTTCAGCGGCGTAGGGCTCTTCCCTGGGGACCTCGCGGACAGGCGCCGGTGCACGGCGTTCCTCGCGGTCATGCTCCATGGAATTGTCCTCATCCTTGTGCGATGTTTGGTGCTCGGACCCGTAGTGTTCGTCGCCGTCGGCGAGCCCAAGATAGATCATTGTCTTGCGCAGAGCGCCGGCCATGGTCGACTCCTAATCGTGTCCGTCAGCGGGCCGATCAATGACTTAGCAGCCTTGGAATCCCCGCCATTACCTTCCAATACGTTTGAACCTACCGCAACGCCGGACGCGGACCGAGAATATCGGAGCCGACGCGAAGGTGTGTCGCCCCGAACCGGACGGCCTGTTCCAGGTCCTGGCTCATGCCCGCCGAAATGCCGGTGGCGCCGGGATGGACGGCGGACAGGCGGGCGGAAATCCCTGCGAGCTTCTCGAATGCCGGAACCGGATCCGCGCCGAAGGGGGCGACTGCCATCACGCCGGCCAGGCGAAGCCCCTCCGCCCCGGCCAACTGCTCGGCCAGCGCCGGGACGTCCGCGGCAAGGGCTCCGCCGCGGTGTCCGCCGGCGTCGTCGTCGAGGCTGACCTGGATGAAGCACTCCAGCGGCGCCCGCCCGGTTCGCTGCTGTTCGGCGGCCATAGCTTTTGCCAGGGCGCCGGCCAGTTGCAGCCGGTCCACGGAGTGCACGGCGTGGGCGTATTTCACGACGGACTTGGCCTTGTTGCTCTGGAGCTGGCCGATGAAGTGCCAGCGGAGCTGAAGCCCGCCCAGCGCGGCGGCCTTCTCCGCGGCCTCCTGGTCCCGGTTCTCGCCGACGTCGGTGATGCCGAGCGCGGCGAGGCGCCGGACGTCGTCGGCGGGGTGGAATTTCGTAACCACGATCAGGTGGGGCGGCCGCCCCTGCCGGCCGGCCGCTGCGACGGCGGTGTCGATGCGCTGCCGGACGGCAGCGAGCCGCACGCGCAGCTGTTCCAGCCGGGGATCGTGCTGCCCGGGTGTAGGCTCACGTTCGGTCATCCGCTCATCCGCTCATTCACTCATTCGCTCATTCGCCCTAAGGGTTCCCGCCGGCGTTCCCGGCATCGGTCCAGACGAGTCCCGCGAAGCGTCCGGTGTGCGGGTCACGGCGGTACGAGAAGAGATTTTCGTCTTCCAGGGTGCAGCCCCCGGAGTACTCGATCCTGGCACCGCCGTCCTGCAGCTGACTGCGGACGGCCGCCGGCAGGTCCAGGCCAGGGGTACCGCGGGAGGTGGTGCACCTGGCGGCGGGAACCACGGCGGCCACGCGGTCGCGCATGTCCCCGGGGACCTCATAGCAGCGCCCGCAGACGGACGGGCCGATCCAGGCGCTCAGCCGCGCCGCGCCAAGTTCGTGCATGCGCGCCACCGCCGCCGGGACGACGCCGGATGCGACGCCGGGGCGGCCGGCATGCACCACCGCGAGGACGGGGGCTTCTCCGCCGGTCCTGTCCCCCACCAGGACGACCGGCACACAGTCGGCCACCATCACCGCCAGCGGCTCGCCGAAGGACACCATGGCGTCGGCGGTCGGGGCGCCGGCAGTGGCGGCACCAGAACCGGCGGCGGTCGCGGCGGCGCCAATGCCCGCGACGTCGCTGCCATGGACCTGGTTCATGTACTGGAAGCGCCGGACTCCGAGTCCTGCCGCCGCTTCGATGGCCCGGCGCCGGAGCCCGACCGCGGCCGGATCATCGCCGACATGGAGCGCCAGGTTGCCGGCGGCAGCGTCGGTGAATGCCACCCAGACGCCGGGCCGGACTTCCGCCCGCCATGAGAACACTCAAAACCCCAAATCGTTGCCAAACTTGTTTGCCGAACTTCGATCCTACGAGAAAGCACCATGGCACTGCCAACCGGCAGTGCCATGGTGCTTCAGGATCTACTTGAGGAAGTCAGGGACATCCAGATCGTCGGAGTGGCGGCCGGACAGGTCCGGTTCCACGACAGACGGCAGGTCGACGTCGAAGCCGGAGTCTGCCGGGACTGCGGACGGGCGCTGCTGGCCCCAGCCGCCGTAACTCGAGGCGCCGACCGTGGCGTGCAGCGGCTGGACCTGGGCCGAGGACGGGGCCTGGACCGGGGCGGGCGCTGCGGCCGGCGCGGCCGGACGCTGCGGCGCCGACTGCGGCAGGGACTGGTCCATGGACGGCGATGTGGCCTTGACGTCGTCGAAGCCCGCTGCGATGACCGTGACACGAGCCTCGTCACCGAGGGCATCGTCGATGACCGCGCCGAAGATGATGTTGGCCTCGGGGTGGGCGACTTCCTGGACCAGCCGGGCGGCCTCGTTGATCTCGAAGAGACCAAGGTCCGAGCCGCCCTGGATGGACAGCAGGACGCCGTGGGCCCCGTCGATCGATGCTTCAAGCAGCGGGGAGGCGATGGCGAGCTCCGCTGCCTTGACGGCGCGGTCTTCACCGCGTGCCGAACCGATGCCCATCAGCGCGGAGCCAGCGCCCTGCATGACGGATTTGACGTCGGCGAAGTCGAGGTTGATCAGGCCCGGCGTGGTGATCAGGTCCGTGATGCCCTGGACACCGGACAGCAGGACCTGGTCGGCGGAACGGAACGCGTCAAGGACGGAGACGTTGCGGTCGCTGATGGAGAGCAGACGATCGTTCGGGATGACGATCAGTGTGTCGACTTCATCGCGCAGGGCGTCGATGCCGGCCTCCGCGGAGCCGGCGCGGCGTCGGCCTTCGAACGTGAACGGGCGGGTGACAACGCCGATGGTCAGCGCGCCAAGCGAGCGGGCGATGCGGGCGACGACGGGTGCGCCGCCGGTGCCGGTGCCGCCGCCTTCGCCGGCAGTGACGAAGACCATGTCAGCGCCGCGGATGACCTCTTCGATTTCCTCGGCGTGGTCCTCGGCAGCCTGCCGCCCGACCTCCGGGTTCGCACCGGCTCCCAGGCCGCGCGTTAGCTCACGCCCGATGTCGAGCTTGACGTCTGCATCGCTCATCAACAATGCCTGCGCATCGGTGTTGACAGCGATGAATTCGACGCCGCGGAGACCGACCTCGATCATGCGGTTGACTGCGTTCACGCCACCGCCGCCGATGCCGACGACCTTGATGACGGCCAAGTAATTCTGCGGAGCTGCCACGTTACGTGTCCCTTGTTCGTGTTCTATTGCGAAAACTGATGGAGTCGGGCTTGAAGCTTTGAACCTTAACCTTCGAGTTGAAGGTTATAGTTATGTCAAGTAACTCATGTTGTGACGCTATTTCCTATGCCGGGGACATTCAATAACCGGCGCCGCGTGTCGCGGTAATACCGTGAAATAGCTTCCCGGCGAACTGATCGGCGGCTACCGGGTGACCGGGTGCCGCGGAACGCTGACGTCGTAGATCTTCACTGGGTTTTTCGGGTCAACGGGGGCCTTCAGCAGGACCTCGAGGACCTTGGCTTTGAGCTCCTTCTCCCCCGCGTTGCCCCAGACGATCGTTTGGCCGTCCACGAGCTTGAGTTCAACAGCGTCCACCGACTTCGCCGAGGCATTCGAGAGGCGGGCCAGCACATCGGCGGGCAGCGCGCCCAGGACTTCGGTGATGGCGTGGAACAAGTCCTTGGGCAGGGTGCCGCCGCCGCCGTCGATGACCGGCAGCGGGATCGACGCCGGATCGGCCGTGTCGCTGAGTTTCACGCCCTCGACGTCGACCAACTGGTGCGCCTCGCCCTGCTTGACCAAAGCCACCGGAACGCGTTCGGTCACCTTGATCTGGAGTGTCGAGGGCGGGCGGGCCTGGGTGGTGACTTTTTTGACCTGGACCAGCGGCTGCAGGAGTGCTGCCACGTCGTCGTCGCTGATCTGCGGGAGCGGTTTGCCCTGCAGCGGCGCGAGGGCCGTCCGGACCTGGTCTGTCGTCAGCAGTCTGGTTCCCTCCACGGTGACCGTCTGGAGCGCCAGGACCGGTGAATAGACGGCGGCGGTGAGGATTCCCGCGATCAGCACCGCCAGGGCCGCGGTGGTGCCCTGCAGCATGCGCCTGCGGCGTTTGGCTTTGGGTTCCGGAAAGGACAGCACGTTCCCTGGAGCCGGCGGGGTCGCCGGGGTGGTTGCGGCGCCAACCGCCGGACTGTCCTTGGAGGCTGAGATGACGTCGGGAGACCCCGGGGTCCCGTGGGCCGAGGGCGGCCGGCGTGCGCCGGCCTTATAGCTGGGGCGGCGGGTGCTAGGCACGGGGAGCCCCGCCGTTGAGGGCCGCGACGATCAGCGGCCCGTAGGCGGTGACGTCACCCGCCCCGACGGTGAGCACGATGTCCCCGGACGCCGCGGCGGAGACAACGGACCGCACCGCCTCGTCGCCCGGTCCTACGAGCCGGCCCCCGGCGCCAAGGTGTACCGCGATCAGCTCGCTGCTGACGCCCGGAATCGGATCTTCGCGGGCGGGGTAGATGTCCAGGACCAGCGCGGTGTCGGCCGCGCTGAGCGCTGCGGCGAACTCTTCGGCGAATTCCCGGGTCCGGGAAAACAGGTGCGGCTGGAAGAGGACGTGCAGCCTGTGGCCGCCGGCCACCGACCGCGCGGCGGACAGGGCTGCCCGCACTTCGGTGGGGTGGTGGGCGTAGTCGTCGTAGACGCGGACGCCGCGGCCCTCGCCCTTGTATTCGAAGCGCCGGGACGCCCCAGTGAAGTGGGCCAGGGCTCCCGCGGCGATGCCGGGGTCCACACCGAGTTCCAGGGCGACGGCGAAGGCGGCCGCCGCGTTGAGGGCGTTGTGCCGCCCGGGAACGTGCAGTTCAAGGGGGAAGCGTCCGGCGGCGGTGGTGACCGCAACGTCCCCCTGGCCGCCGTCGTGCAGGACAACCTGGGCGTCATCGCCGGTGCCGTAGAGCACGACGCGGGTGTTGCCGCGCTCCAGCGTCCGCCGGGCCAGGGCCAGGGCTCCCGGATCGTCCGCGCAGGCAACCAGCACCCCGTCGGCCGGGAGCAGGGCGGTGAAGCGGTCGAAGGAGGCGTAGACGGCCTCGGCGGTGCCGTAGTAGTCGAGGTGGTCCGGTTCGACGTTGGTCACGACGGCGATGCGCGGGCGGTAGTTCAGGAACGAGCCGTCGGATTCGTCGGCTTCAGCGACGAAGACCGGCGAGCTGCCGGTGGCGGCGTTGACGCCCAGCGCCGGGACGTTCGCGCCGATGGCGAAGGACGGGTCCAGGCCGGCGCCCTGCAGGAGGACGGTGATCATCGACGTCGTGGTGGACTTGCCGTGTGTTCCGGCCACGGTGACGGCGGTGTCCTGCGCCATCGCGGCCGCCAGGGCCTCGGAGCGGTGCAGCACCGGAAGTCCGGCGGCGCGGGCCGCCGTCAGCTCGGGATTGTCCGGGCGGATGGCCGAACCGGCGACCACACTTTGCGCGTCGCCCAGGTTGGCGGCCTCGTAGCCGACGCAGATCCGGGCTCCGGCGGCGGCCAGGTCCGCCATGACCGGCAGGTCCTTGGCGTCGGAGCCGCTAACCGGCAGGCCGCGGGCCACAAGGATGCGGGCCACGGCGGACATGCCCACGCCGCCGATGCCGATGAAGTGCACCCGGCCGAGGTCTGCCCCGGTGCGGGCCGCCGCGGGGGCGTTGTGGTGTTCGGGCTGGGTCATTCCGTTACCGCTTCCTGCTGTGCTGCTTCGAGGGCTTTGCTTTCAACGACGTGGCATTCGACGACGGTGCCTTCAACGGCTTCGCGTGCACTGAGGCCGCCGTTTCAAGGACGAGCCCGGCCATGCGCTGGTCAGCGTCCCGGATGCCGAGCTTTTCGGCGCTGGCCGCCATCCGGGCGAGCCGGTCCGGGTCTTGGAGCAGCGGGATGATGTGCTCACCGACCCAGCCGGGCGAAAACGTGCTGTCCTCCACCAGCAGGGCACCTCCCGCGTCGACGAGTCCGGCGGCGTTGAGCGCCTGTTCGCCGTTGCCGATCGGCAGCGGAACGAAGACTGCGGGCAGGCCGACGGCGGCGACCTCGCAGACCGTTGCGGCCCCGGACCGGGCCAGCAGCAGGTCTGCCGCGGCGTACACGGTTTCCATGCCGTCGACGTATTCGCGCTGCTGGTAGCCGGGTGCCGCGAGGGGCTTGCCGTCGGCGTCGTGGACTGCCTTGCCGCGTCCGGTGAGGTGCAGGGTCTGGATGCCGGCGTCCGCGAGGAGGCCGACCGATGCGGCGATGGTGCGGTTGATGCTTTGGGCGCCCGAGGAGCCACCGGTCACAATCAGGGCCGGACGGTCCGGGTCCAGTCCGAGGGCTGCCCGGGCCGCGGTCCTGGCAGCGGACCGGTCAAGGCCGGAGATTTCCTGGCGCATCGGCATGCCGACGTGCCGGGAGTCCCCCAGCCTGGTGGCGGCGAAGGCCACGGCGACGTGTCCGCCCAGCCGGGCTCCCACGCGGTTCGCCAGCCCCGGGCGGGTGTTCGCCTCGTGGATGACGATGGGGATCTTCCGGCGCCAGGCGGCGAGGTACATCGGCGTGCAGACGTATCCGCCGACGCCGACCAGGACGTCCGCATTGGCCTCATCAAGGATGACGCCGGCTTGCTTCACGGCGCCGGCCAGCCGGCCGGGGAGCCGCAACAGGTCCATGGAGGGCCTGCGCGGGAACGGCACCCGGCTCACGGTGGCGAGGTCCAGGCCTGCGGCCGGGACCAGCCTGGCTTCCATCCCGCCGGGTGTTCCGACAGCCAGCAGCCGTACCCCGGGGCGGGCCTCGCGGAGTGCGTTCGCGATGGCCAGGAGCGGGCTGATGTGCCCGGCGGTTCCGCCGCCGGCGAGGACGACGGACAAGGATGAATCGGTGTTCATGGAGGCCTATTTACGCTTTCGTGCGGGATTGCTGGGGGCGGGCGTTCTGGCGGTCGGTGGTCCGGCAGCCGGAGCTCCGGCGAGCGTTGTTCCGGCGGCCGCCTTCCGGGCCGTGGCGGCCCTGGCAGCCGGACCCGCGCCCGGTTTTCCCGGGTTTCCGGGGTTGCCGGGTTTGGCTGGTTTGGCTGGTTTTGCAGTGTTCGCGGCCGCGGTACGCGCCGCGGTGCGTTTCCGCAAGGACGCCGCGAGTCCGGCCGGGCCGAACCTGAACAGCCGCTTCGGCTGCAGGCCGGGTGCCATCTGGGCCCGGGCCAGTGACAAGACTACGCCGATGGCGCACAGCGACATCAGAAGCGCAGAACCGCCATAGGAAATGAACGGGAGCGGGATGCCGACCACGGGGGCCAGCCCGGTGACCACGGCCATGTTGACCGTCGCCTGGCCGAGCAGCCAGACCATGATGGTGCCGGCCAGGACCCGGTGGAACATGTCCTTCTGGGCCACCACCACGCGGTAGATGGCGGTGCCGAGAATGCCGAAGAGGACCAGCACCACGAGGGTTCCGACGAGTCCGAGCTCCTCGCCGATGATGGCGAAAATGAAGTCATTGTGGGCTTCCGGGATCCAGCTGTACTTCTGCCGGCTCTGGCCCAGCCCCACCCCGAACCATCCGCCGGAGGCGAGCCCGTAGAGGCCGTTGGTGGACTGGTAGTTCAAGTCGGAGCCGTCGGCGCAGGTTTGCCCGGTCCAGGACAGGATGCGGCACACGCGGTTGGGGCTCGTGATGGCCAGGACGGCGGTGCCCGCGGCGAGGACCACCCCGGCGATGCCGAACAGGTACAGCCGCACTCCGGCGAAGAACAGGGCGGCAGCCGTGATCATCATGACGATCATGGCGGTACCGAGGTCGTTGCCCATAAGAATGAGCCCGATCACTCCGGCGGCGCCCGGGAGCACGACGGGAATCAGGGCATGCTTGGCCTGGGACAGCAGTTTGGCCTTGCGGTCCAGGACCGTGGCCATCCAGAGGGCAAGGGCCAGTTTGGCGGCCTCGGAGGGCTGGAAGGTGAAGGGTCCGACGTCGATCCAGTTCTGGTTGCCGAGGGCGCTGCGGCCGACGAGCAGCACCAGCGCCAGCAGCACGAACGCCACAATGATGGCGATCCAGGCGCCGCGCTTAAGCCAGGCAACATTGACCCGCGAAAGCAGGAACATGCCGAACAAGCCGATCCCGGCGAACATCCCCTGTTTGAGGGCGGCAGTGTAGGGCGACTCCCCTGCCGCGATGGCCTCGACGCTGGACGCGGAGAGCACCATCATGATGCCGATGGCCGTGAGCGCGAGGGTTGATCCCAGGATCAGGTAGTACGTGGAGCCGTTGCGGGACTTCCCCGTCCCTTCCAGGGCGGACCAGAATCCCCGGTACCAGCCCTGGACTCTCCTGGCGACCGATTGTGGGCCGGGTGCTGCCCCGGGCGCCGGTGCTTTCGCGGCCGGCGGCTTGGTGGCGGCCGGTGCGGCCGCGGGGTTACGTGTGGGCGTGCTGACCATTGTTACTCCTCGCTGGTCTGAGCCTGCCCTTCCACGAGCTCGCGGACAGCTTCGATGAAGGCGTCGCCACGGTGAGCGTAGGAAGAGAACTGATCCATGGATGCTGCCGCCGGGGCCAGGAGCACAGTGTCCCCGGAGGCGGCCAGCCGCGCCGCCGACGCAACGGCCTGGGCCATCACAGTCTCGCCGAATATCGGCGGGGGTCCTGCTACGGCGTCGGCCGTTCCGGCAGTCTGCACCTCTTCAGTTTCGCCCTTCCCCGCGCCGAACACGGGGACATCGGGTGCGTGTCGCTGCAGCGCCGAGCGCAGATCGCTGGAGTCGGCGCCGATCAGGACCACTGCTTTGAGGCGTCGGGCGTGTTCCTGGACCAGCGGCTCATAGTTCACGCCTTTGGACAGCCCGCCGGCGATCCACACGACGCTCTCAAACGCGGAGAGCGAGGCAGCGGCGGCGTGCGGGTTCGTGGCCTTTGAGTCATTGATCCAGAGGACGCCGTCGTGGCGCGCGACGAGCTGGATGCGGTGGTCCCCCGGCAGATAGTTCAGCAGGCCCTTGCGCACGGCCGCCGGCTCGACGCCGTACGCCCGGACGAGGGCCGCGGCGGCCAGGGCATTGGCCACCATGTGGCGCGGTGCCACCGGACCGAGGTCCGACACGGCCGCCAGTTCGGCGGCGCTGTCCTTGCGCTCGGCGATGAAGGCGCGGTCCACCAAAAGACCTTCGACGACGCCGAGCATGCTGACGGCCGGCGTGACCGTGGTGAAGGCCACCGCACGGCAGCCTTCGACGACGTCGGCGTCCTCGACCATGCGTTCGGTTTCGATCTGCTCGGCGTTGTAGATGCACGCCTTCTGGGTGTGTTCGTAGATTTTGGCCTTGTCCGCCAGGTAGGAGGCATAGGATCCGTGCCAGTCGACATGGTCCTCGGCGACATTGAGGCAAACGCTCGCGACCGGTGAGACGGAGTCGCTCCAGTGCAGCTGGAAGCTGGAGAGCTCGACGGCGAAGACGTCGTAGTCCACCGGATCGCGCAGGGCATCCAGGATCGGTGTCCCGACGTTGCCGACGGCGATGGCCTTGAGCCCGGCCGCCTGTAGCATCGACTCGGTCAGCCCGACGGTGGTGGTCTTGCCGTTGGTGCCGGTGATGGTCAGCCAGTCGGCGGTCTTGCGTCCCTTGCGTTCGCGGAGCCGCCACGCGAGTTCGACGTCGCCCCAGACCGGGATGTGGGCCCTGGCCGCGGCGGCAAGCAGCGCCTGGTCGGGCCGCCAGCCCGGGGAGGTGACGATCAGGTCCGGCCTGGCACCGTCGATTTTCGGAACGGTCTCCACGGCGTCCTCGCCCAGCAGGACGTCGGCGCCGACGATCCGGAGGGTGTCCGCCTGGGCCTGCGCCGTGGGACTGGTGGCGGCGTCGACCACGACCACGCGCGCGCCAAGTTCGATCAGCGTGTCAGCGGCGGCGAAGCCGGAGACTCCGATGCCGGTAACGACGACCCTCAGTCCGGCCCAGTCGGAGTCCCAGCTGATCAGGTCCTGGAGGCGGGGCGAGGTGGTGAGGGGTGCGGGAATCGGACCAGTCACAGGAGTACCACCCATTCGGCGTAGAAGATGCCCAGGCCGGCGGCGACGAAGAGTCCGCACAGGATCCAGAACCGGACGACGACCGTGACCTCGGCCCAGCCTTTGAGTTCAAAGTGGTGCTGGAGCGGGGCCATCTTGAAGAACCGTTTGCCCTTGGTGATCTTGAAGTAGCCGACCTGGATGATCACGGAGAGCGTGATCAGGACGAAGAGGCCGCCGATGAAGGCGAGCAGCAGTTCGGTCCGGGACAGGATGGCGAAGCCGGCGACGGCGCCGCCGATGGCGAGGGAACCGGTGTCGCCCATGAAGATTTTTGCCGGCGAGGTGTTCCACCACAGGAACCCGACCAGGGCCGCACTAAGGATCGCGGCGAGCAGCGCCAGGTCCAGCGGGTCGCGGACGGTGTAGCAGCCGGCGCCGGCCTGACGCGGCGAACCGCAGGACTGGTTGCTCTGCCAGATCCCCATCAGGGTGTAGGCGCCGAAGACCATGATCGAGGCACCGGCGGCGAGGCCGTCGAGGCCGTCCGTGAGGTTCACGCCGTTGGTGGCGGCGGTGATGATCAGGTTCGACCACAGCACGAAGAGGATGGCGCCAATGACCGTGCCGGCGAAGGCCAGGTTCAGCCACGGGATGTCGCGGACCAGGGAGATCTGGTAGGACGCAGGCGTCACGTTGTTCTCGTCCGGGAACTGCAGGGCGAGGACCGCGAAGATGATGCCCACGGCGGCCTGCAGGACCAGCTTTGCCTTGGCGTTCAGGCCCAGGCTCCGCTGCTTGGAGATCTTGATGAAGTCATCCAGGAAGCCCACCAGCCCCATGCCGACCATAAGGAACAGCAGCAGCAGGGCCGAAGCGGAAGGGCCCGGTGACGCCGGGTTGATCATCCACATGACGAAGTGCGTGATGCCGTAGCTGGCGAGCACCGCCAGGACCACGACGGCGCCGCCCATGGTGGGGGTGCCGCGCTTGGTGTGGTGCGTGGTGGGTCCGTCATCCCGGATGAATTGCCCGTAGCTCTTGCGGACCAGGAAGCGGATAAAAAGCGGGGTGCCCAGGAAGGCAAACAGCAAGGCCAGTCCAGAGCCCATGAGCAGTGCAATCACAGCAGCGCACTCCCTTCAGTGGCGGTTCCGGCGGCGTTTCCGGCTGCGTTTTGGGCAGCCGTTCCCTCATCGGCACCGGCAGCGGTCCCGGGGGCCTGTGGGGGTAATGCTATCCGATCCCCCAAGTGGCGCAGCCCGATGCTGTTGGAGGACTTGAAGAGCACGAGGTCACCGGGCTCGAGCTCGGCCTGCAGGAGGTCGTAGGCCTCCTCCGGGGTCTCGGCGAAGACGCACTCGTCACCCCAGGACCCCTCGTTGACGGCCGACACGTACAGCGAACGCGCCTCGCGTCCGACGACGACGAGCCGGGAGATGTTGAGACGGACCACCTGGGTGCCCACCGCCATGTGTTCACGGATGGAGTCGGGGCCGAGCTCCAGCATTGCTCCGAGCACGGCCCAGGTCCGGCGGCCCCTGCCGAGATCGGCGAGGGTCCGCAGCGCGGCGCGCATGGATTCCGGATTGGCATTGTATGCATCGTTGATGACGGTGACGCCGTCGGGCCGTTCGGTGCGTTCCATCCGCCACCGGCTGGCGGCCGTCTGGGCGCCCAGCGACGCCGCGATCCGTGCGGCCGGGACGCCGGCGGCGTGGGCCGCCGCCGCCGCTGCCAGCAGGTTGGCGATGTGGTGGGCGCCGATCAGCTTGGCCGCGACGTGGTGGCCGGCGCTCTCACCCGGCACGAAAAGGTCGAATTCGGGGTTGCCGCCCGGAGTCAGCTCGAGGCCCTCGGCACGGACCCCGGCTGTTCCGGCTGTGTCGCGTTGCGGGTCACGGGCCGGCTGGGCGGAGTAGCCGAGCACGGCGGCCCGGGTGCGCGAGGCCATGGCGGCAACGCGGGCATCGTCCAGGTTCAGGACGGCAGTGCCGGTCGCCGGCAGGGCCTCGACGAGTTCCCCCTTGGCGAGGGCGATGTTGTCCACACCGCCGAATTCGCCGGCGTGGGCCGTGCCGACCCCCAGCACCACCCCGATGTCGGGGCGGACCATCTCCGCGAGGTAGCTGATGTGTCCGACGCCCGTGGCGCCCATCTCGATCACGAGGTAACGGGTGTCGATCCCGGCTTTGAAGATGGTGAGCGGGACCCCGACTTCACCGTTGTAGGAACCCTGCGGGGCAACGGTGTTGCCTTCCGCTGCCAGGATCCCGGCCAGCAGGTCCTTGGTGGTGGTCTTGCCGGCGGACCCGGTGATGCCAATCACGGTCAGCGGCTCGCCCTCGGCCGCGCGGGCGGCACGGATCCGCCGCACGGTCTCCGCGGCCAGGGCGCCCATCGCGAGGACCGAGTCCTGGACCACGACGGCCGGGTAGTTGCGGCCGGCGGCGTCGGAGACGTCGTGTTCGACCAGGGCCAGCACGGCCCCGCGTTCGAAGGCCGCGGCGACGAAATCGTGGCCGTCGGCCGTCTCCCCCGGTCTGGCCACGTAGAGGGAACCCGGCGTGGCTTCCCGGGAATCGGTCACCACGGAGCCGGGGGTAATCCCCGGTTCGGCGGCCAGCCGGCCGTTGGTTATGTCGGCGATTTCCGCCGCGGTAAGTTCAATCATCTCGGTTTAGGACTCTATCCGCTGGTCTTCGAGAACGGTGAATCCCCGAGCTGTCAAGGCGGAGCGGAGCTCCACCCTGTCGTCAAGGGCGAGGTTGACGCCCTTGACTTCCTGCCAAATTTCGTGGCCCCGTCCCGCGACGAGGATGGTGTCGGCCGGGCCCGCGAGTTCCACGGCCTTCCGGATGGCGGCATCGCGGGGAAAGACCTCGAGGATGCTGCAGTCCAGGCCCTCGTGCTCCTTGGCCTCGACCGCGCCGACCAGGACGTCGCCGCGGATCGCCGCGGCGTCCTCGTCGTGCGGGTCGTCGTCGCTGACAATGACGACGTCGGCGAGGCGCGCGGCAATAGCGCCCATGGCGGGGCGCTTGCCCTGGTCCCGTTGTCCGGTGGCGCCAAAGACGATGATCACCCGGGACCCCGGTTCCGGCGAGCGGACGGCTTCCAGTGCGCGGGCCAGGGCGTCGGGGTTGTGGGCGAAGTCGACCACCGCGGCGGGGGCGGTGGAGACGAGCTGCATGCGGCCGGGGACGGCGACGGTGAAGGGGTCGGCGGCGTCGAGGGCGGCCTGGACGGTTGCGGCGTCGTAGCCGCCCGCGAGCACCATCACCGTTGCCAGCGCCGCGTTGGCCACGTTGAAGCTCCCGGGCAACCCGGTGTGGATCCGCAGTTCCGTGCCGTCGCGGTGGCGGAGGGTGAAGTCGGTGCCGAGTCCGTGCGGTGCCTGCCGGTTGACTGTCCAGTCCGCCGCTGCCGGCGACCCCGTCCCTGCATGGGCGTGCGTGGCCAGGGTCGTGACCGGGATGGCTGCGGTACCGGCCAGCTTGACACCCCAGTCGTCGTCCACCGTCACGACTGCCCTGCTGGCCCGCCCGGGGGTGAAAAGCTGAGCCTTGGTCTGGAAGTACTCGTCCATGCTGCCGTGCAGGTCGAGGTGGTCCTGGGTCAGGTTGGTGAAGCCGGCGACGTCGAACACCACCCCGTCTACGCGACGGAAGGAGATCGCGTGCGAGGAGACCTCCATCGAGGCCGCGTCGAGGCCGCGTTCGCGCATGAGGGCCAGCAGGGCGTGGACGTCGGTGGACTCCGGCGTGGTGAGGAGGCTCGGAATCGGTGCGCCACCGGCCAGGATTTCGATGGTGCCGATCAGTCCCGTTTTCTGCCCGAGGGCCTGCAGGAGGGCGTTGATGAAGTAAGTGGTGGTGGTTTTCCCGTTGGTGCCTGTGACGCCGTAGAGGGCCGGTGCCGGGGCGTCCTCCGGCCGGCTGCGGTAGATCAGGGCCGACAGCCTGCCCACGTGGCTGCGGGGTTCCCCGGCGAGCAGCACCGGCACGGCGATATCGTGGGAAAACGCCAGCAGGCGCGCCCCGGCGTCGTCCGTCAGTACGGCGGCCGCTCCGGCCTCCAGTGCCTGGGACACGAAGTCGGCCCCGTGCCGGGTCGCGCCGGGCAGGGCGACGTAGAGGTCGCCGGGCTGGATGGCTCGGGAATTCAGGGAGATCCCGGTGACCGGGACGGAGCCCGACGCCCCGGGAACAACGACTCCGATCGACTCACCGATCGTCGCCAGCGGCACTGCAGCAACCGCAGTGGGCCGGAAGCCCGAGGTGGACCCGGGGCCGGACGGCGCGGCGGAAGGACCGGGGGCATTCTGGTCTGACACGTGGATCTCCGTTGGTGGTGCCGGTGGATCTGACGCTGCGCACGGAGGATTGCTCCGGCCCGCAGGCTCAGTTTCCCGGTACAGGTTGGTGGTTGGACGTGCGTGATGCTGGTTGCTGCGCGGGTGCTACCTGGCGTACTGCGGCAGCCGGACGGGTTCGCCGGTGGACGGCGGGACGTTGTACGTCCGCAGCGCCTGGCTCATCACGGACCGGAATACCGGTCCGTTCGAGATGCCGTAGATATCGCCTTTGGGCCGTTGCAGGACCACTTCAACAATAAACCGCGGATCGTCCATCGGCGCCATCCCCACCATCGTCGCCGTGAAGCCGCAGAAGCCGGCGGTGCCGTCGTCGCACGGCGACTGCGAGGTGCCGGTCTTTGCCCCGACCCGGTAGCCGCCCAGTCCTGCTTCCTTGATCTGTCCCTCCGTGACGGCGCTCTCGAGGATGTCCCGCACCTGCCGGGCGGTGTCCGGGGTGACGATCTGCCGCGGAGCCTGCGCCGGCACCATTTCCTCGGAGCCGTCCGGGTTGATGTAGCTGTCGATCAGCCGCGGCTGGAGCATCACGCCGTCGTTGCCGATGGCCTGGAAGGCCCGGACTGTTTGCAGGGTGGACTGCGAGACGCCCTGGCCGAACAGGACCGTGTACTCCTGGCGGCCGTCCCATTGCTCGTGGGGGGTGAGGATGCCCGCGGCCTCGGCAGGGAGCCCGATGTCCGGGGCTTCCCCGATGCCGAACTTCTTCAGCCAGTCGTAGCGCTGCTCCTTGCTGAGCCGCTGGCCGGCCATGACGGTGCCGGTATTCATCGAGAAGCCAAGGATGCCGGCCAGGGTCCGGTCTTCGGTGCCGTGGGGGAAGGCATCGCTGAACGTCTGCCCGTCCACGGTGTACGACGGCGGGATGGTGAACTTGTCCAACGGGCTGGACTTGCCCTCCTCGATCAGGGCGGCGGCCGTGATCATCTTTTCCACCGAGCCGGGCTCATACGCCGCGGTGACGGCGCGGACGCCGCGGTCCTGCGCATCGACCTTGCCCGGGTCGTTGGGGTCCGGTGCGTTGGTGTCCGCCATCGCGATAATGTTGCCGGTCTTGATGTCCTGGACAATGACGACGCCCCACTCGGCGCTGAGTTTATCCCGCTGGCTCTGGATGGCCTGCTGGGCGAAGTACTGGAGGTCCGAGTTCAGTGTGAGCTTGATGTCCTTGCCGTTCACAGCCGGGGTCAGCTGGTCGACACCGACCGGGATGCGCAGCCCGTCCGCGCCGATTTCGAAGAGCCGTTTGCCCGCGGTTCCTTTGAGAATCTCGTCCTGGGTCTGCTCGAGGCCGGCCTGGCCGGTGGTGCCGTCCCGCAGGAACCCAACAATCCCGCCGGCCACCGAGCCGTTGGGGTAGACCCGCTTGCTGGTGCCCTCGGTGACGATGCCGGGGATTTGGAGCTTCGAGATGCGGTCCTCGACGTCCGGCTTCAGGTCCTTGGCCACGATGTAGTAGCGCTGTTCCCCCGTCAGTGCGTCCGTGAGGGTGTCCTTGTCCATTCCCAGCACTGTGGCGAGTTCGTCGATGCCCTGCTCCCGGGAGACCTTGACCAGCTCCTCCTTGCCGTCCACCGGCTCCAGCCGGCGGAACTCCTCGGTCTTGGTATTGACCGTCTGGTCGACCACCAGGTTGTAGCGGATCACGCTGCTGGCCAGGACGGTGCCGTTGGTATCCAGGATGCTTCCGCGCTCGGCAGGCAGTTCAATGGGGGTCAGCCTGTTCTGCAGGGCGGCCTCGGCCATGCCGCCGACGTCGAGGCCCTGGACCAGGAAGAGTTTTCCGCCGACGACGAGCAGGAGCGTCAGCATGACGCCGAGGCCCAGCCGCAGCCGCCGGGTCGCGCTCGGCGCTTTCGCCTTGCGTGCCTTACCGGTGTTCTGCGCCACGATGATCCCTTGCTGGTTGCCTGGCTGGTGGTCCGTTCTGCGTTACTGTCCCGGAACCTTCTGCGCGGGGGCGGGAACGGAGCCTCCGTGGAGTTCGACGGCCGGGGCGGCGGCTTCGGCGGCGGGCGGAACGGGCGCGTCCCCGGCGGTTGCGGCCGATGCTGCCTCGGCAGCGGCGGCGGCTGGCGCCGCTGCGGTATTGCGGCCCGCGAGGGGCTCCTTGACGGTGGCGGGCGGAACGACGCTGAGTTGTCCGGCCACGGCCGGGGCGGCAATGACAGCGCCGGGGGCGTCGCCCTTGACCGCGGGTTTGGCCTTGCCGGTGACGGTCAGGGTGGAGAGGTCGATCTGGCCCTTCGCGGTGGAGGCCACCATGCCCAGCTCGGTCGCTTTGGCGGCCAGGTTCTGCGGCGCATCAAAGTTCTGCACCTGCTGGGTCAGGTCCTGATTCTGCTTCGTCAGCGTGGACTGCGCGCTCCGCAGCTGCACCAGCTGGTACTGCGCGGTGGACACAGAAATGTTGAGGACCAGCACCGTCATCAGGGCTACTGCGAGGAGGCCGAAGCAGAGCACCACGAACGGGGCACGGCGCTTCTGCGGGGCTGACCGGACCAGCGAGAGCGGGGTGCGGGCTTTCCGGGAGGGACCGGGACTGATCCCGGGCAGGGCGCGGGCTGTCGCGCCTGTGGCAACGGGGAATCTGTTGACAGCGGCAGTGCTCATGCGGCCCTCCTGGCTTTGATGCGTTCCACGGCGCGGAGCCTGGCGGACGCGGCGCGTGGGTTCTCGGCGATTTCGGCGGCGGTGGGCACTTCGGTGCCCTTCGTCAGGGTTTTCAGCTCGGCCTTGTGCTCTTCGAGTTCCACGGGAAAGCCGAGCGGTGCGGAGGATTTGGATCCTGACTGGAAGAAGCCTTTGACGATCTTGTCTTCCAGCGAGTGGTAGGACATAACGACGACGCGGCCGCCGACGGCGATGGCGTTGATGGCCGCGGGGATGGCGCGTTCCAGGACGTCGAGCTCTTCGTTGACCTCGATCCGGAGGGCCTGGAAGGTGCGCTTTGCCGGGTGTCCGCCCGTCTTGGCGGCGCCGGCGGGGACAACGTCACGGATCTGTTCGACAAGCTCCCCCGTTGTCGTGAAGGGCTTCCCGGCGCGGGCGGTGACGATCCGGTTGGCGATGCGTCCGGCGAATTTCTCCTCGCCCCATTTCCGGATGATCCGGACCAGGTCCTCTTCGCTGTAGTTGTTGACGACGTCGGCGGCAGTCTGGCCGCGGCTCGTGTCCATGCGCATGTCCAGCGGGGCGTCGAAAGAGTAGGCGAAGCCGCGTTCCCGTTCGTCCAGCTGGAGCGACGAGACCCCGAGGTCCATCAGGACCCCGTGGACCTCCGCGAAGCCGAGGTCGGCAAGGATGTCGGGGATTTCGTCGTATACGGCGTGCACGAGGTCGATCCGGTCAACGAAGGGCCGGAGCCGTTCCCCCGCGAGGGCCAACGCTTCCTCGTCACGGTCGATGCCGATCAGGTGCAGGTCCGGAAATCGCTGCAGCATGGCCTCGGAGTGACCGCCCATGCCCAGGGTGGCGTCGATGACCACGGGGGTCTCGCCACGGCTGCGTGCGGCCTCGAACCCGGGGGCCAGCAAATTGATGCACCGGTCCTTGAGGACCGGTACATGACGTTCGGACGTGGGCTTCGACTGGTCAGGGTCCGTCATGCCTGCGTCCTTTCGTGGTCCGGCTGATTCCTGGAGTGCGGTTGCGGGCTGCGCGTGCCGCTTCTTGATCCAGATCCCCATCCGCGCCTACCCTGCGTCCGCCTGGCTCCGGGGAAGTGAGCCAGGAAAACGGCAGGATGGGCGGCTGGAGATCTCGGTCAAGAATCGTGCAGTGCTGCTTGGTTCTGTGGGGCCTCAGAGAATCCCCGGTATTGCGTCGTCGGTCTCCGAGAAGGCCGTTTCCTTTTCAGCGAGGTACTCATTCCAGGCCTGGGCATCCCAGATCTCCGCGCGGGTGCCTGCACCAATAACGGCGAGTTCCCGGCCGAGTCCTGCGTACTCCCGGAGCGCCGGCGGAATCGTCACGCGCCCCTGCTTGTCAGGTACCTCGTCGGAGGCTCCAGAGAGGAAGACACGGATGTAGTCACGAGCCTGCTTGCTGGAGATGGGAGCCTCCCGCATTTGCTCGTGAACCCGGCCGAATTCCGCCTCACTGAAGACGTAGATGCAGCGTTCCTGGCCCCTTGTGAGAACCAGTCCGCCGGCAAGCTCCTCGCGGAACTTCGCAGGAAGGATGATTCGACCCTTTTCGTCCAGACGCGGTGAATGTGTGCCGAGAAACACGGCCCACCGCCCGTCTGATCGTAGGAAGCCCAACGTCCCCTGTGCTGCCACTACCCTCTTACGTCCTCCACATTACTCCACATCCCTCCACAGTCAACGACACGCCGAGCGATTCGGCGTCAATTTGTGGGACCGGGGGCACCTTTTTCCCTGTAATGACTGGGAAACGGGGCGAGTGGGCCGGAGTGGAGGGCATGCGGAGGGGCCGCGGCGGACCGCGCTGCAGCGTGGGCCACGGGAGGGGCCGTGAAGGACACAGCGAGGTCCGGCGGCGCTCGTGCGGCACCGAATTCGGCGCGAACCGCGGCGCTTTAGCCCTGGCTGATCATGGTCGGCCCTGGTTTAACGACAAAAGACCCGCCGGAGCGGGTCCTTTATGCCACCGGGGTTTGCCCTGTGGTGGAAAGTGGAGATTGGACTGGAAGTCCTGTGTCGGGCGGAGCTTAGGGCTCCCCGCGGTGCCTCTCGTCCCAGCGTTCCTCAAGATTGCTCATGAACGAACTCCGGGGCTTTCCGGACTTCCGGGCCGCACCTGAGGCCTTGGCCTTCCCGGCGGCCGCACCGCGCATGGTGGCGTAATAGACCCCGGCACCCATGACCACAAAGCCCAAGACCCCGACGAAGATGTTCTGGATCGTCACGCCAAAGAGCAGGAGGACGACGCCGGCCAGGGTGGCCAGGACGCCGATCACCAGGTGGCGGGTTGACCATGAACGTCCCGCGTCCGAGCCCATCGAGCTGGCGAACTTCGGGTCGTCCTCATGCAGCTGCTTCTCAAGTTGCTCCAGCAACTTCTGTTCGTGCTCCGAGAGCGGCATCACGACCTCCTTAAGTCGGCCAACGTCCAGGCTGACGCGGCCAGTGTCCCTAAACCCACAACGTGCGGGATTCGCGCGTGGTTCCCATTCGCCGTCTTTGGCCGAGTGGAGTTCTCCACGGCCCCTTCCGGGGTGTTCAGCTGGTCCTGCATTAGCCCGAACGCTCGATCCGGTCGTTCCAAACTTACGTATAAATAAGGATAGTTTGTTGCGCCCTGTTCTGAAAGATGCCGAACGTCCCCTTGACTTCAAGAGGTGGCCGATTTTCGTCCCGGGATCAGCCCGAATTGCTCCCGGGGTCCAGGAGCCTGGCCGGCAGCACGGACTTTGTGCCAAATTTCCGGGTCACCTGGTCCAGGACCTGCTCCGCGGCGCGCCAGTTGTCGTCCCGGCGGTCAAGGCTGAGCTGCAGCGGCGCCTGTGCCGCCTCTTCCAGCTGCTCGGCGCGGATGCCCACGAGCCGCACGGTCATGGGGCGGTCGCCGATCGATTCCAGCAGCTGGACGGCGACGGCGTACAGCAGCTGCGCGCTGTCGATCGGGGTGCTGACGGTGCGGCTGCGGGTAATCGTGGAGAAGTCGGCGTAGCGCAGCTTGAGGGCAACGGTCCGGGCGTGCATGCCGGCCCCGCGGAGCCGCTCCGCCGTCCGGTGCGACAGGCGCAGCAATTCCCGGTGCAGCAGGGCCTCGTCGGCCGTGTCCACCGCAAAGGTCTCTTCCGCGCCAATGCTCTTCTCGAGCCGGACGGGGGTCACCGGGCGGGGGTCAATCCCCCACGACAGCCGGTAAACGTGTTCGCCGGAAGCTCCGAGCACCTTCCGGAGGGACGGGAGCGGGGACGCCGCGACGTCCGCGACGGTGCGGATGCCCATCCGGGACAGCACCTCCACCGTCTTGGCCCCGACCCCCCAGAGTGCGCTGACCGGAAGACTGTGCAGGTACGGGACGGTCTCTTCGGGACCGATGAGCAGGAGCCCGTTCGGCTTGCACCGGGTGGAGGCAATTTTCGCCACGAACTTGCTGGCGGCAATCCCCACGGACGCGGTGATGCCTAGTTCACTGCGGACCCGGGTGCGGATGAGTTCGCCGATCTCGCGGGGCGGGCCCAGCCGTCGGATCGCTCCCCCGACGTCGAGGAACGCCTCGTCCACGCTGAGCGGCTCCACCAGGTCGGTTATCGACCCGAAGATCTCCATAATCTGGCCGGACACCTCGTAGTACAGCTTGTGCCGGGGCTCGATGACGACGGCGGAGGGGCACATCCGCATGGCCACCACCATCGGCATGGCGGATTTGACGCCGAATCTCCGGGCTTCGTAGGAGGCGGAGAGCACGACGGACCGGTCGGCGGGGTAGCCCACGATCACGGGCCTTCCCACAAGCGCCGGACGGCTGCGCAGTTCTACGGACACAAAGAATGCGTCCATGTCCACGTGCATGATGCTGCTCCGCCGGAGCTCCCGCATTTGCGCTTCGCTGGGCCGTCGTGCTGCGCCCTGGGGAGACTGCTCCCGCTGCTGTTTATCCTGGTCCGGCCCCACAACTTCAATCCTATGCCCCGGGACTGACTAAACTGGAGGCTGAATCCGGCGTCAACACCAGGAGGAAAGTCCCTGTGAAGGTATTTGGACAGCGCAACCGTGCTGCGTTAGCCGTTGTGGCGGCGGGCACGCTGATGGCCCTGGCCGCATGCACGCCCGCCAATCCCGGCACCGCCTCCTCGGGCTCCCCGTCGGCCTCGGTTGCGCCGTCCGCGGCCGCGCCCACGACGACGGCGCCGGCCAGCCCCTCCGCTGAACCCGGTACCTCGGCCACCGTCGGCGCGATGGTTCCCGGGTTCCCGGAGGCGCTCCTGCCGGTGATGCCCGGGGCGAAGGTCGTATCAAGCAGCTTTGACAAGACCACGGAGCCCGCCACCGTGGCACTCGTCGGCAGCATCTCCGCGCCGTCGGCCGAGGTGCTCGCCTTCTACACGAAGGAACTGGAAGCCCAGGGCTTCACAGCCGTTCCGGGGGAAACCGTGGGAGCGGTGCCGTCCAAGGACTTCCTTCGCGGCGACACCGAAACGGTCAACATTTCGGTGCTCGAAAACGCCGGGACCTCCACCTTCACCATCGGCGCGAACGTCACCGCCGAGTCCGTCAAGTGACCCTCGCGGAGCAGCTGCGTCTGGAACAGGCCGCCTACGTGGCCGCCGTCGCCGGGAAGCTCACCGATTTCCTGGCCACCCGCCAGACGGTGATGTCCTCGATCTCGCCGGACATCGATCCGCTGATGGGATCGATCTCGAACCTCGTCACGGGCGGCAAACGCCTCCGGGCCCTCATGTGCTACTGGGGCTGGCGGGGCGCCGGCGGCGGGGCGGGAGCCAACGAGATCGTGACGGCCGGCTCCGCGCTGGAGCTGTTCCAGGCAGCTGCCCTCATCCACGACGACATCATCGACCGCTCCGACACGCGCAGGGGCGGCCCCAGCGTGCACCGGCGCTTCAGCGAACTGCACGAGACGCAGGGCTGGGCACTGGACAGCGAACGGTTCGGACACGCGGCCGCCATCCTGACCGGCGACCTCTGCCTGTCGTTCAGCGAGGAATCATTTACCGAGATCGGGCAGAGCGCAGCCTCGGGAAGCCAGGCACGGCTGATCTTCAACCTGATGCGGGCCGAGGTCATGGCGGGCCAGTACCTCGACATCCTCGAAGAGGTCGCCGGACCCCGCCGCGACCGGGCCGGAGCCGTCAGCCGCGCCCAGTCGATCATTCGCTTCAAGTCGGCCAAGTACTCCACTGAACATCCGCTGGCTCTGGGCGGCGCCCTGGCTGGCGCCCACGACGAGCTGCTGCGGGGCTACTCGGCATTCGCCCTCCCCCTGGGCGAGGCCTTCCAGCTCCGCGACGACGTCCTGGGGGTCTTCGGCGATCCGGTCACCACCGGCAAACCGGCGGGAGACGATCTGCGTGAAGGCAAGCGCACCGTTCTGATCGCCTTTGCCCTGGACCTGGCCAGCCCCGCCGAATCCGCGTTCATCGACGCGAAGCTGGGCAGCCCCGGACTGGACGAAGCCGACGTGGACGAAATCCGCCGCATCATCGCGGACTGCGGCGCCCTCCAGGCCACGGAAGTGCTGATCGATGAATTTGGCCGCGCAGCTTTCGCCGCACTGGACCTCCTGCCGCTGGAGGAGCTGCCCAAGACGGCGCTCCGGAAGCTGGCCGAGGCCACGGTCAGCCGCGCAGCCTGAATCGGAGTCCCGGCAACACCCCAACCCGGCAGGACCAATAATGCAGGCCCGGCACCTCAGATGTGAGGTGCCGGGCCTGCATTATTCAAGGACGGGGGCGTTGTTCGCGGCTACCAGGCCAGGGACTGCGCCCGGCGCCGGATTTCCGTCTTGCGCCCCTCCCGGAGGGCGTCGATCGGACGGCCGCGAAGGGATTCATCCGGCGTAAACAACCAGGTGATAAGTTCTTCGTCGGAATAGCCGGCGTCGGCGAGGACCACGATTGTTCCCTTGAGGCTCTCAACGGCATGGCCGTCCTGGATGAATTCCGCAGGAACGCAACGGATCCGGCGTTCACCGACCCTCAGAGCAGCCAGCGCGCGTTCGTCGAGGAGCGCATGAACCTTAGTAATCGAGACGTTCAGGAGCTGTGCGACATCGGGCAGGGGCAGCCATTCGCCCACAAGGCTTTCTACATTACTCACGGATCAAGATTGCCATGTCTGCGGGCTCTGCGCCTAGTCGGTGCCCGCCGGCTAAGTGCCGGCTGCCTCCGGCCGCACGCAGCCCCCGATCGACACTCCACAAATTCCTGTTTGCGGAAGGTCAAACAGTTCTTGTGCTAATCCCCAAATTATGAGAGATTCACATAGATCACATTTGTAACAATCATAACTTGAGTCACACTGGTAACACCAGTACTGCCGGCCAGAACCGCAGCGTTCGCCGCTGAGAAGAGGACCTTTCCCATGACGACGTCACGTTCGCCACAGCCCACTGCGCGGCCCAGCCTGCCGCTGATTGCGGCCACAACGGCAGCCCTTCCCGCCGTCGTCCTGTCTTCTTTGGCGATCGCCCAGCCGGCTGCGGCGGATTCCCGCTCCCAAGCCATCCCGGCCACGCTCGCTGCGGCCATGCAGGCACAGGCCCAGGGGCAGACCGCCCGGGCGCTGGGTTCCGCGATGATTCCCGCCGGATCCGTCCCGGCGTCCCTGCCGTCCGCCTTCCGTCCAGCAAAGGTTTCCGTCCCGGCGGAGTACACAATCGCCCGCGGCGACACGGTCAGCGGCATCGCCGGCAAGTTTGGCCTGGACACGTATGCCGTCCTGACATTGAACGGGCTGCAGGCGAACACGATCATCTACCCCGGCCAGAAGGTCAAACTGGGCGGCACGGCCACAGCACCGGACCCGGCGGCTCCCGCCACGTCCGCCGTTGCTGCGGGCGGCAGCGTCTACACCGTGAAGTCAGGCGACACGCTCGGCGCAATCGCAGCCCGCCACGGCGTCAAGCTCTCCCACGTGTTCGAGTGGAACGGGCTCAACATGGGCTCCATCATTTACCCCGGCCAGAAGATCAAGATCGGCGGCGGCACCGAAGCTCCTGCCCCGGCTGGCCCCGCCCCGGTGGCGCCGGCGGCGACCCCGGCTCCCGCCCCCGCGTCAGGTTCCTACACCATCAAGGCCGGCGACACCCTCTCGGGCATCGCCGCCAGGAACGGCGTCAGGCTCGCCGACATCCTGTCCGCCAACCGCCTGACGATGAGCAGCATCATCTACCCGGGCCAGAAGCTGGCGCTTTCGGGCGCATCCATCGCACCGGCCTCCACTCCGCCCGCTGCCACCGTCACGCCGCTCGTCCCGAGCACCTTCCTCGGCTACACATACCCGGCCGCCGTCGTTAGCTCCGCCAACCGGAACAAGGCCCTGCTGAACGCCTCGCCGGTGCCCAGCCGTGAGCAGATGAAGAACATCGTCGCGGACACGGCGCGCCGCATGGGGGTCGACCCGGCCCTCGCCCTGGCCTTCGCGCTCCAGGAATCAGGCTTCGACCACCGCTCCGTCTCCCCAGCCAACGCGATCGGCACCATGCAGGTCATCCCATCCTCGGGGGAGTGGGCGTCGGACCTCGTGGGACGCCAGCTGAACCTGTTGGACCCTTACGACAACGTAACGGCCGGCGTCGCGATCATCCGCCAGCTGCTCCGCACCAGCGAGGGCCTGGACAACGCCATCGCGGGCTACTACCAGGGCCAGTACTCGGTCAGCCAGTACGGCATGTATGACGACACCAAGCTCTACGTGGAGTCCATCAAGGCCCACCGGAAGAACTTCGGCTAAGAATCCAGAGCAGCCACGGCCGCGGCGTTACCCGCCCCTGCCGCGCCCGGAGGATAACGATACGGGCCCGGATCGCATGTTGATTCGGGCCCGTTTCCGTGCAGCGATTAGGATCGTATAGTGCAGGATTACTCGTCGGACCCTCTCGTTGGCACCCTGGTGGATGGCCGGTACCTGATTCAGTCCAGGCTCGCCAGCGGCGGCATGTCCACTGTTTACGTGGCCACCGACCGCAGGCTGGAGCGGGATGTTGCCCTGAAGGTGCTGCACCCCCACATGGCCGGCGACCCGCAGTTCCTCGACCGGCTGGGCCGCGAGGCAAAGGCCGCCGCCCGCCTGTCGCACCCGCACGTCGTGGGGGTGCTTGACCAGGGCGAGGACGACCGGGTGGCCTACCTGGTCATGGAATACATCAAGGGCCACACCCTGCGCGATGTCCTCAAGGACAAGGGCGCCCTTCCCCCGCGCCTGGCCCTGGCCCTGATCGACCCCGTGGTCGAAGGCCTGGGGGCTGCCCATGAAGCCGGCCTCATCCACCGGGACATCAAACCCGAGAACGTGCTGATCGCCGACGACGGTCGGATCAAGCTGGGTGACTTCGGGCTGGCCCGGGCCATTTCGACGTCGACCAGTACCGGCGCCTTGATCGGCACCGTGGCATACCTCTCCCCCGAACTCGTGCTGGGCCGGCAGGCCGATGCGCGCAGTGACATCTATTCGGTCGGGATCATGCTCTATGAGATGATCACCGGCCGGCAGCCGTTCGACGGCGAGGTCCCCATCCAGGTCGCCTACCAGCACGTCAACTCGTCCGTTGGTGCCCCCTCCGTGTTGGTGCCGGGGCTCGCCGCCGAGATCGACGAACTCGTGCAGTGGTGCACGGCCAACGACCCCGACAAACGCCCCGTCGACGGGTACGCGCTGCTTTCCGAACTCCGCCACATCCGGAGGAACCTCAGCGACGCCGAACTCGACCTGCAGCCCCCTGCTGCGCGTCCGGCCCTGCCGGCAGTGCCGCCCCCGCCCGGTCCGCCGGCCCGACGCCCCGGCGGTTCCCCGGATCCGCAATCCGGCAACGGCGCCACCGAAGTCATCGGCGGACGCCAGCAGCCCACCGAATTCATCGTCCGCGGCAGCAATCCGACCACCGTGATGTCCGCGGCCCCGCGGCACCCCGGCTACGGCCCCCTGTCCGCCCCCGACGACGTGCCCTACGCAGCCAACTACGACGACGGAGGCGGTCCGCCAGGTCCTGCCGGCAAGCGGGCGCAGCGCAAACACGACCGTGACGAGGAGAAAGCGCGCCAGCGGGCCGCCGCCACGCCGGTCCGCAGCCTGCGCGAGGGCGACCCCCGGCGGCGTGGGCTGCTCTGGATACTTGTTCTCGTCATCGCTGCGCTGCTGGCCGGCGGGGCAGGCTGGTTCTTCGGCATGGGGCCGGGCTCCCCCGGCACGATCCCGGAACTCGCGAACAAGACCGTGGCGGAGGCCCAGCAGCTGCTCCGCACGGCCGGATTCCAGTCCACCACCAGGGATGTCTTCCACGACGACGTCGCCCCCGGGCTGGTGGTGGGATCTGAACCCGCCGCCGGCGAAGTTATCCGAAAGTTCCAGCCCGTGTCCCTCGCGGTCTCCAAGGGCCCCGAGCTGTTCCCCCTGCCGGAGCTGGTCGGGAAGTCCCTGGACGAGGCCAAGACCTCCCTTAACGGCGCGGGCATGGCCCTGGGACAGATCTCTGAAACCTTTGACGAATCCGCACCCGCCGGCACCGTCCTGGCGCAGGCGCCGCGCAGCGGCAATCCGGTCCGGCACGGCACGCCGGTGGACCTCATCGTCTCCAAGGGCCCGCAGCCCATTCCGGTGCCGGACGTGCGGGGCCAGGAGCAGGGGGAGGCGGTCAAGGCCATCGAAGCCGCCGGCCTGAAGGCCGTGATCTCGCCCGAAACCGTCTTTCACCGGACCGTGCCCAAGGGAGCCGTGGTGGCGCAGGATCCGGCCTCCGGAAACCTCACCCGGGGCAGCACCGTCACCCTGACCGTTTCCAAGGGGCCCAGGCTCGTCGACGTTCCGAGCTTCATCGGCAAACAGGTCGAAGAAGCCGAAGCAGCCCTCAAGCAGCTGGGGTTCGAAGTCCGGGTGAACGAAATCCTGGGCGGTTTCTTTGGCACCGTCCGGGACCAGGACCCCGTAAACAAGAAGGTTCCGGAGGGCTCCGTCGTCACCCTGACGGTGGTCTGACCGGGCCGGCTCGGCTCGGCTTTAAACAGGCTCCATTAAGAAAGCTCCGCCCGGCTGAAACCAGCCGGGCGGAGCTTTCTCAAGCTGGGACCGTTTTAGCGCTTGGCCAGGGCCCCGGCCACCAGGAAGGCCATCTCGAGGGACTGCATGTGGTTCAGGCGTGGGTCGCAGACCGATTCGTAGCGGTCCAGGAATGACTCCTGGTCCACCGGATCGGCCCCTCCGAGGCACTCGGCCACGTCGTCGCCGGTCATTTCGACGTGCAGCCCGCCGGGGACCGTGCCGAGCGAGTGGTGGACCTCGAAGAAGCCGCGCACCTCATCAATGACGTCGTCGAAGTTGCGGGTCTTGTAGCCGTTCGGCGAGGTGACCGTGTTGCCGTGCATCGGGTCGGTGACCCAGAGGACCTGGGCGCCGGACGCGGTCACCCGCTCCACGATCGGGGGCAGCTTCTCGCGGATGTTGCCGGCGCCCATCCGGGTGATGAAGGTCAGGCGGCCGGGTTCGCGGTCCGGGTCCAGCTTGTCGATCAGGCGCAGCGCGTCGTCGCCGCTGGTGCCCGGCCCCAGCTTCACCCCAATCGGGTTGCGGACCCGCGAGAGGAAGTCCACGTGGGCGTGGTCCAGTTCGCGGGTGCGCTCACCGATCCAGAGGAAGTGCGCCGAGGTGTCATACGGGAAGCCCGTGCGGGAATCGATGCGGGTCAGGGCCCGCTCGTAGTCGAGGAGCAGCGCTTCGTGGCTGGCGTAGAACTCCACGCGCTTGAGGGCCTCGAAGTCCGCGCCGCAGGAAGACATGAACTTGATGGCACGGTCGATGTCACGCGCCAGCGATTCGTAGCGTGCGTGGGCGGGGTTTTCGGTGAAGCCCTTGTTCCACTGGTGCACCAGCCGAAGGTCCGCGAAGCCGCCCTGGGTGAACGCCCGGATCAGGTTCAGGGTGGAGGCGGAGGTGTGGTAGGCCTTCAGCATCCGGCCAGCGTCGTGCGCGCGGGATTCCGGCGTGAAGTCGTAGCCGTTGACGATGTCGCCGCGGTAGGCCGGCAGGGTGACGCCCTCACGGGTCTCATCGTTGGAGGAACGCGGCTTCGCGAACTGCCCGGCCATCCGGCCCATTTTGATCACCGGCATCGCGGCGCCGTAAGTGAGGACCACCGCCATCTGCAGGATGGTGCGGACGCGGGCACTGATCTTGTCCGCCGTGGCGGCCTCGAACGTTTCCGCGCAGTCGCCGCCCTGAAGCAGGAAGGCCTTGCCCTGTGCCGCTGCGGCGAGGCGTTCGCGCAGGATGTCCACTTCGCCCGCGAACACGAGCGGCGGGAGGACGGAGAGTTCCTTAACGGAGGCTTCGAAGACGGACTTGTCCGACCAGTTCGGCTGCTGGGAGGCAGGCAGATCCCGCCAGTGGTCCAGGCCGGGATAGTTGGCGGCACCGCTCTGGGCGGTGCTGGTCAGGGCAGAGCCCGCCACGGGCGAGCCGCTCAAGGAACTGTTCAGGGGGGAGGCCGAAGGCGCAGATAGCTCAGTCACACTCTAAGGATAGTTGCCTCCGCGGCGATCGTCGGACCCGGGCCGTCATTGACTGCGCTGGTACCGTCACACGCTCCGGTCACGCGTTCCCCGTGGTCGCCGGTCCGGTGCCGGCGGCGCCGTCCTCCGGCACCCCGGTGGCTTTCCCGGCGAGCCGGAGCTTGACGACGGCGGCGTACTCGTCGACGTATTCCTGGCCGGAGAGCCTCATGAGCTCGTACATGATCTCATCTGTCACGGACCGCTGGATCAGCCGGTCATCCTCCATGCCGTAGTACCGGCTAAAGTCCAGTGGTTCGCCGAAGATCATGCCGATGCGCCGGATGTTGGGCATCCGCTTGCCGATCGGCTGGACCTTGTCCGTGCCGATCATCGCGACCGGGATCACCGGGACGCGGGCCTGCAGGGCCAGCCGCGCCACCCCCACCTTGCCGCGGTACAGCCGGGAATCAGGGCTGCGGGTGCCTTCCGGGTAGATGCCCAGCAGCGAGCCGTTCTTCAGCACGTCCATGCCGGCATTGAGTGAGAGGGCGGATGCCGCACCGCCGGAGCGGTCCATCGGCAGCTGGTTGGTCAGCCGGAAGAAGGCGGCCGTCAGCCTGCCCTTGATCCCCTTTCCGGTGAAGTACTCCGATTTCGCGAGGAACACAACGGGGCGGGGCACCATCAGCGGCATGAAGATGGAGTCGGAAAAGGAGAGATGGTTGGAGGCCAGGATGGCTGCGCCTTGGGCGGGGACGTTGTCCAGGCCCTTGACCCAGGGCCTGAAAAGCGTCTTCAGGACGGGCCCGAGAACGAACGTCTTCATGAACCAATAAAACACGTGGTGAACCTCTCCGGAAGGCGTTCGGCCGGCCCTCCATCGGACCCGGCCGGCACTTCAATGACACCCTACTCTAGTGAGTTTTGTCCGGAACAGTGACACGATGGGCTCATGACCGGAAGCAGCACTCCCCTGGCGCCCGCAGCGTTCAGTTATCCCGGCCACGGCGCCACCGCGGGCATCGGCGTGGCCATCTGCCACGGCTTCACCGGCAGCCCCCTGAGCGTCCTGCCCTGGGCGGAGCATCTGGCCCGTCAGGGCTTCGCGGTGTCCGTGCCGCTGCTGCCGGGGCATGGCACGGACTGGCGCGATCTGGCCCGCCACGGCTGGCAGGACTGGTACCAGGCCTTCGAGGACGCCTATCTGGAACTCTCCGCCCGGACCGGGCACTGCTACGTGGCAGGGCTTTCCATGGGCGGGACCATCGCCCTGCGCACGGCGGCGCACCACCGTGTCACCGGAGTTGCCGTCGTCAACCCGGGACTGAGCTTCTACGACCGCAGGGTGCGCTACATCGGCCTGCTCAAGCACATCAAGCGCACCACCGTCCCGGTACAGGAACCGCATCCGACGGCGTCCGCCACCGAGGACGGCGACTACTCGCTCACCCCTTTGGAAGCCGTCCACCAGCTGAGCAGGCTCTTCAAGGCCGCGCGGCGCGAACTGCCCGCCGTCGCCGCTCCGGCCCTCGTCTTCCAGTCCGCGACCGACATCGTGGTCCCGCCCTCCTCCGTCGAGCTGCTGCGGAAAGGACTGGGGTCGCGGGAGCTGGAGCTGGTCAGTTTGCCGGACAGCGGGCATGTGGCGACGCTCGACGTCGACGCCCCGCTGATTTTCGAACAGTCCGTTCAGTTCTTCCTCCGCCATGCCGCCGCCTCCGCACGGTCCGCGGCGGTAACCGACCAACCCGCCACCAGCCCCCCGGAGACCCGATGACCATCCCCCCGGACCACACACCGTTCTGCAGCCCGTTCACCGGAACCGGTTTCCGCACCGGCGTCGTAATCTCGCACGGCTTCACAGGCAGCCCGCACGGCGTCAGGGACTGGGCCTGGTCACTGGCCGATGCCGGCTTCGCCGTGCGGGCACCGCTGCTGCCCGGGCACGGTACCAGCTGGCAGGATTTGGCCCGGACACACTGGCGGGACTGGCACGCGGCGCTCGACGCTGCCTACCTTGAACTCGCTGCGGACTGTGAGCAGGTCGTCGTGGCCGGGCTGTCGATGGGCGGGGCACTGGCGCTGCGGATTGCCGCCACGCGTCCGGTGGCCGGGGCCGTGGTGGTGAACCCCGGCCTTGTCATTGACGATCCCAGGGCACCGCTGGCGGGAATCCTGAAATTCGTGGTCAAGAGCACCCCGGCGATCGCCAACGACATCCTCAAAGAGGGCATCGACGAGGGGGCCTACCCCCGGACGCCGGTCGCCGCGGCCCACGAGCTCAACAAGATGTTCAAGGACACCGTGCGGCTGCTCCCCCGGATTACCGCCCCGGTGCGGGTGTACCGTTCCGCGGTGGACCACGTGGTCTCCGAGTCGAGCATGGTGGCCCTGCGCCGGGGACTGGCCCACGCCCCGCTGGAGGTGATCCGGCTGGAAAACAGCTACCACGTGGCTACGATGGACAACGACGCGCCCGAAATCTTCCGCGGCACGGCCGAATTTATCCGGTCGCTGGGTGCGGAAGGCGGCCCGGACGCCGCCCACGCTAGCCAAAAGGACACGGCAGATGACTAGACCGGACCCGGACTCCGCGGATTCCAGCGCCAACCAGGACGACGCCGTCTGGCTGGATCTGGTCGCGCGACTGGAAGGCAGGGACACGGACGCGGAGGCGGGCCCCGGGACCCCCGAAGCCCGGGACGACCGGGACAGCGATGACGAACCGGGGCTCCCGGAAGCATCCGGCGCGGACCGTTCGGCTAGTGAAGGCGCCGGCGCCGGCGCGCCACGGCCTTTCAGCGACTTCGACCCGCTAGGCCTTTCCGTTGGCGTGCCGATTGAGCTGTCCGCCGAGGAGCGGGGGGCGCAGAGCCGGGCGGACGGGGGCCCCTCGGCGGGAGCGGGCGCCGATCGTCCTGGGGATGCCCCGGGGCCTCGGGACTACGAGGGCTCGGACGATGACCCGCTGGGTCCGGGCGACTTCGTGCCGGAGGAACCGCCCAGCCTCGCCGGAACAGACCCGCTGACGATGCTGGCTTGGCTGGGGGCCGTGGGTGGCCCCGTGGCGCTCCTGATCTCCGCGATGTTCTGGCGCTCCGCCCCGCTGCTGGCCATCCTCGGAATGGTGGCCGCCTTCGCGGCGTCGGTGGTCTTCCTGATCATGAAGCTGCCGGGGGAAAAGGACGAACACGACGACGGCGCACGCATCTGACCGGGCCGGACCCCGTTCCGGCGGTGCCCGCTGTGCCGGCGCGCCGGCCGGGCCGGTGTCCGGCTAGCTGTGCATGCGGCTGCTGACCCGGGACAGGTCCGCCGCGCCGATCAGGCCCGCGTTCGGGCCCAGCGCCGCCAGCTCGATGTCCGCTGCCGGCCGGAACCCGCGTCCCGTCAGGTTCCGGGCGAACGCCTTCCGGGCCGGGCCGACCAGCAGCTCGCCGGCGTCGCAGAGTCCGCCGCCAATCACGAACTTGCCCGGATCCAGCGCGGCGGCGAGGTTGGCCAGGCCCAGCCCGAGCCACTCCCCGACGTCCTCCAGCAGCTCGCGGGAAGTCGGGTCACCGGCTTTGGCCAATTCCGTGACGATCACTCCGGTGATGCGCTCCGCGTGGCCGTCCACCGCTTTGAGCAGTTCCTGGGCCACCGGGGAGTTGGCGGCGGCGAGTTCCCGGGCTTCCCGGCCGAGCGCGTTGCCGGACGCGTACTGCTCCCAGCAGCCCCGGTTGCCGCACTCGCAGCGGTGGCCGCCTGGCATGATGATCTGATGGCCGAATTCCCCGGCCACACCGAAGCGCCCGCGTTCCAGCCGGCCGTCCATCACCATGGCACCGCCAATCCCGGTGCCGAGGGTAATGCAGACCAGTCGGTTCTGGCCCTGCCCGGCACCGAAGCGCCACTCCGCCCAGCCGGCCGCATCGGCGTCGTTGGTCAGCAGCACGGGCCGGCGGAGCAACCGCTGCAGGTTGTCCCGGAGCGGCTCGTTGCGCCAGGCAAGATGCGGGCTGAACAGCACGGTCCCGCCGTCGAGGTCCATCCAGCCGGCCGCGCCGATCCCGACCGACCAGATCCGGTGGCCTTGGCCTAATTCCTCGACCAGTTCGACAATCACTTGTTCGACCGCACGGGGGTCGTTGCCGGGGGTGGACCGCTTGGCCTGTGCGAGGATCCTGCCCTCCGCGTCGACCACACCGGCCGCAACCTTGGTGCCGCCGATGTCCACGCCGATGGCGAGTCCTTTCCGGCCCAGCCGCAGGTGCTCACGGAAACCCTGGCCGGCCGGTGCGGCGGCTGCGCCCGCCAGCGTCCTGCGCCGCCAGGCGGCCGTCCTGCGGTACGGGCCGGGCTGCTGTCCGGGTGTAGGTGTGTGCATGGTTCCCTATCCTATTCGCCGGAGCGGCCGGGCAGCGGCCGCATCACCGCTCCCGCCGGCACCGGGGGTTACCAAACCGTAAGGTTACCCACCAGTAGATGTGGCGTAACACACATGCCTAGGACCGCATACTAGTGTTAGTCGTACCCCTCGCGGGTCATGGATATCAAAGGAGCTAATGTGCGAGAAATCAGTGTCCCGCCCCTGGTCACCGTCCCCCCGGAAACGAACGTCACCGACCTGGTGCTGCGCCAGGCCGCGAAGGCCTCCAATCCGGCTTTGTTCTCCCGCCTCGACGCGGCCGGACAATGGCAGGACGTCCGGGCCACCGACTTCCTCGCCGACGTATCCCTGCTCGCCAAGGGCCTGATGGCCAGCGGCGTGGCAGCCGGCGACCGGGTGGGCATCATGTCGCGCACACGGTATGAGTGGGCCCTCATCGACTTTGCCATCTGGTTCGCCGGTGCCGTCTCCGTGCCGATCTACGAGACTTCTTCCCCCTCCCAGGTCGCCTGGAACCTGGGGGACTCCGGCGCCGTCGCCGCGTTCGGCGAGTCCGCCCACCATGAAAATGTCATCCGGCAGGCCGCCACCTCCGAAGGTCTCACCGCCCTGGCCCACGTCTGGCAGCTCGAAGGGTCCGGGTTGGACGAGGTCCGTGCCGCCGGCGCGGCCGTCACCGACGAGGAACTCGAGGCACGGCGCAGCCTTGCTTCCCTCGGCGACCTCGCCACCATCATCTACACCTCGGGCACCACTGGTAGGCCCAAGGGCTGCGAGCTGACCCACGGCAATTTCGTGGAACTCTCCGAAAACGCGCTCGCCACCTCGCTGAACAAGATCGTCCACGAGCAGGCCCGGACCATCATGTTCCTGCCCTTGGCCCACGTGTTCGCGCGCTTCATCTCGGTGCTCGCGGTCGCCGCCGGCGTCACCGTGGCGCACACTCCGGACATCAAGAACCTCCTGCCGGACCTGCAGAGCTACAAGCCGACCTTCATCCTCGCGGTGCCGCGGGTCTTCGAAAAGGTCTACAACTCGGCACTGACCAAGGCCGAGGACGGTGGCAAGGGCGCCATCTTCCACCGCGCCGCGGACACCGCCATCGAATTCTCCCGCGCCCGCCAGGCCGGCAAGATCGGCCTGGGCCTCAAGCTCAAGCACACCCTCTTCGACAAGCTCGTCTACAGCAAGCTCCGCGCGGCCATGGGCGGCGAGGTGGCCCACGCCGTCTCCGGCGGCGGCCCGCTGGGCGAGCGGCTAGGTCACTTCTTCCAGGGCATCGGCATGCAGATCCTGGAAGGCTACGGGCTGACCGAGACCACGGCCCCCGTCACCGTGAACACCCCGGATCTGATCAAGATCGGCACCGTCGGCGCCCCGATTCCCGGCAATGCCGTGAAAATCGCCGAAGACGGCGAGA
Source organism: Pseudarthrobacter sp. PvP090 (assembly GCF_040547365.1). Classification (NCBI taxonomy): domain Bacteria; kingdom Bacillati; phylum Actinomycetota; class Actinomycetes; order Micrococcales; family Micrococcaceae; genus Pseudarthrobacter; species Pseudarthrobacter sp. PvP090. The sequence goes on from NZ_JBEPPO010000002.1 coordinate 366,268, forward strand.
TCCTCGCCAAGGGCGTGTGCGTGATGCGCGGGTACTACAAGCGTGAAGACCTCTCCGGCGAGTCCTTTGTCGATGGCTGGTTCCGCACCGGCGATATTGGCCAGCTCGATGAGCAGGGCTTCCTGACCATCACCGGGCGCAAGAAGGAAATCATTGTCACAGCCAGCGGCAAGAACGTGGTGCCGGCCCTCCTGGAGGACCAGATCCGTGCCGACGCGCTCGTCTCCCAGGTGCTGGTGGTTGGTGACAACCGACCCTTCATCGGCGCCCTGGTCACCCTCGACGAGGAGGCCCTGCCCGGCTGGCTGCACCGGCACGGGCTGCCCGCCTCGACCACCCTTGCCGAGGCCACGGACAACCCGGTGGTCAAGGCCGCTGTGCAGGAACTCATCAACGGCGCCAACCAGTCGGTGTCCCAGGCCGAGGCCATCAAGTCCTTCCGGATCGTGCCCGCCGATTTCACCGAAGCCTCCGGGCACCTCACGCCGTCGATGAAGGTCAAGCGCGCCCAGGTGATGAAGGACTTCGAGAACGTCATCGAGGAAATGTACGGCACCCCGCGTCCCGCCCAGGTCTAGGCGGCGCAGCCACAAGTAGGAGGGTCCTTCCTGCCTCTCGGCCGGAAGGACCCTCATTTGGTCTCGCGCGGTGGTGTCGGGCGTTGCGGTGCGGTTACTCGACGACCAGCAGCAGGTCGCCGCCCTGGACCTGCTCGATCGCTCCGACGGCGAGGCGCGAGACCGTGCCGTCGACCGGCGTCGTGATGGACGCCTCCATCTTCATGGCCTCGATCGTGGCGACGGTGTCGCCGGCCTTGACCGCCTCGCCGGCCTTGACGGTCAGGGTGACGGCGCCGGCGAACGGTGCGGCCACCTGGCCGGGCTGGGAGGTGTCGGCACGTTCGGCGGCCTTGACGTTGCTGACCACGGAACGGTCCCGGACCACTACGGGGCGGGACTGTCCGTTGAGCGTGCACATCACGGTGCGCATGCCCTTCTCGTCCGGCTCGGAGACCGCTTCGAGGGAGGCGATCAGGCGGACTCCCTTCTCCAGCTCGATCTCGTGCTCGGCGCCGCGCTGCAGCCCGAAGAGGTAGTCGCGGGTGTCCAGCACCGAGAGGTTGCCGTAGGACTCCACACTCTTCTGGTAGTCCTTGGTGGGACCGGCGAAGAGCAGCCGGTTGAGGGTCTGCTGCACGGTCTTGGAATCGGACGCCAGGGCGGCGCTGTCCTCGGCGCTGAGCTCGACGTCGCGGACCTTGACGGTGCGGCCCTGCAGCGCCTTGGTGCGGAACGGCTCCGGCCAGCCTCCGGGAGGATCGCCCAGTTCACCGGAGAGGAAGCCGATCACGGAATCCGGGATGTCGTATTTCTGCGGGTTCTCGTTGAAGTCCGCGGGGTCGGCGTTGAGTCCCACGAGGTGCAGGGCCAGGTCACCTACGACCTTGGAGGACGGGGTGACCTTCACGAGCCGGCCGAGGATCCGGTCAGCCGCGGTGTACATGTCCTCGATGGCCTCGAACCGCTCCCCGAGGCCCAGCGCGATCGCCTGCTGGCGCAGGTTGGAGAGCTGTCCGCCGGGGATTTCGTGCTGGTACACGCGCCCGGTGGGGCCCGGGAGGCCGGATTCGAACGGTGCATAGACGCGGCGGACGGCCTCCCAGTACGGTTCCAGGGCGCACACGTTCGCCAGGCTCAGCCCGGTGTCGCGGGGCGTGTGGGCCAGGGCCGCCACCAGCGCAGAGGCTGAGGGCTGGCTGGTGGTGCCGGCGAGCGAGGCGGAGGCTACGTCCACGGCGTCCACTCCGGCGTCGACCGCTGCCAGCAGGGTGGCCAGCTGGCCGCCGGCGGTGTCGTGGGTGTGCAGGTGGACCGGGAGGTCGAAGCGCTCGCGCAGGGCGGTCACGAGGCGGGCCGCGGCGGCGGGGCGCAGGAGCCCGGCCATATCCTTGATCGCCAGGATGTGCGCGCCGGCGTCGACGATCTTCTGCGCCAGCTCCAGGTAGTAGTCCAGGGTGTACAGCGTCTCGTCCGGGTCCAGCATGTCTGCGGTGTAGCACAGGGCCACCTCCGCGACGGCCGTGCCGGTCCCGCGGACGGCGCGGATGGCCGGGGCCATCTGGTTGACGTCGTTGAGCGCATCGAAGATGCGGAAGATATCGATGCCGGTGGCGGCGGCCTCGTTGACGAAGGCCACCGTGACCTCTTCCGGGTAGGGGGTGTAGCCGACCGTGTTGCGGCCGCGGAGGAGCATCTGCAGGCAGACGTTCGGCAGCGCCTTGCGCAGGGCCGCGAGCCGATCCCAGGGGTCCTCGCCCAGGAAGCGCAGGGCCACATCGTAGGTGGCGCCGCCCCAGGCCTCGACGGAGAGCAGTTCCGGCAGGAGTTTGGACACGGCCGGGCCCGCAGCGACGAGGTCGCGGGTACGGACGCGGGTGGCGAGCAGCGACTGGTGGGCGTCGCGGAACGTGGTGTCCGTGACGGCGACCGCGTCCTGCGTGCGCAGGGCCTTCGCGAACCCATCCGGGCCCAGCTCCAGCAGCCGCTGGCGGGAGCCCTGCCGGGCGGGCGCGTCGTCGAGGGAAGGGAGCTTGGCGGCGGGATCGCTGTGGACCGTGAGCTCGCCGTTGGGCTTGTTCACGGTGACGTCGGCGAGCCAGGTCAGGAGCTTGGTGCCGCGGTCCGCGGAGACCCGGGCCTTGAGCAGTTCGGGGCGTTCGTCAATGAAGGACGTGGCCACGTTGCCGGCGATGAAGTCCGGATCGTCCAGGACAGCCTGCAGGAACGAGATGTTAGTGGAGACCCCGCGGATGCGGAACTCGGCGAGGGCCCTGCGTGCCCGGGCCACGGCGGCCGGGTACTCGCGGCCGCGGCAGGTCAGCTTGACCAGCATCGAGTCGAAGTGCGGGCTGATTTCGGCACCGGAGTAGACGGTGCCGCCGTCGAGCCTGACACCGGCTCCGCCGGCTGAACGGTAGCCGGTGATCTTGCCGACGTCGGGCCGGAAGCCGTTGGCGGGGTCCTCCGTGGTGATTCGGCACTGCAGGGCGGCACCCTTGAGCTGGACCGTCTCCTGGGAGAGGCCAAGGTCCGCGAGCGTCTCTCCGGCAGCGATGCGCAGCTGTGCCTGGACGAGGTCGACGTCGGTGACTTCCTCGGTGACCGTGTGCTCTACCTGGATCCGCGGGTTCATTTCGATGAAGACGTGCTGGCCGGCGCGCTCCCCGACGGTGTCGACAAGGAATTCCACGGTTCCGGCGTTGACGTAGTTCAGCGCCTTGGCGAACTTCACGGCGTCGCGGTACAGCGCCTGCCGGATGCCTTCGTCGAGGTTCGGCGCCGGGGCGATCTCGATGACCTTCTGGTGGCGGCGCTGGATGGAGCAGTCGCGCTCGAAGAGGTGCATGACGTTGCCCTCGGCATCGGCCAGGATCTGGACCTCGATGTGTCGGGGGCGCAGCACGGCCTGCTCCAGAAACATAGTCGGGTCGCCGAACGCTGCGTCGGCTTCGCGCATGGCAGCCTGCAGCGCTTCCGGAAGGGCGTCGCGGGTGTCGACGCGGCGCATGCCGCGCCCGCCGCCGCCGGCGACGGCCTTGGCGAAGATGGGGAAGCCGATGACGTCGGCGGCTGCGATGAGTTCGTCCAGGTCCTTGGAGGGCTGGCTGGACTTCAGGACCGGGACGCCGGCTTTGCGGGCTGCCTCGAGCGCGGCGACCTTGTTGCCTGCCAGTTCCAGGACCTCGGCGGGCGGCCCCACAAAGGTGATGCCGGCCGCCGCCGCGGCCCGGGCCAGGCGCGGGTTCTCGGAGAGGAAACCGTAGCCGGGGTAGATGGCGTCGGCCCCGGATTCCTTGGCCACGCGCACCACCTCGTCGACGTCGAGGTAGGCCCGGACGGGGTGGCCCTCCTCACCGATCAGATAGGCCTCGTCGGCCTTCTGGCGGTGGATTGAGTTGCGGTCCTCGTTGGGGAAGACGGCGACAGTCTTGGCACCGAGTTCGTAGCCGGCGCGGAAGGCACGGATCGCGATTTCGCCGCGATTGGCCACCAGAATCTTCGAAAACATACTTCTCCTGCATCATCGCGGGTGTATCGGTAATTGGTCACAGTGTCTAAGACGTGCACGGACAAACACAAATTATTGTGTCGACCGTCACAGCGACGCGCGTCACGTGTGCCGGATTAGGCAAGTACATCAGGACAGTACATCCGGCAGGGCGGGTCCCGGCCCTGCCTGAAGCTTATCTTTCATCTGCCGCCCCGGCACCAGATGAGGCAGGTTTAGGCAGGGCGGCAACATATGATGAGGTGGTGGGTGGCGCATGCACGCCCCGGCTCCGGGGAACGCAGGAGCCGGCAGGACCCCGTCCCGGCAACCGGCGTTAGGTATTGGTTTTTCAAGTGCAAGTAGTCAGCATCAGCAGCCTCAAAGGCGGTGTCGGCAAGACATCGGTGACCACCGGATTGGCGTCCGCGGCATTGGCCGCCGGCATCCCCACCCTCGTCGTCGACCTTGATCCGCACGCGGATGCGAGTACGGCCCTTGGAGTCCGGCCGGGAGACCAGCAGGACATCGGCCGGATGCTCAAGGCTCCCCGGCGGGCCCGCCTGGCCGAAAACGTGGTCCCCAGCGGCTGGGTGGAACGCGCAGCCGCCAACGGCGGTGCTCCCGCAGGTTCCGCGCCGGCCATCCTGGATGTGGCCGTCGGCTCCGCCTACACCGGCATTTACGACCGCCCGGATCTGGGCCGCCGCGACCTGCGCCGGCTCTCCGCAGTCCTGGCCGGCGCGGAGAAGTACGAGCTGGTCCTCGTGGATTGCCCGCCCTCCCTGAACGGGCTCACCCGGATGGCCTGGTCCGCCAGCGACAAGGTCACCCTCGTGGCCGAACCGGGTCTCTTCTCGGTTGCGGGCACGGAACGCACCATGCGGGCCATCCAACTGTTCCGGCAGGAATTCGCCCCGAAACTCTCCCCGGCCGGCATCGTCGCGAACCGGGTGCGCACCGGATCCGCCGAGCACACCTTCCGGCTCGCCGAAATGGAGTTGATGTTCGGCGGGCTGCTGCTGTCACCGCACATCCCGGAGCAGGCCAACTGGCAGCAAATCCAGGGCGCCGCCCACTCCATCCACCACTGGCCCGGCGATTCGGCAAAGAACGCCGCCGCCCTGTTCGACACACTGCTGGCCAACCTGCTGGGCGCGGACGGCCAGCCGACACCTGCCCGGATCCGGGACCGCGTCAACCGCTAGCCACGCCCCGCAAAAAAACGAAAAGCAACGCGGGGTCACTTACCGCCCATCAATCATGCCGTGATGGCGGCAAGTGACCCCGCGTTGCTGTTTGGTGCAGCGGGGGCCAGTGCGGCTGGCGGCCGGTGCCTAGCCGATCTTGCGGGTGGCCCGGCGCTTGCTGAGTTCATCGTCCGGGAACGACTGGACGCCGGCATGTTCGCTCGGCAGCGCCGCGAGGCTGCCTTCCACTTCCCGCCAGACACGGCCGACGGCGATGCCGAAGACGCCCTGTCCGCCCTGGACGAGATCAATGACTTCATCCGCCGAGGTGCACTCGTACACACTGGCGCCGTCGCTCATCAGGGTGATCTGGGCGAGATCCTCGACGCCGCGTTCCCGGAGGTGCTCGACGGCGGTCCGGATCTGCTGCAGGGAAACGCCGGTATCAAGGAGGCGTTTGACGACCTTGAGGACCAGGATGTCGCGGAATCCGTAGAGGCGCTGGGACCCTGAACCTGCGGCACCGCGGACGGCGGGCTCGACCAGACCCGTGCGTGCCCAGTAGTCCAGCTGACGGTAGGTGATGCCTGCCGCCTTGCAGGCCGTCGGGCCGCGGTAGCCCGCGTCCTCGTCCAAAACAGGGAGATCCTCGGTGAACAGCAGGCCCTGGGCACCGCTAGCGGGCACGGCTACACCAGCCGTCGAGGGCTGGTTGAGCTCGCCTGCTTCGCCTTTCGGACTCACGTGGATCCTCCTTGTCATGGCTCCCCTGCGGAAAATGCAGTAACAACCAGTTATCCCTAGCGAAAAGAAACCACGGGTGGATAAAATTCATCCGTGTCATTTCGCCGGGGCTGCACCTTCCAGTGTGACCTGAGCGGTTGTTGCGTGCAATGGGAACTTGTACTTCTGACGTTAGGCCTGCCGGGGCCCAAGGTCAAAGACGTTCGGGGTATTGCCGGGGCGTGTCGAAACTTTCATCCTCGACTTTAACCTTCGCGTGGTGCGGGCCCGCTCAGCCGGCGAAGTCTTCAGGCTCGACGTCGTCGAGGAACTCGCGGAAGCGGCGCAGCTCCCCCTCCTCGTCGACGGCGGGACCCGGGTGGGTGTCTTCGCCCTCGTCGTGTTCGGTGATCCGCACCCCGGCCTCTTCCATCACGGCGTCGGCGCACCAGATCCGGCACTTGGCGCGGAGGGCCAGTGCGAGGGCGTCGGAGGCCCGGGAACTGACCGTGGTCCCGTTCTCGAACTGGAGCTGCCCGTAGAAGATGTTGTCCTCCACGGCCACGATGTTGACGCTGACGATCGTGTGTCCGAGGGTTTCGACGACGTCGATCAGCAGGTCGTGGGTCATGGGGCGCGGCGGCACGACCCCCTGCTGGGCCAGGGCGATGGCGCTGGCCTCCGGGGTGCCGATCCAGATCGGCACGTGCCGCTCCCCGTGGATCTCCTTGAGCAGGACCAGCGGCTGGTTGGACGGAAGCTCAATCCGCACGCCTACAATTTCCACCTCAATCATCAGATGTCCATCCTCGAGATGCGGTCTTGGACCAGGGCCCGGTGCAGCGTCAGGCACAGCTCGCTGATCTCCCGGGCCGCCTCGGCGGCGCGGGCATGGGAGGCGGCATCCTTGCGGGAGGTCAGGGTGGCCACCGCACGCTCCACCAGCCCGAATTCGCGTTCGGCGGCGGCCTGGAACGGCCGCAGGTGGCGTGGTTCCAGTCCGTGGCTTTCCAGCTGGACGCAGGCGCGTGCCACCTGGAGGGCGTGCTCATCGAATTTGCCGTTTACATGGCCGATCAGGCCGTAGCTCAGGAGCGATTCCAGCAGGGGCACGCTGGCGCCGGACTCGGTCCGGAGTTGTGCCTCGCTGAGCCGGCGGACCCGGTTCTGGAGTTCGGAGGCCAGTTCCTCGGAGACGATCCGCGGCGAGACCGTAACGCCGGGAGGCAGGTTGTCCGGACGTTCGCCGCGGTCGATCGCGTCAAGGTAGTCCTTGATGACCTTCAGCGGCAGGTACTGGTCCCGCTGGAGGGCAAGCACAAAACGCAGCCGCTCGACGTCGTTCTCGGCGTACTGCCGGTACCCGGCGGGGGTCCGCTGGGGGTTGATCAGTCCTTTTTCCTCAAGGAACCGGATTTTTGACGCGGTCATGCTGGGGAAGTCGTCGCTCAACTGAGCCAGGACTTCCCCGATGTTCAGAACCTGGGGTCCGCGCCGTTCCGCTTGTGCCATGGCCACAGGCAGCTACCCCGGAATCAGACGTTGCCTGCTGCGCGGGCAGGGCTCAGGTAGAAGGTGAGGCGGAACTTCCCGATCTGCACCTCGTGGCCGGACTTCAGTTCGACGCTGTCGACGCGGTCGTGGTTCACGTAGGTGCCGTTCAGGCTTCCGGTGTCCACGACTTCGAAGCTGCGTGCCGTGCGGCGGAACTCGACGTGCCGGCGGGAGACCGTGACGTCGTCGAGGAAGATGTCGGCGTCCGGGTGCCGGCCCGCCGTCGTGATGTCCGAGTCCAGCAGGAAGCGGGCGCCGGTGTTGGGGCCGCTGTGCGCGACCAGCAGGGCGGAGCCGTAAGGCAGCGCCTCGACGGCGGCCCGCTCCTCAGCCGAGAGCTTCGGGGTGATGGTCGGTTCGTCGCGGACCGGCGTGAGGTTGATCGACGTGGTCTCCGAAGCCTTCACTCCACCCGTGCCAAAACCGTCACCGGTGTTGTTGCGTTCGTGCCCAAACATTGATTCCTCCATTCGCTGCAGGTGTCCCCCCTGCAAACAACGCATGCCGTCCGGAAGTGCCTGGCAAATCCGGGATTCAACCCTTCGGCGGGGCGTTGTCTGGCTGGTTTCCCAGCGGTGAGAACAACGACCCGGCCCGAAAGGGCTTTAGCTTTAGCCTACCTGTTGTTCGTACTCCGATGCACTGAGGAGTGACTCGATCGCGTCGGCTTCTGCCAGCTTGATTTCCATCAGCCAGCCCTCGCCGTAGGGATCCGAATTGATGAGGGCGGAATCGGTGTCCAGGGCCTCGTTCCGGGACACGACTTCGCCGGAAACCGGGGCGTAGATGTCGCTGACGCTCTTGGTGGACTCGACCTCCCCGACGACGTCGTTTGCCTTGATCGTCGTGCCCACCTCAGGCATCTGGGCATAGACGACGTCCCCAAGGGCGTCCTGGGCAAAATCAGTGATGCCCACGCGCACGACACCGTCGGCGTTCGGGGCGGAAACCCACTCGTGTTCTGCGGTGTAGGACAGCTCTTCGGGAATGATGCTCATGACGGGCCTTTCATCGGGTCAATCACCAATATCGACGGCGGGCACGTGAACTGTCCGCCGCTGAAAGTATAGGCATATCCGGTCGGGCCCGGGGAGGACTCTGGCATGATGGGGCGATGACGGAAATCCCCGGTAACGGCTAGGCAATGCCCGAACTTCCGGAAGTGGCAGCCCTGACGGACTTCCTCGCCGCGCACCTGCTCGGCGCTGCTGTCACGAAGATCCAGGTCGTCTCCTTCGCGGTGCTCAAAACGGCGGATCCCCCCATCTCCGAACTGGAGGGCCGGACCGTGACCGGGGTGCGCCGCTTCGGCAAGTTCGTCAGTCTGGAGGCCGGCGGGCTGTCTTTTGTCTTCCACCTGGCGCGGGCCGGCTGGGTCCGCTTCACCGACACGCCCACGGGCACCCCCCTGAAAATGGGCACGGGGCACATTGCGGTGCGGCTGTCGTTTTCCGGCGGCTCCGGTCCCCTCGATTTGGACCTGACCGAGGCCGGCACGAAGAAGAGCCTGGCGGTGTACGTGGTCCGGGATCCCGCCGACGTTCCCGGCATTGCCGCGCTGGGACCGGATCCGTTCAGTGCAGGGTTCGACGTCGGTGCCCTGGCGGGGATCCTCAGTTCCAGTTCCCAGCAAATCAAGGGCGTGCTGCGGAGCCAGGGCGTCATCGCCGGCATCGGAAACGCCTACAGCGACGAGATCCTGCACGCGGCCAGGATCTCACCCTTCGCCCTTGCCCGGTCCCTGGACCGGGATGCGGTCCAGCGGCTCTACGACGCGATCCACGGCAGCCTCGGGACGGCGCTGCGGAAAGCCAGCGGCAAACCGCCCCAGGAACTCAAGGACACCAAGCGGAGCAACATGAGGGTCCACGGGCGGGCCGGTGAAGCGTGCCCGGTGTGCGGGGACACCGTCCGCGAGGTGTCCTTCGCGGACACGTCCCTGCAGTACTGCCCCGGCTGCCAGACGCAGGGAAAGATCCTGGCCGACCGCCGGACATCGCGTTTCCTGAAGTAGCCGCCGTTACCAGGGGGTAACGTCCTCGCGGCTGTAGTGCCCCACGACGTCGAACCATCGCTTCGCGGTCATGCAGCGACCCAGGTCGACGTCTGCGACAACGATCCCTTCCTGATCATAGAGAGGCTCCCGCGTTGCTACATCCGTTGCTGCATCCTGGTTAAACAGCAAAGGCCGTTTCCGGATTTCTCCGGAAACGGCCCCTGACCTGCGGTTTCTATGGTCGGGCTGACAGGATTTGAACCTGCGACCCCTTGACCCCCAGTCAAGTGCGCTACCAAGCTGCGCTACAGCCCGTTAGTTCCGCCGTTCTCCGCTCTCGATGTCATCCTCCTGTGTAACCAGAAGAGTTCATCTGAGCAGTCCGGCCGAACCACCTCCAAAAGCTTACACGATTCCGGAGGGTGCCCGTGACACTTTCCGCATGCCACGGGCAAGGTGTGTCGGAATTAACGCTTCTTGCCGCGCTTTTCCCGCACACGCATGTTGACCTCGATGGGCGTGCCCTCGAACCCGAAGGTTTCGCGGAGCCGGCGGGTGATGAAGCGGCGGTAGCCCGGGTCCAGGAAGCCCGTGGTGAAGAGCACGAACTTCGGCGGACGGCTGGAGGCCTGGGTGCCGAAGAGGATGCGGGGCTGCTTGCCGCCGCGGACCGGGTGCGGGTGTGCCGCGACCAGCTCGCCGAGGAAGGCGTTGAGCCGCCCCGTGGGGATGCGCTTGTCCCAGCTTTCCAGGGCCGTGTCGAGGGCCGGGACCAGCCGGTCCTTGTGCCACCCGGTCAGCGCCGAGATGTTCACGCGCGGCGCCCAGGCCACGTGGGCCAGGTCCTGCTCGATTTCACGCTCCAGGTAGATGCGACGCTCGTCGTCCAGCAGGTCCCACTTGTTGAACGCGAGAACCAGGGCCCGGCCGGATTCGATGGCCAGCTGCAGGATGCGGACATCCTGCTCGCTGAGCACTTCGTCGACCGCGAGGAGCACGACGGCGACCTCCGCCTTTTCGAGCGCGCTCTGCGTGCGCAGTGAGGCGTAGAAATCCGCGCCCTGGGCCATGTGCTGGCGGCGGCGGATACCGGCGGTATCAACGAAACGCCAGGTGCGGCCGCCGAGCTCGATGAACTCATCGACCGGGTCACGGGTGGTGCCGGCGGTGTTGTCCACGACAACGCGCTCGGAACCGGCCAGCTTGTTCAGCAGCGAGGACTTGCCCACGTTCGGGCGCCCGATGAGGGCAATGCGGCGCGGACCGCCGGAGCGCTCCAGGCCCTCGATGGTGGAGAACTCGGGAAGAGTGTCCATGACGTGGTCCAGCAGGTCGGCGACGCCGCGGCCGTGCAGCGCCGAGACCGGGTAGGGCTCGCCGAAGCCGAGGCCCCAGAGCGTTGCCGAGTCGGCTTCCTGCGCGAAGTCGTCGACCTTGTTGGCCACCATGATGACCGGCTTCTTGGACTTCCGGAGCATCTTCACGACGGCTTCGTCGGTGGCGGTGGCGCCAACGGCGGAGTCGACGACGAACAGCACGGCGTCGGCGAGTTCCACGGCCATCTCGGCCTGTTCGGCGACGCGGGCGTGGATGCCGCGGGCATCGTGCTCCCAGCCGCCGGTGTCGACGACCGTGAAGTTCCGGCCGTTCCAGGTGGCCGAGTACATCACGCGGTCGCGCGTGACGCCGGGGGTGTCTTCCACCACGGCTTCGCGGCGGCCGAGGATGCGGTTCACCAGGGTGGACTTGCCCACGTTGGGCCGGCCGATGATGGCCAGGACCGGATCAAGCTTGACGGGGCCGTCGAAATCCTCGTCGTCGTACTCGCCGCTCAGGAGGGCGGCGTCGTCTTCGTCCAGATCGTAGTCGTCCAGGCCGGCCCGGAGGGAGGCCGCACGGACCTCGGCTTCCTCATCGTCCAGGGCGGCGAGGTGCTCGGCCACCTGGTCCGTGCCGGTGGGCGTGTATTCGTCTTCGCCGGCGCCAAATTGGCCGGAGGTTTGAGTCGTATCGCTCATTGCACATTCCTTATGGGGTGATCTGCCGGCGTCCCGGCTACTGCTTCATGACGTTCTTGCGGGGAATCCGCGTCGGGCAAGGGCTGCCCTGTTCTTAGGATCGAGTCCTGGACATGGCGGGCCAGCGCGGCGCGGATCTCGGTTCCGGCCCTGTCCATTGAAACACGCCCGGTCTCGCCGGGCCTGCGGCTGACATTGAGGGCTCCGCCGAAGCTGACGTGCAGCCTCCGGCGCGGCCGGGGAACGGCGTCGAGGTGTTCGCCGCCCATCCGGGTCCCGAGGATGGCCACGGGCACCACGGTTGCGCCGGAGTTCAGCGCGAGCCAGGCCACCCCCTTGTTGATGGCGGAGGCCTCTCCACTCCCCCGCGTCCCTTCGGGAAGAATGCCGACGCACCGTCCGGCGTCGAGCACGGCCTTGGCCGCGAGGAGGGCCGCCCGGTCGCCCGTGCGGTCCACCGCCAGCTGCCCGGAGGCCCGCAGCACGCGGCCGAGGAAGCCGGTGAACATTTCCTTCTTGACCAGGATGTGCATGGCGCGCGGGGACGCCCCGAACATCACCGGTCCGTCCAGGAAGCTGATGTGGTTGCCGGCGAAGATCACCGGACCCGTCGCCGGCACGTTCGACCGCCCCGTGACCGACGTCCGGTAGAGGACGTGGTTCAGGGCCCAGCCCACGGGCCGGCTCCAGAGGGTGGTCCAGCGGGCCGGCAGCCCTGCCGGGGACGGAACAGCCTGCTTCTGCCCGGCGTCAGTCACGGTTGAGCACCTGATGGTTCACGATGCGGTTAACGATGCTGAGCGCGGCATCGACGGTCTCGGCGAAGTCGAGCTCCGAGGAGTCCAGCGTCACCACACCGTCAGCGGCCCGCGTGAAGTTCACCACGGTCGAGTCCTTCGCGTCGCGCTGGGTGACCTGCGCGGCGAGCTGTTCGGCGTTCTGGCTGCCGCCAAGCTGGATGCCCCGGCGGCGTAGGCGCGCCTCCTCGCTCGCGGTGAGCAGCATCCGCACCTCGGCGTGGGGCGCGACGACGGTGGTGATGTCGCGCCCTTCGACCACCATGCGGCGGTGGTGCTTTTCGATCAGCTCGCGCTGCCGGCGGATCAGTTCCGTGCGGGCGCCCAGGGTGGTGGCGACGGCGCTGACGGCGGCGGAGATCGACGGCTCGCGGATCGCGAGGGTGACATCGGTGCCGCCGACCAGCACGTATTCCTCCAGCGGGCTGGTGCTGATTTCCAGCGGCAAGCTCTTGGAGGCAGCCTCGACGGCTGCGCCGTCGTCCAGGTCCGTGCCGCTGTCCAGGCAGAACCAGGTCAGGGCACGGTACATGGCGCCGGTGTCGAGGTAGGCCAGTTTGAGCCGGCGTGCCACCTCTTTGCTCACGCTGGACTTGCCCGATCCGGACGGCCCGTCAATGGCGACGACAAGGCTCTTCCCGGGGCGCAGGACGTCCACGGTTTCGATAAGTTCCTGGGTCATTACTGGAGTACCCGCCATCCACGGTCGTTCAGGGCTTCTATTAACAGTTCGTGCTTGTTCGGCAGCACGGAGATTTCCACCATGCCCACGTTCTGGCCCGAGGAGTGGTCCAGCCGGAGGTCCTCGAGGTTGACGCCGATCTCGCCGATCTCGGTCAGGAGCCTGGCGATCTGTCCGGGCGTGTCGTCGACGAGGACCGTCAGCCAGGAGTACGCCTGCGGCGGTCCGCCGTGCTTGCCCGGGATGCGGGCCTGGCCGGCGTTGCCTTCGCTGATCAGCTGGGCAAGGTCGAGACGGGCACCGGGCGCCGTCGGGTCCTCCAGCGTTCCGATGAGCCGGTTGAGGTCCTCGCGGAGGCCGTGCAGGATCTCCACGACCTTGTCCGCGTTCGCGCCGAGGATCTGCACCCACAGGGTCGGATCACTCGCCGCGATCCGGGTGACGTCCCGCAGGCCGTTCCCGGCGAGGGACAGCGCATGCAGCGGGGTGCCCTGCAGCCGGCTGGCCACGAGCGAGGACACCACCTGCGGCACGTGCGACACGAGCGCGACGGCCTCGTCGTGTTCCTCGGCCGCGAATTCAGAGACGACGGCGCCCAGGTCCCCGGCCAGCGCGCGCGCAGCCTGCAGGGACTGGGGCAGGGTCTCCTCCGAGGGGCACAGGACCCACGGCATCGAGGTGAACAGCTCGCCGCGGGCAGCGACGGGGCCCGACTTTTCACGGCCGGCCATGGGGTGGGTGCCCACGTAGCGGCCGAGGTCGGCGCCGCGGGCGCGGAGCTCGGCCTGGATGCCCGCCTTCACGCTGGCGATATCCACGACAGTGGCCGCCGGGTAGTCCTGGAGGGCGCGTTCCACCACGTCCGCCGTGACATCGGGCGGTGCGGCGACCACGACGAGTTCCGGCTGCTCGCCGTCAAGGCGCGCCAAAGGCAGGCCCGCGCCGATGTCGACGGCGACGGCCTGGTTGGTGGGCGAAGGGTCGGAGAGGAAGACTGCCACTCCGCGGCCCCGCAGCCCCAGCCCGATGCTGGTGCCCAGGAGCCCGGTCCCCACGACCACCACCGGACCGTTAAGGTGGCCGCGGCCGTGGGTGCGAAAGGCGGACATGCCTACAGCCCTACGGATGCCAGCAGGTGGCCGACTTCCTGCTTGCCGAGGTTGCGGATGCTGCCCTGGCGCTGGTCGCCCAGGCCGATGGGGCCGACCTTCACCCGGACCAGGCGCAGCACCGGGAAACCGACGGCATCGAACAGGCGGCGGACAATCCGGTTTTTGCCCGAGTGCAGCACGACCTCGATCAGCACGTGGCCCGGGGTGGAGTCCACCAGCTTGAAGGAGTCAACCGACGCGATGCCGTCCTCGAGTTCGACGCCGGCCTTGAGCTCGGCGCCGATGCCCTGCGGGAACGGCCCGCGGACCTGCACCAGGTAGGTCTTGGGGACTTCGTAGGAGGGGTGCGTCAGGCGGTTGGCCAGTTCGCCGTCGTTCGTCAGCAGCAGCAGGCCCTCGGTGGCAACGTCGAGGCGTCCGACGTGGAACAGGCGTTCGCCGTGGTTGTTGCGGACGAAGTCGCTGACGCAGGGACGGCCGTCCGGGTCTTCCATCGTGGAGACAACGCCCTTGGGCTTGTTGAACACCATGTAGACCATGTTCTCGTCGAGCTGGATGCGCAGGCCGTCCACGTGGACCACGGCGGTCTTCGGGTCGATGCGGACACCGAGCTCTGTGACGACCTGGCCGTCGACCTCAACACGGCCCTCGGCGATCATTTCTTCGCAGACGCGCCGTGAGGCGACGCCGGCCGAGGCCATGACCTTCTGGAGGCGGATGCCGTCCTGGTCGTGCAGTTCGGACTGGGGCACCTCGGCGCGGGGGCCGCGCTTGCGGGCCGGCTTGCGCACTGGTCCGAGGTTCTGGCCGAAGCGTTCGCTGCCGAAGGCGCGGGAACCGGTGGCCTTGGCCGCTCCGGCGCCGATGCGCGGCTTGGGCTTGAGGGCACCAGGGGTGCCGGGGGCCTTGCCGAAGCCAGGCTTGCGGGCGGCGGCCTTGCGGGCTGCTTCCTTGCCGGAGGGCGCCTTGGACTTCCAGTCGCCGGAAACTGTCCTTTTTGTAGACGACGCTGCCGTCGGCGTGCCGTCGGGACCCTGCAGGTCCGGATCGATGAAGGCCTCTTCGCGGGGCTTGGGGTGCTTGAAGGTGCGGTCTCCGCCGCCCTTGAAGCCTGCTCCCCCGCTGCGGCTTCCGCTGCCCTGTGCGCCGCGGCCTGAACCGCCCTTGTAGTCGGCTCCGCCGCTGCGGCCTGCGCCGCCCTGTGCGCCGCGGCCGGAGCCCTGACCTCTGCTTTGTCCGGCACTGCTTTGTTCGGCACTGTTGCGTCCCGAACTGTTACGTGGTGAACCCTGGCGTCCCGCCTGTGTCATGACCCGTCCTTCGTTTATTGGCCGACGGCCGCTGTCTCCCGACAACACCCGCCTGCTGGGGCAAAAAGCTTCTGCCCCGGTGGATACTCGTGCGCAGGCAGTTGTTCCTGCCTACATTCTTGCTGCGTCGTAGAATTCTTCGATGCCTTCCAGCCCCGGAAGATGGGGTGAAAGTTGCGGCAGTTCCGCCACCGAGCCGATTCCCATCCGCTCCAGGAAATACGACGTCGTACGGTAGAGGATGGCCCCGGATTCAGGATCAGTTCCCGAGTCCTCGATCAGCCCCCGCTGCGTCAGCGTCCGCACGACAGAGTCAACATTAACTCCTCGAATTGCAGACACCCGCGCCCTTGATACGGGCTGGCGGTAAGCGATCACGGCGAGCGTTTCGAGCGCCGCCTGCGTCAGCCTGGCTGTCTGTCCCTCCAGCACGAACCCGCCGACAATATCGGCGAACTCGGCGCGGGAATAGATCCGCCAGCCTCCGGCGATATTCCGCAATTCAAAGCCCCGGGGGGTGGCACTGAAGCCGTTGAAACTGGCGTCGTGCACATCCGGGGCATTAACAGTATAACCGTTATACTCCCGCTGCAGTTCCGTGAGCAGTTCCTCGACGACGTCGACGGTCAGGTTAAGCCCGGAAGCGAGCCCGGCCGCCGTCGCCGGTTCGTCGATCACCATGAGGACGGCTTCAAGGGCGGCGCGGGCTCCACCGGGGAGGCTGCCGACGCCGGGCGGGCCGGTGCCGTCGGGACCGGCGTCGGGTGTTTCATTCACGGCTGCTCCTCATATTCGTCGCTCAGGTCGTCGCTGCTCCAGGACCCGCCGTCGGCGGTCCAGCGGACGGTCAGGTCGCCCAGCGGCTCCAGCTGCTCGAAGGCCACCGCCTTGTCCCGGAACAGCTCCAGCAGGGCCAGGAAGCGTGCCACCACGACGAGCGTGGACTCGGCGTCGGCGATCAGGGTCCGGAAAGTGAGTGGGGCGCCGCGCTGCAGCCGCAGGCCGAGCAGTTCGGCCTGCTCCTTGACGCTGACGGGGGTGCCGTGGAGGTGGGCGAGGCCGATCTCGGTGGGCGCTGCGTCCTTGGCCTCGAGGGCCTTCCCGGCCAGGGCGGCGAACTGCTGCGGGGTGTGCTTCCAGAGCAGCTCCGGAAGCAGGGCCGCGAAGTGCCCTTCAAGCGCGACCTGCCGCGGGTAGCGGCGGCCCTCGAGCTCGAGGGTGGAACCCATCATGCCCGCCACCTGCTTGAACGCCTTGTACTGCAGGAGCCGTGCGAACAACAGGTCCCGGGCTTCCAGCAGGGCAATGTCTTCCTCGTCCTCGACTTCGCCGGAGGGCAACAGCCGGGCTGCCTTGAGGTCGAGCAGGGTGGCGGCGATGACCAGGAATTCGCTGGCTTCATCAAGCGCCCATTCCTCGCCCAGGTTCTGCAGGCCCTTGATGTACTTGATGAACTCATCGGTGACGGTGGACAGCGCCACGTCCGTGATGTCCAGCTGGTGCTTGGAGATCAGGCCCAGAAGGAGGTCGAAAGGGCCGGTGAAGTTGGCCAGCCTGACCTCGAAGCCGGGTTTCTTCCCGGCCGGCGAAAGCTCCGCCGTCGGGGTCCCTGTTGCTGCCACGGCCCTGACTAGGGCGCGCCGCCGCGCGAGATCAGCTCTTTGGCCAGGTTGCGGTAGGCGTCGGCGCCGATGTGGTTGCCGGCGTAGCTGGTGATCGGCTCGGCCGCGACAGTGGCGTCCGCGAACTTGATGGACCGCTTGATGACGGTTTCGAAGACTTTGTCGTCGAAGGCCTCCACCAGGCGGGAGATCACCTCGCGGCTGTGCAGCGTGCGGGCGTCGTACATGGTGGCGAGGACGCCGTCGACCTGGAGCCGCGGATTCAGCCGGTCCTGGACCTTGTCGATGGTCTCCACCAGCAGGGCGACGGCGCGTAGCGCGAAGAACTCGCAGATCAGCGGGATGATGACGCCGTGGGCGGCCGTCAGGGCGTTGACCGTGAGGAGGCCCAGCGAGGGCTGGCAGTCGATCAGGACGACGTCGTAGTCATCCTCCACCTTCTTCAGGGCCCGGTCCAGCACCTGTTCGCGGGCCACCTCGTTGACGAGCTGGACCTCCGCGGCGGAGAGGTCGATGTTGGCCGGGAGCAGGTCCAGGTTTTCCACGCCGGTCTTGTGGATGGCATCGCGGATGTCGACCTTGCGGTCCATCAGGACGTTGTAGACCGTGAGATCCAGTTCGTGAGGATTGATGCCGAGGCCGGCGGAGAGTGCACCCTGCGGGTCGAAGTCCACGACCAGCACACGGCGGCCGAATTCGGCCAGCGCCGCGGCAAGGTTGATGGTGGAGGTGGTTTTCCCCACCCCGCCCTTCTGGTTGACCATGGCAATGACCCGCGCGGGTCCGTGGGATGACAGCGGTGCCGGCTCCGGAAAGTCGCGTTGAGGGCGCCCGGTGGGGCCCATGACGGCGTCTTCCAGATCGAGTTCGGTGCCTTCCAGAGTTGCTGAACCCTGTTCGCTGCTCACGTATCTATCCACACTTTCGATGACGGTGATTGTCGTGCCTGGTGATTGTCGTGCCTGGTGATTGTCGTGCTGGTAGTTTTCACGCCTGGTACTACTGCCGCCGGACGTCCAGCGACGATCTTATTCCTCCCAAGGCTACAGCGCCCGACACGGTATTCCGCGGACCTTGACAGCGGCCATTATTTGAGCCTCAACCTTCTGGTAGAAGTCGAAGGTTCCTGCGGCGGCGCGAAAAACCGCCCGGACGCTTGCGCGCGTCCGGGCGGTCATTGGTGGTTCGCGACGGGTGCTGGAACAGCTCAGGCGTTGGCCAGCACGGGCTGTGCCGGTGCCGGCGTTTCCTCGTGTGTACCGTGTCCGGCGATCATGGTCTGCTCGTCGAAGGGTTCGCTGCCGGAGAGGACCCGCTCGACCTGGGCGCCGTCGATCTCCTTGACCCAGGTGCCGATCAGGACGGTGGCGACAGCGTTGCCGGTGAAGTTGGTCAGGGCGCGGGCCTCGGACATGAACCGGTCGATGCCGACGATCATGCCGACGCCGCCGAGCAGTTCCGGCTTGTGGGCCTGGAGCCCGGCAGCCAGCGTGGCCAGGCCGGCGCCGGTGACACCGGCAGCGCCCTTGGAAGCGATGATCATGAAGATCAGCAGCGAGACCTGAGCGCCGAGGTCCAGCGGGGTGCCCATGGCGTTGGCGACGAACAGGGACGCCATGGTCAGGTAGATGGCGGTGCCGTCGAGGTTGAAGGAGTAGCCGGTGGGGACCGTGACGCCGACGACCGGCTTGGACACGCCAAGGTGTTCCATCTTCGCGATCAGCCGGGGCAGGGCGGCTTCGGAGGACGACGTGGAGAAGATCAGCAGGTATTCGCGGCCAAGGTACTTCATCAGGCGGAAGATGTTGAGGCCGGCGACGACCTTGAGCAGGCCGCCGAGGATCACGTCGATGAACAGTGCGCAGGTGATGTAGAAGGCGCCCATCAGGGTGGCCATGCTGAGGATGGCCTGCATGCCGGTGGCACCGACGACGGCGGCGATCGCGCCGAAGGCTCCGACCGGGGCCAGCCACATGATCATGACCAGGATGCGGAAGACGAGGGCCTGGCCGTAGCCGACGGTCTTGAGGATCGGAGCGCCCTGGGCGCCCATCTGCTGGAGGGCGAAACCGACCAGCAGCGCGGCGAGCAGGGTCGGCAGGACCGGGATGTCACCCGGGATGATGCCGAGCAGGAATTCGACCGTGCTGTCCGTGGCGGCCTTCTTGCTCGGGTCGTAGGGGGCGAGCTTGAGGCCCTCGCCCGGGTGGATCAGGTTGCCGACGACGAGGCCGATGGCCAGCGCGAAGGTGGACATCACCATGAAGTAGCCCAGGGCCAGGCCGCCGACCTTGCCGACCGTGGCCGCCTTGGCGATCGAGCCGATACCCAGCACGATGGTGCAGAAGATGACCGGGCCGATCATCATCTTGATGAGTTTGATGAACCCGTCGCCCAGCGGCTTCAGGGACTTGGCGAACTCGGGGAACATCAGCCCGACCAGGGCGCCGAGGATGACGGCCGCGATGACCGCGATGTAGAGATAATGGGACTTGTCGAGACCCTTGCGCTTCTTGACCGGCGTCGCGGCCAATGCCGCCGACTCTCCTCTTTGAGAGGTCATGGTGTTCTCCTTGGATAGTCTGGACGTCGGTGCGGCACAGGCTGTGGGCCCATCACGTCCGTTCTGCGTGTTCCACCATCATTGGGGATGGAGTGACGCGCATCACCGTTGCGTTCATATTGGTCATGGAAGGTGTGGATGATCCACCGCTGGAGCATCGCCAGACGGCTGTTTGTGGCCCATCTGCTGTTTATGCTGACCCTCACGGCGATCGTGGGGACGGCGACGTTCGTTGATGCGCGCGACCACGCCTACGATGAGGCCGGCCGGCGGATGGCCGCCGTCGCGACCTCGGTGGCGGACAACCCCCTCGTGCTGGAGGCGGCGGACGCCGCCGATCCCACCGCCCTGCTGCAGCCGTATGCCCTGAAGGTGACGGAGGACGCGGACGCGGATTTCATCACGATCATGGCGCCGGACCGGACCCGGTGGACCCACCCCCGGGACGAGGAACTCGGGAAGCCCTATATCGGCTCGATCGACGCCGCCCTGAACGGGCAGGTGTTCACCGAGATGACGGCCGGCACCCTCGGACCATCGGTGCGGACCATCGCCCCGGTCCGGGACTCCGACGGCACCGTGCGGGCGCTGGTTGCGGCCGGCGTGACCGTCCGCACCGTGGACATCGCCGTCTCCGGCAGGCTGCCGGCGCTCGTGGCCATCGGCCTGGCCCTCCTGGCCGGCGGAGCGGCGGCGTCCTGGCTGCTGGGGCGGTACCTGCGCCAGGTCACCCGCGGCTGGGGACCGGAGCAGTTGGCGCAGCTCTTCGCCTACTACGAATCGGTCCTGCACTCGGTCCGCGAAGGTGTCATCCTGATCGATCCCAGGGGCAAGGTGGTGATGTACAACGACCAGGCCGCCGAACTGCTGGGGCTCACCCCGCGCGCGTCCGACGGCGGCGGCTCACCCGGCCCATCCGACGGCCGCGGGCGGCAGGAGGCGCCGTCGCTCGCGGAGCTCCCGCTGGCCCCCAGCCTCAGGGAGCTGTTCGAATCAGGCCGGACCGCCCTCGACGAGATCCACCTGACCGGCTCGCGGGTCCTCGTGGTGAACCAGGGGCCGGCCGTCGGGCCCGGTTCTGCCGGCGGGCGCGGCAGCGCGGCCGTATACGGGACCGTGGCCACGATCCGCGACCGCACCGAAATCGAGTCGCTGGGCAGCGAGCTGGAAACCATGCGCACCCTCTCCGATGCACTGCGCGCTCAGACCCACGAGCACGCCAACCGGCTCCACACGATCGTTTCCCTGATGGAACTGGGGCGCGGCACCGAAGCCCTGGCCTTCGCCACCCAGGACCTAGAGCTGAGCCAGCGGCTGACCGATGACGTGGTGGGCTCCCTCGAGGAGCCCGTGCTCGGCGCGCTGATCATGGGCAAGGCCGCGGAGGCCCACGAGCGGGGCGTCGAGCTGACCCTGAACACCGCGGGGACCGGGAGCGGCCCGGCGGGCGTGTCCGGGCTGGCCGTACAGGACCTCGTGGCGATCCTGGGCAACCTGCTGGACAACGCCATCGATGCCGCGGCCGAGGCCCCGGCCCCGAAACTCGTCGAGCTCACGGTGGAAACGTCCCCCGGGGCCCTGGAGATCACGGTGGAGGACAGCGGGCCTGGGATCGACCCGCAGGCCGTCGAGGACATCTTCCGGCACGGCTTCAGCACCAAAGCCCCGGGGCCGTTCGGGCGGGGCCTCGGCCTGGCCCTGGTCCGCCAGGCCGTGCAGCGGCTCGGCGGTACCATGACCATCACCAGCCCGGCCGGGGCGCTGTTCCGTGTCACACTGCCAACGTCGCCGGCGGCATTAACTGCGACAGCGCCGGCGGCACCACTGACCAGCAAGGGACAGCAATGAGCGACATCCGTGTACTCGTCGTCGAAGACGAGCCCATCGCCGCGGCGGCCCACGCCGCCTATATCGGCCGGCTGGAGGGATTCACGCTGGCGGGCACGGCCCCGGACGGGCAGTCAGCGCTCCGGCTGATGACGGACTTCGCGGCGGCCGGCACACCGGTGGATCTGGTCCTGCTGGACATGAACCTGCCGGACCTGCACGGCCTCGACATCGCCCGGCGGATGCGTGCCGCCGGGCTGTTCGCGGACATCATCGCCATCACCGCCGTCCGCGAACTGAACATCGTCCGCAGCGCTGTGGCCACCGGCGTGGTGCAGTACCTGATCAAGCCCTTCACCTTCGCCACCTTCGCGGACAAGCTCGGCAGCTACCGGCTCTTCCGGGAGCAGCTGGCCTCCCCCGCCGCCGGTCACGCCGGTCCCGGCGCATCGCAGAGCGACGTGGACCAGGCCTTCGCGAGCCTGCGAGCGCCCTCGGAGCTGCCCCTGCCCAAGGGGCTGGCCGCGTCCACGCTGGAATCGGTGCAGGACTTTATGAAGCTGCAGTCCGGGGCCGTGTCGGCGAGCGAGGTGATGGACGCCCTGGGGATGTCCAGGGTGACCGCACGGCGCTACCTCGAATATCTCGCCGACGCCGGCACGGTCACCCGGACCGCGCGCTACGGAGCGCCGGGCCGGCCGGAGAACGAATACCGCTGGACCCGGACGGCGTCGTAAGCCTTCCGCTCCCGTCGAGTGTGCATTTCGCGGCAATAACTCTCAAGAACACTGCCGCGAGGTGCACACTCGGCGTCGGGGCTGGGGCGCGATTGGCTGGCCGGGACTACTGGCCGGGGCGGAGCGTTCCGATGAGCTGGTCGATCACGCCGGCGTCCTCGATCGTCGAGGGCACCACGTAGTCGTCGCCGTCGGCTATCTGGCGCATGGTTTTGCGCAGGATCTTGCCCGACCGGGTCTTGGGCAGTGCTTCCACCACGGTGACGTGCTTGAAGTCGGCGACGGCGCCGATGTCGCGCCGGACCAGCGCGATGAGGTCCTTGACCAGGATCTCCTCGGGCACATCGACTCCGGACTTCAGCACCACATAGCCGCTGGGACGCTGGCCCTTCAACGGGTCCGCGAGGCCGATCACGGCGCATTCGGCAACGGCCGGGTGCTGGCCGATGACCTGTTCCATGGCGCCGGTCGAGAGCCGGTGGCCGGCCACGTTGATGATGTCGTCGGTGCGGCCCATCACGAAAAGGTAGCCGTCCTCATCCCGGTAGCCGGAGTCGCCGGTGGCGTAGTAGCCCTCGAACGCCTGCAGGTAGGAAGAGATGTAGCGCTCGTCGTTGCCCCAGAGCGTCGTCAGTGTGCCCGGCGGCAGCGGCAGCGCCAGGACGATGTTGCCCTCCGTCCCCGCCTCGACGTCCGTCCCGGATCCGTCGACGATGTTCAGCTTGAAGCCGGGCATCGGCACACTGGGCGAGCCGGCCTTGATGGGCAGGCCGTCGAGCCCGCGCGGGTTGGCGCAGATGGCCCAGCCGGTCTCCGTCTGCCACCAGTGGTCCACGACCGGGACGCCCAGGATCCGGGTGGCCCAGTGGAAGGTGTCGGTGTCGAGCCGTTCACCGGCGGCAAACAGGGTGCGCAGGCTGGAAATGTCGTAGGCGCCGAGCAGGCTGGCTTCGGGGTCGGCCTTCCGGATGGCGCGCAGGGCGGTGGGCGCGGTGAACAGCACGTTGACCTTGTGGTCCTGGATGACGCGCCAGAACGCCCCGGCGTCGGGCGTGCCCACGGGCTTGCCTTCGTAGAGGACGGTGGTGGCGCCGGCCAGCAGCGGGCCGTACACGATGTATGAATGCCCCACCACCCAGCCGACGTCGGAGGCTGTCCACATCACGTCGCCGGGTCCGATGTCGTAGATGTTCTCCAGGGTCCAGCTGAGCGCCACGGCGTGGCCGCCGTTGTCCCGCACGACGCCTTTGGGGGCGCCGGTGGTTCCCGAGGTGTAGAGGATGTACAGCGGATCGGTGGCCTTGACGTCCACCGGCGCGGCGGGCACGGCGGAGGCTATCTCGGCGTCCCAGTCCAGCCAGCCGGCGTGGTCGGCCACCACGGAGGCAAAGCCTTCGCGCGCTTTCACCAGGACGGGGGTGTCCGGCACGCCGGCCAGGCCGAGGGCTTCCCCGACGGCGGGGAGGTACTCTATCCGGCGCGAGGGTTCGATGCCGCCGGAGGCCGTGACGATGGCGGCGGGGGCGGCGTCGCGGATGCGGGCGGCGAGTTCCTTGGGGGCGAAGCCGCCGAAGACGACGGAGTGCACGGCGCCGAGCCGGGCGGTGGCGAGCATCGCGATGGCCGCCTCCGGGATCATCGGCATGTAGATGACGACGCGGTCGCCCTTGCCCACGCCGTGGCTGCGCAGCACGCCGGCGAACCGGGCGACGAGGTCCGTGAGCTCCGCGTAGCTGTAGCGCTGCTGTGTGCCGAGCATGGCGGAGTCGTAGATCAGGGCGTCCTGCCCGCCCCTGCCCTCCTCCACGTGGCGGTCCAGCGCGTTGTAGGACGTGTTGAGCACGCCGTCGGGGAACCAGTCGTACAGCGGCTCCCTGCTGGAATCCAGGGCCTGCTGCGGCGGGGTGGTCCAGGATATCTTCCCTGCGGCTTCGAGCCAGAATGCTTCGGGCGTGTCCAGGCTGCGTGCGTAGCTGTCCCGGTAGTTCTTGCTAACCATGAAAATGAGTCCCGTCCACGACGATGTGATGGTGCTCATGGTAGCCCCGTCCGGGCTCGCGGCACAAGGCTTATGTATACAGAACCACTGCCGGCGAACCCGATTTGGGGCAAATGCTGGGCAAAAGTAACTTCCGTGTATACACTGGACAGCGTCAGCCAACGAAGGAGTCAGGATGCGCGCCAGCGACAAGGCCTATGCGGCCCTGCGCGACGACATCATCGAGTGGCGCCTGGCGCCGGGGACGGTGCTCGCGGAAGTGGAGCAATCCGAGCGGCTCGGCATCTCCCGGACCCCGCTGCGGGAGGCCCTGAGCCGGCTCACCGCGGAGGGACTGACGACGACGGCGGGCGGCCGCGGCGTCGTCGTCACCGATATCTCGCTGGAGGACATCGACGAACTCTTCGAACTGCGCGAAACACTGGAGGGCAAGGCAGCGGCGCTGGCCGCCGAACGCGGCGACGCCGCCACCTTCGAACAGCTCCGCAGCGAACTGTGCCAGGCACCGTCGCTGATCAGCGCCGGTGACCCGGCCCGGCACGACTACTACGGGCTGGTCGGACGGCTGGACGCGGCCATCGACGCCGCGATCCACAACTCCTACCTCGCGCAGGCGATGCGCAGCCTGCGCGTCCACCTGGTCAGGGTCCGCCGGCTGGCGGCCGACGACGCCGAACGGCTCACCGCGGCCGCCGCCGAGCATGCCGCCATCGCCGAGGCGATCGCCGCCGGCAACCCCCGGCTGGCGGAGGCCGCGACCACGCTCCACCTGCACCGCAGTCTTTCCCACGTCAAAGCCACGCATACACCTCAATAAAAGGAGCACCATGGTCAAGGAACATCACGTCCGCGTTTACAAGAGCGAGGAAAACCTGCCCCGCGAGGACCAGCTCGCCTTCAAGATCGCCCAGGTTGCCGCCGACCCCGTCGCGGTCTCGGACGAGGTCACCGACATGGTGATCAACCGGGTGATCGACAACGCCTCCGTGGCGATCGCCTCGCTGAACCGCGCACCGATCGTCGCGGCCCGCGCCCAGGCCCTGACCCACGGCCCCACCACCGGCGGCCAGGGCTCGAAGGTCTTCGGCATCGAAGAGCGCGTGGCCCCCGAATGGGCTGCCTGGGCCAACGGCGTCGCCGTCCGTGAGCTCGACTACCACGACACCTTCCTCGCCGCGGACTACTCCCACCCCGGTGACAACATTCCCCCGATCCTCGCCGTCGCCCAGCACGTGGGCTCCAGCGGCCAGGACCTGATCCGCGGCATCGCCACCGGCTATGAGATCCAGGTCAACCTGGTCAAGGCCATCTGCCTGCACAAGCACAAGATCGACCATGTCGCGCACCTCGGCCCCTCCGCCGCCGCCGGCATCGGCACCCTGCTGGGACTCGACGTCGAGACGATCTTCCAGTCCATCGGACAGGCCCTGCACACCACCACCGCCACCCGGCAGTCCCGCAAAGGCGAGATCTCCACCTGGAAGGCGCACGCCCCCGCGTTTGCCGGCAAGATGGCCGTCGAGTCCGCGGACCGGGCCATGCGCGGCCAGACCTCCCCCGTGCCGATCTACGAGGGCGAGGACGGCGTCATCGCCTGGATGCTGGACGGCCCCGACGCCTCCTACACCGTGCCGCTGCCGACACCCGGCGAAACCAAGCGCGCCATCATGGACACCTACACCAAGGAGCACTCGGCCGAGTACCAGGCCCAGGCGTGGATCGACCTGGCACGCAAGCTCCACGGCGCGCACCCGGAGGTCACGGACCCGGCCAACGTGGAGTCCGTGCTGATCAAGACCAGCCACCACACGCACTACGTGATCGGCTCCGGCGCCAACGATCCGCAGAAGTACAGCCCCACGGCCAGCCGCGAAACACTGGACCACTCCATCCCGTACATCTTCACGGTCGCGCTGCAGGACGGCGCCTGGCACCACGTCGATTCCTACGCCCCGGAACGCGCCGCGCGCCCGGACACCGTGGAACTCTGGCACAAGGTCACCACCGTCGAGGACCCGGAATGGACCCGCCGCTACCACTCCCTGGACATCGCGGAGAAGGCCTTCGGCGGCACCGTGGTCATCACGCTCAAGGACGGCACGGTCATCGCCGACGAGATCGCCGTCGCCGACGCGCACCCGCTGGGCGCCCGGCCGTTTGCGCGGGAACAGTACGTGAACAAATTCCGCACCCTCGCCGCCGGCCTCGTCGCCGACGAGGAGATCGAACGCTTCCTGGCCGCCGCCGCCCGCCTGCCCGAGCTGGCCGCCGGCGAGCTGGACCAGCTCAACATCCGGGCCGCCGACGGCGTGATCGACCTGGCCGCCGCACCGAAGGGACTCTTCTAAATGCTGTACTCGAAGGTCACGCCGGAGCAGAAGCGGGTCCGTTTCCGCGAGCTCCTGGCCTCCGGGACGATCCAGCAGTTCCCGGGCGCGTTCAATCCGCTCTCGGCCCGGCTGATCGAGGAAAAGGGCTTCGCCGGTGTCTACATCTCCGGCGCCGTCCTGGCCAATGACCTGGGCCTGCCCGACATCGGGCTGACCACGCTCACCGAGGTGGCCACCCGGGCCGGGCAGATCGCCCGGATGACGGACCTGCCCAGCATCGTCGACGCCGACACCGGCTTCGGCGAGCCGATGAACGTGGCCCGCTCGGTCCAGGAACTTGAGAACGCCGGCCTCGCCGGCCTGCACATCGAGGACCAGTTCAACCCGAAGCGCTGCGGCCACCTCGACGGCAAGAACGTGGTGGACCTGGACACGGCCACCAAGCGCATCCGCGCGGCGGCCGATGCCAGGCGTGACCCGAACTTCCTGATCATGGCGCGGACAGACATCCGTGCCACGGACGGTCTCAAGGCGGCCCAGGACCGCGCCAAGTCGCTCGTGGAGGCCGGGGCGGACGCCATCTTCCCGGAGGCCATGAAGGACCTCAGCGAGTTCCAGGCGATCCGTGACGCCGTCGACGTGCCGATCCTGGCCAACATGACCGAGTTCGGCCAGAGCGCCCTGTTCACGGTGGAACAGCTCGCCGGAGTCGGGGTCAACATGATCATCTACCCGGTGACCCTGCTCCGTAGTGCCATGGGCGCTGCGGAGCGTACTCTGGAATCGATTAGGGCCGACGGAACGCAGGAGGCACAGGTTGGAAGCATGCTGACCCGTGCGCGTTTGTATGACCTCGTCGACTACGAGTCCTACAACCGCTTTGATACCGGGGTCTTCAATTTCCAGATCCCCGGGCAGTAACCGCATACAGAACCACCGGCTCGTGCCGGTACCCAGGCGACAGGAACAAAGGAGTTTCAGCATGGCTGAACAGGACATCAAAAAGGGCCTCGCCGGCGTCGTGGTGGACTACACCGCCGTCTCCAAGGTCAACCCGGACACCAATTCCCTGCTGTACCGCGGCTATCCAGTCCAGGAACTGGCCGCCAAGTGCAGCTTCGAGGAAGTTGCCTACCTGCTGTGGAACGGCGAACTGCCGACCCCGGAGCAGCTGGCGGAGTTCACGGCCCGGGAACGGGCCGGCCGCGCCCTGGATCCGGTCGTCAAGCAGGTCATCGACGCGCTGCCGACCACCTCACATCCAATGGACGTCTGCCGGACGGCGGCCTCCGTCATGGGGGCGCGGCACCCGCTCGCCGAGGACTCCTCGCGCGAGGCCAACCTGGCCAAGGCCGTTGACCTGTTCGCGGCCATGCCGGCCGTGGTGGCCTACGACCAGCGTCGCCGTCACGGCCTGGACCTCGTGGAGCCCCGCGAGGATCTGGGCTACGACGCGAACTTCCTCTGGATGACGTTCGGCGAGGAGGCCGTCCCCGAAGTCGTCGACGCGTTCAACGTCTCGATGATCCTGTACGCCGAGCACTCCTTCAACGCCTCCACGTTCACGGCCCGGGTCATCACCTCCACCCTCTCGGACCTGCATTCGGCCGTGACGGGTGCCATCGGTGCGCTCAAGGGTCCGCTCCACGGCGGAGCCAACGAGGCCGTTATGCACACCTTCGACGAGATCGGCATCCGGCCGGAGGAATCCCTGGAGGAGGCAGCCGCCCGGGCCAAGGCCTGGATGGAAAACGCCCTGGCCCAGAAGAAGAAGGTCATGGGGTTCGGCCACCGCGTCTACAAGCACGGCGACTCCCGCGTGCCCACGATGAAGGCGGCGCTGGACAAGATGATTGCGCACTACGGCCGGCCGGAACTCCTGGGACTCTACAACGGTCTTGAGCAGGCCATGGACGAGGCCAAGGCCATCAAGCCGAACCTCGACTATCCGACCGGCCCCACGTACCACCTCATGGGGTTCGACACCGCGACCTTCACTCCTTTGTTTGTCGCGAGCCGCATCACCGGCTGGACCGCGCACATCATGGAGCAGCTGGACGCGAACTCGCTGATCCGCCCGCTCAGCGAATACAACGGCGTCGAGGAACGGCACCTGGCCTAGTCCCCCTGCACCGCAACGGCGGCCGGTCACCTCAACGAGGTGGCCGGCCGCCGTCGTTGCTGCTAGTCCTTGACCTCCAGGCTAAGGATCATGGCCTTGAGCTTCCGGTATTCCGGAGTCCGCATGTACTCCTTGGCGTCGTCCATCGAGTTGAAGATGGGGTCATCGTGCGCCGGGCCCTGGGCCGCGCGGTTCGCGA
The DNA here is from genome assembly GCF_040547365.1 of Pseudarthrobacter sp. PvP090. Lineage (NCBI taxonomy): Bacteria > Bacillati > Actinomycetota > Actinomycetes > Micrococcales > Micrococcaceae > Pseudarthrobacter > Pseudarthrobacter sp. PvP090. The sequence continues at coordinate 395,096 of NZ_JBEPPO010000002.1, forward strand.
AGGACAGCGTGCCCTGGGGCGCCCCGGAGACGAACGAGTACATCAGGCAACTGCCGCCCAGCTGCCCGGTCGCCCGGTCGACCAGCCCAAGCTGGTAATCGAAGGCACCGCCGTCGGCCCGCAGATCGAGGACGCGGTAGGAAAACCGCACGCCGGCTGCCGTGGCCCACTGGTTCTCCAGCGCGGGAGCGGAGTCCAGCTCCGTCATGGTGTAGGGGCCAGGGCCGCATGCGCCGCCAACCCCACCGGCCGTCCCGTGGAACAACTCCGCTACCTGCATCCGGGCTTCATTGAAGACGACGATGCGGCTGCCCGGGTAGTCCGCGGACCGGGCTGCGGGCTCCTCCACTGTCCAGCCGTCGGGGAGCTCGAAGGAGGCTCCGGCCGAGGCGCTGACGTAACGTCCGGCCGGGGGGCCGGCGACGGTGTCGTCCGTCGCCGGGGGCGGGGCCGTAGACGGGGCGCCCGGCGGGACGACGCCTGGATCCGCCGAAGGCGCCGTGCCCGGTTCCGTCGCGAGCGATGCCGAGGCGGTGGGAGCCACCACGCCCCCGGCCGTTCCGGCCGGCTCCGGTGTGGAGGCCAGGGTGCCGGCCATCAGCACCCCGCTCGCGGCCGCGACGGCGGCCACGGCCAGGATCCCCGCCACCCAGGGCCAGCGGCGGCGCGGGGCAGCCTCCGCGGAGCGGCCCGGCTCCGTGCCGTCGTCGCTGAATACCCTGCTCGCGGTGTCGTTGCTCGATTCCATGTCCGTCCCCCTGGTTGTGTGTCCTGGTGAATTCTTCGAGTGGTTGGTTGGTTGGCTGGCCTGCCCGGCTTAAACTTCCCCGGAAAGTTTTTCGACCGACGCCACAGTCTCGTTGTCCTCGTTCAGGACCACCACGACGTCGTGCGCCTCGCCCGCCAGGGCGGCCGGGAGCCAGTGTTCCGCGTCCTGCCACATCAGGTGCAGCGGCAGGGCTTCGGTATCGAACCAGTCGGGCGTGATCTCAGGGCTCTCCGCCGGCTCGCCCTCCCAGCGCCGCGCGGTGAAGAGCCGGCAGTACATGTTCCACTCGGGGCGGGTGGGAAAGAGGAACTCAACGACCCCGGCATCGGCGAGGTCCTCCCGCCGGACGACGACCCCGGCCTCTTCCCAGACTTCGCGGACGACGGCTTCGGCGTCGCTCTCCCCCGCTTCGACGTGACCGCCAATGCCCACGATCTTGCCCGTGCCGAACCCGGTCCGCTTCAGCCCCAGCAGCACCTCAGTGCGGGAGCCTGCGTCGCGGAGCAGGAAACATAGGGTGACGGGAGTGGAGGCCATGTGTCCAAGCCTAGCGTCGCGGTACGCTGCTACGGCTCAGCCCAGCGCCCGGGGATGCGCGGCGGCATAAATCTCCCGCAGGGTGTCCGCCGTGACCAGCGTGTAGACCTGCGTGGTGGTGACGGAGGCATGGCCGAGCAGTTCCTGGACCACGCGGACGTCGGCCCCGCCCTCGAGCAGGTGCGTCGCGAAGGAGTGCCGCAGGGTGTGCGGCGAGACGTCCTTGGTGATGCCGGCTTTTTCTGCGGCAGTCTTGAGGATGGTCCAGGCACTCTGCCGGCTGATCCGTCCGCCGCGGGCGTTCAGGAACAGTGCAGGGGTCCCCTTGCCCTTGGCGGACAGCAGCGGCCGGCCGCGGACGAGGTAGGCGTCCAGGGCACGGGCACCGAAGGATCCCAGCGGGACGAGCCGTTCCTTGGATCCCTTGCCGAAGAGCCGGACGATTGCCGGGCCGGCGTCCCCGGCGTGTCCTGCTTCCCCAGCCGTGTGCAGGGAGATGTCATCGACGTCGAGGCCCACGGCTTCGCTGATCCGGGCGCCGGTGGAATACAGGAACTCCAGCAGCGCGCGGTCGCGCAGTCCGGTGGCGGTGTCCGTGCCGACCGCCTCCAGGATCCGCGTGACCTCGTCGACACTGATGGCCTTGGGCAGGCGTTTGCCGGGCATGGGCGGGTGGACGTCGCTGGCGGGGTCAGTGGGAGTAACACCCTCGAGTGCCCAGAACTTGTGCAGTCCCCGTACGGCCACTACCGTCCGGGCTGCCGACCGGACGCCCAGGACCGAGCCGCCGTCGGATCCGTCGGAGAGCGCCTGGACGAAGCCGGTGACGTCGCGCCGGGTGATCTCGGCGGGGCGCCGGCGGCCGGTGTGGGCGAGGTGCCTGGCGTAACGGGCCAGATCCCGGCGGTAGGCGGAGAGGGTGTTGGCCGCGAGTCCCCGTTCCACGCCCATGTGCTGCAGGTAGTCCGTCATGGCGCGGTCTATCGCCGTCAGCGGCCGGGCCGGAGGCGCGGCTGTCAGCGGTTCCGCCATCAGCGCTGGCTGGGATGCGCGGGCCACGGCGCGCTGCCCGGGCGGAGGCTCTTGAAGTCGTCGGCACGGGCGGCCGCGGCGGCGAGGACTCCGACGACGGCGGACGGGTTGTGCAGGCGCCCCTCCAGCACGGCCAGGACGGCAGCGTCCAGCGGGATCCAGTGCAGTTCGATTTCGGCTTCCTCGTCGGTGCGGACGTGGAGTTCGTGGCCGGGCACATCACTCAGGTCCCGGGCGAGGTAGATGCGGATCGCCTCGCTGGAGGAGCCGGGGGAATTGAAGAAATCGGCCAGCACGTTCCATTGGCCGGCGATGAGGTCGGCCTCCTCGGCGAGTTCCCGGGCCGCGCCGGCGACGAAGTCCTCGCCCTCGACGTCGAGGAGCCCGGCCGGGATCTCCCAGAGGTCCATGCCGACGGGGTGCCGGTACTGCTTGATCAGCAGCACCTCGCCGTCGTCGTTCATCGGGAGGATCGCCACCGCCCCGGGGTGGTCGATGTAGTCACGGACGAGCGGATCGCCGTCGTCGTTGAGCTGGAAACTGTCACTGACGACGTCCCAGATCCGGCCTTCGTAGACCGTCCTGGAGGACAAAAGACGGCGCGGGCTCGGTTCATCCGAAACCTGCCGTGCAGCACTGGGGGTTTCAGGGGTTCCGGGCATCGCGCCGTCCTTTGATTCAGTTGGGGGTTACTTCGACACTACCGGGGAAGAAGGCTTGGTGGCGGCCGGAGCAGTCTTGGCCGCCTCTGCCGTGCCTGTCTCTGCCTGGGCTGCACCTGCCTTAGGGGCCTTGCTGCCGTTGCCCTTCTGGTGCTCCAGGGCGGCCTTCACCAGCCCCGAGAACAGGGCGTGCGGCCGGGTGGGGCGTGAGCTGAGCTCCGGGTGCGCCTGCGTGGCCACATAGTACGGGTGGACTTCGCGGGGAAGCTCCACGTACTCCACCAGTTTGCCGTCGGGCGACGTTCCGGAGAACACCAGTCCCTGGGCGGCGATCTGCTCGCGGTACTTGTTGTTGACCTCGTAGCGGTGGCGGTGCCGTTCGCTGACCTTGGTGGTGCCGTAGGTCTCGGCGACCACGGACCCTTCGTCCAGTTTGGCCTCGTACAGGCCCAGGCGCATGGTGCCGCCCAGGTCGCCCTTGCCGTCGACGATGTCCAGCTGCTCCTCCATCGTGGCAATCACCGGGTACTTCGAATCCGGCTCGAACTCGGACGAGGAAGCGCCCTCGAGTCCGACCACGTTGCGGGCGTACTCGATCACCATGCACTGCAGGCCCAGGCAGAGGCCCAGGACCGGGAGCTTGCTTTCACGGGCGTACTTCAGCGCGCCCAGCTTACCTTCGAGTCCGCGGATGCCGAAGCCGCCCGGGACACAGATGGCGTCGACGCCGTCCAGGGACTTGACGGCGCCCTCGTGGGTTTCGCATTCGTCCGAGGGGACCCAGCGGATCTTGACCTTGGTGTCGTTGGCGAAGCCGCCGGCGCGCAGGGCCTCGGTCACGGACAGGTAGGCGTCCGGCAGGTCGATGTACTTGCCGACCAGGGCGATTTCAACCTCGTGCTTGGGGTTGTGGACCGCGTCGAGGAGCCTGTCCCAGCTGGTCCAGTCAACGTCCTTGAAGGGAAGGTCCAGGGCGCGGACGATGTAGGAATCCAGGCCCTGGGAGTGCAGGGTCTTCGGGATGTCGTAGATGCTCGGCGCATCCGGGCAGCCGATGACGGCGTCGATGTCGACGTCGCACATGCGGCCGATCTTGTCGCGCATGGCCTGCGGGACTTCACGGTCCGAACGGATCACGATGGCCTCGGGCTGGATGCCGATGGAGCGCAGTGCGGCAACGGAGTGCTGCGTCGGTTTGGTCTTCAGTTCCTGCGACGGGCCGATGTACGGCACGAGGGAGACGTGCAGGAAGAACACGTTGCCGCGGCCGATGTCCTGACGGACCTGGCGGGCGGACTCTAGGAAGGGCTGTGACTCGATGTCGCCCACGGTGCCGCCGATTTCGGTGATGATCACGTCGGGAGCGTGCTTGCCCTCGGCGGGAAGCCGCATGCGGCGCTTGATCTCATCGGTGATGTGCGGGATGACCTGGACGGTGTCGCCGAGGTATTCGCCGCGGCGTTCCTTGGCGATGACCGTGGAGTAGACCTGGCCGGTCGTGACGTTGGCCGAGCCCTCAAGGTTCTCATCGAGGAACCGCTCGTAGTGGCCGATGTCGAGGTCCGTTTCGGCGCCGTCGTCAGTCACGAAGACTTCGCCGTGCTGGAAGGGGTTCATCGTGCCCGGATCCACATTCAGATAGGGATCGAGCTTTTGCATTGTTACAGACAAGCCGCGTGCCCGCAGGAGGTGGCCGAGGCTCGAAGCCGTCAGCCCCTTACCGAGCGAGGACGCCACACCACCGGTGACGAAGATGTGTTTGGTCGTCTTGGACGAGCCCGGAAACCGGGAATTTACACGGGAATTTGATCGCTGCACCACGGAGTTCGAGCCTATCATCAATTCAGCCTTCCAGGGGTCTGTTCGCGGCGAGCCGGTGTGATTGTCATTCCGGCACGGGGCCGCCACACGTGGGCGTTCACGCTTGCTGCGGCAGCAGCCGGGCGTCGTCGAGGAGCTCCTGGGCGTGGGCCTGGGCGGATTCGGAGTCCTCCTGGCCGGCGAGCATGCGGGCCAGCTCCCGGACGCGTTCCGCCTCGTCGAGGAGCTGGACGTCGCTGGACGTGAAGCCGGTTGCCGTAGCGCCATCGGCGCCGCGCACGGAGGTCTTGGTGACCCGGATGTGCTGGTCGGCGAAGGCCGCCACCTGCGGCAAGTGGGTGACTACGAGCACCTGGACGTGGCGGGCCAGCATCGCCAGCCGGCGTCCGATCTCGACGGCGGCACGGCCGCCCACGCCGGCGTCAACCTCGTCGAAGACGAAGGTGGGGACCGGGTCGACCGCGGCCAGCACCACCTCGATGGCAAGCATCACGCGGGACAGTTCACCCCCCGAGGCGCCTTTGCCCAGCGGGCGGGCGGGGGCGCCGGAGTGCGGCTGGAGCAGGAAGGAGATCTCGTCCGCGCCGTGCGGTCCCGGCCGGCCGCCGGATTCGACGTTGATGACCAGGGTGGCATCCGCCATCGCCAGGGCCTTCAGTTCGGCGCTGACGCGGGCGGAGAGGTCCTTGGCGGCCTTCGTGCGGAGCTTGCTGATGCCGGCGGCCTGCTTGGCCAGCTCGGTCCCGGCGCGGCCCACCTCGGCCTCCAGTGCCTCGATCCTGGTGGAGTCGTCCTGCAGCTCCAGGAAGCGCGCCCGGGACTCCTCGGCCCAGACCAGCACTTCGTCGATGCTCGGGGCGTATTTGCGCACCAGCTTTGCCAGGGCGGCCCGGCGGTCCTCGATCTCGGCGAGCCGTTCCGGGCCTTCGGTGTCGAGGGCGGCCTGGTAGCTGGCGAGTTCGGTGGCGATGTCGTTGAGCAGGAAGCCGACCTCAGCGAGCCGGGCGGCCGCGGAGCCGAGTTCCTCGTCATGCTCGGCGACGTGCTCCAGGGTGCGTTTGGCGGCATCCACCAGTGCGGTGGCGTCGTTGCCGTCACCGAAGTCCTCGGCGATGAGCGCCTGGTGTGCCGTGGTGGCCGCGATCCGGAGTTCCTCGACGTTGGCGAGCTTGACCGCCTCCGCCTTGAGCGTTTCGTCCTCCCCCGGTTGCGGGTCGACGGCGTCGATCTCGGCCAGGGCAGCCTCCAGGGATTCGGCCTCGCGGAGGCGTTCCCGGGCGGCGCTGCGGAGCTCGTCCAGCTCGGTCTGGCTGGACTTCCAGTGGGCGTAGAGCTCCTGGTAGCTGCCGAGCGCTGCGGAGAGGCTCTCCCCCGCGAATTTGTCGAGGGCGCCGCGCTGCGCGACCGCACTCTTGAGCCGGATCTGCCCGGACTGGCCGTGGACCACCACGAGGGTTTCCCCGATCTCCCCGAGCACCCCCACCGGCGCGGCCCGCCCGCCGAGGTAGGCGCGGCTGCGGCCGTCCGCGCCCACGCTGCGGGCGAGCAGCAGCTCGGCGCCGCCGTCGAACTCCTCGACCTCGGCCCCGGCCTCCCGGGCGCGCGCCACGGCCGGGTGCCCGGCGTCGAGCTTCACTGTCGCCTCCGCGGAGGCGCTTTTCGCGCCGCTGCGCACGGCACCGGCGTCGGACCGGGCGCCGAGCAGCAGCCCGACGGCGGTCACCACCATGGTCTTGCCGGCACCGGTTTCACCGGTCACGACGCTCAGTCCCGGGCCGAGGGGCAGCGTCGCGTCGGTGATGACGCCGAGGTCGCGGATTCTCAGTTCTTCAAGCATGGGTCACTTCGCAGTCGAGGGATCAGGGGTCTCGCCCGGCCCGGCGTACGGCGGCCCAGCCTGCGGCGGAGTGGGAAGCGGGGGCATCGGCCGGGGGGTGCGGATCACCGGCACCGGCCCGGTATGGACCGTGGCGGTGTGCGGCATCGGCCCGCGCCAGCCCTGGATGGGCAGTTCGAACTTGCGGACCAGGCGACCGGAGAAGGGTGTCTGGTGGGTGCGGGCGAGCCGGACGGGGGTGGCGGAGCGGGTCACTTCCACGCGCGCGCCGGGCGGAAGGTCCACCGAGCGGCGGCCGTCGCACCACAGGACGCCCTGCGCGTCGGTGCGGTTCAGGATTTCGACCGCGAGCCGGGACCGGGGCGAGACCACCAGCGGCTTGGCGAAGAGCGCGTGGGCGCTGATCGGCACAATCAGCAGCGCCTCGACCTCAGGCCATACCACCGGGCCGCCAGCGGAGAAGGCGTAGGCCGTGGAGCCGGTGGGGGTGGCAAGGACAACGCCGTCGCAGCCGAAGGACGTCAGCGGGCGTTCGTCGACCTCGGTGACCACCTCGAGCATCCGTTCCCGGTTGCCTTTTTCGATCGCGGCCTCGTTCAGGGCCCAGGTGTGCCAGATTTTCTGCCCGCGGACCCAGACCTGGACGTCGATGGTCATCCGCTCTTCCACGGTGTATTCGCGGCTCGCGATCCATTCGACGGTTTGGGCCAGATCCGCCCGCTCGCTCTCGGCCAGGAATCCCACGTGGCCAAGGTTCACACCGAGCAGAGGAACGTCGACCTCGCGCACCAGTTCAGCCGCACGGAGAATGGTCCCGTCGCCGCCGAGCACCATGACGAGCTCGACGTCGGGCAGCATCACGTGGTCATGGAGGATTTCGACAGGCTGGTCGAGCCGGCCGAAGAAACGGACCATGTCGCCGAGCTCGGATTTGAGCATCACGGGAATGATGCCGGACTCGTGAAGCTGCGCGCACGCTTCCCAGGCAGCCTTGAGGGACTCCTCACGGCCTGTGTGGGCAAGGATGAGGACACGCCTGCTCATCGGGTTCCGCTTTCCAGTGCTTCTAGTACTTGGGCCAGATTGTTCCGAGCAACGCAGCGACGGCTGCGTCCCGCTCTTCGATCTTAGGCAGGTCTGTTCGAATCCCGCGCTTTATCCACAGGAAGTACTCGACGTTTCCGTCCTGGCCGGGCAGCGGGCTGCTGGCGAGGCCCCTCAGTTCCAGCCCCGTGTCCATGGCCTCCGCCGCGACTTTGCCCACGGCGAGGCGGCGCTCCCACTCCGAGGTGACGACACCGGTGCGGCCCAGCCGGTCCTTGCCGATCTCGAACTGCGGCTTGACCATCAGGACGAGGTCGCCGCCAGGTTCCGTGCACGCCGCGAGGGGCGCAAGGACGAGCGTGAGGGAGATGAAAGACAGGTCCGCCACCGTCACCGCCGCCGGTCCGCCGATCTCATCCGGGGCCATGTAGCGGACGTTGAGGCCCTCGTGGACGGAAACACGGGGGTCATTCCGGATCACGGGGACCAGCTGGTCGTGACCGACGTCGACGGCCACGACGTGGGCCGCGCCGCGCCGCAGCAGCACCTCGGTGAATCCGCCGGTGGAGGCCCCGGCGTCCAGGCACCGCTTGCCCTCGACCTCGACGGCCGGAAAAGCGTCCAGCGCGCCGGCCAGTTTGTGTCCGGCACGGCTGACGTAATTGTCCTCGTCGGCGGCTGCGACGTCGAGGACGGTCTCGTCCTGGATCTGGAGGGAGGCCTTGGCCAGCACCTCACCGGCGGAACTGACCTTGCCTTCGGCGATGAGGCGGGCGGCATGGGTGCGGGACCTCGCCAGCCCTCGGCTGACGAGGGCCTGGTCAAGCCTGCTCATTCGTGGCATTCCTTGGTGAGTGGGTCGGTCCGGCGGCGGCGGCCGGGTCTGTGGCTGGTTGTTCCGCGACGGCCTCGTTCAGGGCCGCCAGCAGTTCATCGTGCAGGAGGGTATAGACCTCCCCGTGGCGGGCCACGGGGAGGCCCGGCACGTCCCCGAGACGGCTCAGCAGTTCGCCGACGGCGAGGTCCCGGGAAGGATCACTTCCTGCGGCCCCACCGGCTTCCGCCGGAAGTTGCGGCCAGGTGACCTGGGCGTCTCCCCCTTCGGGGTCGGTTCCGGTGGTGTGGTTCAGCTCGGTCATGATCCCCAGTCTAGTGATCCAGCCATTCGAGGACCGGTGCCAGGGCAGTGGCGGTCTCGGGATGGGCGGCCCACCAGGCCGAGCAGGCGGCCCGCCAGGCGTCGAGGTCGCCGGGATCTCCGCTGACCCGGACCGCTTGCCCGTGCACGGCGGCGGCGGCCGCGCCGCAGCGGTGCTGCCCGGCGTCGATCTCAATCGCCGGGTAGGGACGGTAGAGGTCCGTGAGGTCGTTGATGAGATAGCCGGGCCGCTCCAGTGTGCGCGCGGCGAGAATCGTTTCCCGCGTGTCGACGCCGGTCAGCACGGCCACGGTTGCGAAGCCGGCCCTGTTTCCGCCGAGGATGTCGGTGTCCAGGCGGTCGCCAACGACGAGCGGCCGGTCCGCGGCAAGGCGTTTGGCCGCAGCGTGGAACAGCGGCGCTTCCGGTTTCCCGGCGACGAGCGGCCGCTGCCCGGTGGCGGCCGCCACGGCAGCAACGAGTGTCCCGTTGCCGGGGGCCATCCCCCGGGCCTGGGGAATGGACATGTCCGTGTTGGTGGCCACCCACAGGGCGCCGCCGGCAATGACGTAGGCGGCTTCCGCCAGGTCTTTCCACCCGAGGTCCGGATGGAAGCCCTGCACGACGGCGACGGGCTGCTCCGCTTCGCTCCGCACCGGCACCAGGCCGGCGAGCTCGATCTCCTGCGCCAGGGAGTCCCCGCCGGTGACCAGCACGCGGGCACCCGCCGGCAGCAGGGAAGCCAGCAGCTCGCCCGCGGCCTGCGAGGAGCTGACCACCTGGTGGTCTTCCGCCGGCGCTCCCAGCTCGCGCAGGTGCTGCGCCACCTGCGCCGGCGTCCGGGAGGCGTTGTTCGTCACGTAGCCGAGGCCGACGCCGATCCCGGCGAGCCGGCGCAGGGATTCCACGGCGCCTGGTATGGCGTGCGGGCCCGCGTAGACAACGCCGTCGAGGTCGGCGAGCAGTGCGTCGAAGGTGGAGATCAGCTCCGGTGCGGCCATTCCCGATCAGCCTTCGGAGCGTTCCGGCTCGCGGGAGTCGGCGTCGCGGGACTCTTCATGCCCGGTCTCGCCTGAATCATCGTGTCCGGTCTCCCCGGAGTCGTCTCCGGTGAGGACCTCCGACCGGTCCAAAGCGTCCTTTTCCACCGAGTCGTCATCGGACTCAGCATCGTCGGACTCCCAGAAGTCGGATTCAGCGTCGTCGGATCCTTCGTCGAGGGCGTTGCCTGCCGCCTCTGTTTCCGGCAGGCCGGCCACCGCCTCGGCACTGGCGGCGCGCGGCGACCCTTCCTGCGGGGCAGCCGCGGCGGACCGCTGGGCGGCCTGCTCGGCCAGGAGCCGGCGCTGCTGCTCTTCCTCGCGGGCTTCCTCTTCCTCGTCCCAGCCAAGATCGATGATGTCCGGGTCCTCCGAGACGTCGAGGCCAAGGGCGTTCTCGGCGACGGTGGCCTGGCGCTGCCACTTCTCCGCCTCGGCGGTGCGGCCGACCGCGGCGAGGGCTTCGGCGTAGGCGCGGAACAGCCGCGGGCTGTAGGAGAACGCCCGGTTGATGTCCAGCTGGGCGATTTCCAGTTCCGAGACGGCGGCGTCGAGCTGGCCCAGATCGGTGCGGGCGCCGGCGGCCACAATGGCCAGTTCCGCCTTGCCGGGGGCGTCGAGGTCCTTGGCTTCTTCGGAGCGTGCCATTTCCAGGGCGCGGTCGGGCCGGCCGAGTCCGCGTTCGCAGTCGGCCATCACGGGCAGGTGCATGTTGGAGCCGCTGATCCTCCGGTAGGTGCGGAACTCGCGCAGGGCTTCGCCGTAGTGGCCGGCGGCGTAGGCCGTCAGGCCCACGGCTTCGCGGACGGCCGCGAGGCGGCCTCCGCGCCGGCTGGCTGCGAGGGCATGCTGGAAGGCCAGCTCCGGCTCGTCGTCGATGAGACGGCCGGCCATCACGAGGTGGCGGGCCACCCACTCGGCGCTGTTGTCCTCGAGGGTCTTGATCTGGTGGTGCGTGGCGCGGTCCAGTTCCTTGCCCGTAACGTCGTCGTCGATCTGCGGTGAACGCTCGCGGTCGGGGCGGTTGGCGCTGCGGAGGTCCCGGGCGTTGGGGACGCGGACGGGGCGGTCTTCTGCCCGGTCGCGGCCGAACTGGCGGGGACCGGAGTCGCCGCGGTCAAAGCTCCGGGCAGGCCGGTCATCACGGCTGCCAAAGGGCTTACGGTTGTCGCCGGCGCTGTAGGGCTTGCGGTCCGCGCCGCCGGTACCGAAGCTCCGGCGTTCGCCGCCACCTTCACGCGGAGCACGGTCACCATACGGCTTGCGGTCACGATCGCCGCCACCGCTGTACGGCGGCTTCCGGTCCCCGCCACCGGTACCAAAGCTCCGGCGTTCGCCGCCACCTTCACGCGGAGCACGGTCACCATACGGCTTGCGGTCACGATCGCCGCCACCGCTGTACGGCGGCTTCCGGTC